>NZ_CP139971.1:1966606-2294374 GCF_034424545.1 Trinickia caryophylli | reverse complement strand
CCACGGCAGATAGGGACCAAACTGTCTCACGACGTTTTAAACCCAGCTCACGTACCTCTTTAAATGGCGAACAGCCATACCCTTGGGACCGGCTACAGCCCCAGGATGAGATGAGCCGACATCGAGGTGCCAAACACCGCCGTCGATATGAACTCTTGGGCGGTATCAGCCTGTTATCCCCAGAGTACCTTTTATCCGTTGAGCGATGGCCCTTCCATACAGAACCACCGGATCACTATGACCTGCTTTCGCACCTGCTCGACTTGTCGGTCTCGCAGTTAAGCACGCTTATGCCATTGCACTATCAGCACGATTTCCGACCGTACCTAGCGTACCTTCGTACTCCTCCGTTACACTTTGGGAGGAGACCGCCCCAGTCAAACTGCCTACCATGCACTGTCCCCGACCCGGATCACGGGCCAAGGTTAGAACCTCAAACAAACCAGGGTGGTATTTCAAGGACGGCTCCACCGAAACTAGCGTTCCGGTTTCATAGCCTCCCACCTATCCTACACAGATCGGTTCAAAGTCCAATGCAAAGCTACAGTAAAGGTTCATGGGGTCTTTCCGTCTAGCCGCGGGGAGATTGCATCATCACAAACACTTCAACTTCGCTGAGTCTCGGGAGGAGACAGTGTGGCCATCGTTACGCCATTCGTGCAGGTCGGAACTTACCCGACAAGGAATTTCGCTACCTTAGGACCGTTATAGTTACGGCCGCCGTTTACCGGGACTTCAATCAAGAGCTTGCACCCCATCATTTAATCTTCCGGCACCGGGCAGGCGTCACACCCTATACGTCCACTTTCGTGTTTGCAGAGTGCTGTGTTTTTATTAAACAGTCGCAGCCACCAGTTTATTGCAACCCCTTCACCCTCCTGGCGCGAGCCAGTCAAGCTACAAGGGCGTACCTTATCCCGAAGTTACGGTACCAATTTGCCGAGTTCCTTCTCCCGAGTTCTCTCAAGCGCCTTAGAATACTCATCTCGCCCACCTGTGTCGGTTTGCGGTACGGTCATCGTGAGACTGAAGCTTAGAGGCTTTTCTTGGGACCCCTTCCGATTGCTTCGCGGCTTATAGCCACTCGCGCCACACCCTTGAATTACGCGCCCGGATTTGCCTAAGCGCCTTCTCCAATGCAGCGACCGGGACTTCCAACACCCGGACAACCTTCCGCGATCCGTCCCCCCATCGCATCTCACGACGGTGCAGGAATATTGACCTGCTTCCCATCAGCTACGCATTTCTGCCTCGCCTTAGGGGCCGACTCACCCTACGCCGATGAACGTTGCGTAGGAAACCTTGGGCTTACGGCGAGGGGGCCTTTCACCCCCTTTATCGCTACTCATGTCAGCATTCGCACTTCCGATACCTCCAGCATCCTTTACAAGACACCTTCGCAGGCTTACGGAACGCTCTCCTACCACACGTACTTACGTACGCATCCGCAGCTTCGGTATATGGCTTAGCCCCGTTACATCTTCCGCGCAGGACGACTCGATCAGTGAGCTATTACGCTTTCTTTAAAGGGTGGCTGCTTCTAAGCCAACCTCCTGACTGTTTTAGCCTTCCCACTTCGTTTCCCACTTAGCCATATTTGGGGACCTTAGCTGGCGGTCTGGGTTGTTTCCCTCTTGACACCGGACGTTAGCACCCGATGTCTGTCTCCCGTGATTACACTCTTCGGTATTCGGAGTTTGCTATGGCGAAGTAATCCGCAATGGACCCTTCAACCATGACAGTGCTCTACCCCCGAAGGTGACACACGAGGCACTACCTAAATAGTTTTCGGAGAGAACCAGCTATTTCCAAGTTTGTTTAGCCTTTCACCCCTATCCACAGCTCATCCCCTAACTTTTCAACGTTAGTGGGTTCGGTCCTCCAGTACGTGTTACCGCACCTTCAACCTGGCCATGGATAGATCACTTGGTTTCGGGTCTACGCCCAGCAACTGAACGCCCTATTCGGACTCGCTTTCGCTACGCCTGCCCTAATCGGTTAAGCTTGCTACTGAACGTAAGTCGCTGACCCATTATACAAAAGGTACGCCGTCACCCCTTACGAGGCTCCGACTGTTTGTATGCATGCGGTTTCAGGATCTATTTCACTCCCCTCCCGGGGTTCTTTTCGCCTTTCCCTCACGGTACTGGTTCACTATCGGTCGATCACGAGTATTTAGCCTTGGAGGATGGTCCCCCCATCTTCAGACAGGATTTCACGTGTCCCGCCCTACTTGTCGTACACCTAGTTCTTCCTCGCTGTTTTCGCCTACAGGGCTATCACCTGCTATGGCCGCACTTTCCAGAGCGTTCGGCTAACAACAAAGATAAAGAGTACAAGGCTCATCCCATTTCGCTCGCCACTACTTTGGGAATCTCGGTTGATTTCTGTTCCTGCGGTTACTTAGATGTTTCAGTTCACCGCGTTCGCTTCGCATGGCCTATGTATTCAGCCATGGATGACCCATGCGGGCCGGGTTTCCCCATTCGGACATCTCCGGATCAAAGCTTGTTTGCCAGCTCCCCGGAGCTTTTCGCAGGCTACCGCGTCCTTCATCGCCTGTGATCGCCAAGGCATCCACCACATGCACTTGTTCGCTTGACCCTATAACGAGAGCGTCTCTCTTCGAGCCGCTTGCGCTACAGGTTGAGTTCTCGCATTTGTGCCGTATTCCAAGGGCATCTTTCGATTCCCTTTTCATACTTCGATACAATCACTACCCATTGATATCTTCCACGTCCATCTCATCAGACGCTTCCAATATCCATTACTACTTCTTCCAGATTGTTAAAGATCGACAGCCGACTTGTTCAGTCGCTCTGACTGGCTCTATCGCCAATGACAAAGGCTCGAGCGGATGCGCTCACGCATTTGTCATTGGGGACGATGGTGGAGGCAGACGGGATCGAACCGACGACCCCCTGCTTGCAAAGCAGGTGCTCTCCCAGCTGAGCTATGCCCCCCAAGGCACAACCAATTTGACACTCAGATAGCTCCGTCGCTTATCACCACCGCTTAACTCCCTTCGGGAGTGAGATGCTCGTAAGTGCTAAAGCACTAACGATCATCGCAATTGGTGGGTCTGGTTGGATTCGAACCAACGACCCCCGCCTTATCAAGACGGTGCTCTAACCGACTGAGCTACAGACCCCTGAGTCTGTCAATCTTCACAGCCGATAAGCGTGAGTACTTAATTTTGAGCGCGCAAGCTCTGGAAAGGAGGTGATCCAGCCGCACCTTCCGATACGGCTACCTTGTTACGACTTCACCCCAGTCATGAATCCTACCGTGGTGACCGTCCTCCTTGCGGTTAGACTAGCCACTTCTGGTAAAACCCACTCCCATGGTGTGACGGGCGGTGTGTACAAGACCCGGGAACGTATTCACCGCGGCATGCTGATCCGCGATTACTAGCGATTCCAGCTTCATGCACTCGAGTTGCAGAGTGCAATCCGGACTACGATCGGTTTTCTGGGATTGGCTCCCCCTCGCGGGTTGGCGACCCTCTGTTCCGACCATTGTATGACGTGTGAAGCCCTACCCATAAGGGCCATGAGGACTTGACGTCATCCCCACCTTCCTCCGGTTTGTCACCGGCAGTCTCCTTAGAGTGCTCTTGCGTAGCAACTAAGGACAAGGGTTGCGCTCGTTGCGGGACTTAACCCAACATCTCACGACACGAGCTGACGACAGCCATGCAGCACCTGTGCGACGGTTCTCTTTCGAGCACTCCCACCTCTCAGCGGGATTCCGTCCATGTCAAGGGTAGGTAAGGTTTTTCGCGTTGCATCGAATTAATCCACATCATCCACCGCTTGTGCGGGTCCCCGTCAATTCCTTTGAGTTTTAATCTTGCGACCGTACTCCCCAGGCGGTCAACTTCACGCGTTAGCTTCGTTACTAAGGAAATGAATCCCCAACAACTAGTTGACATCGTTTAGGGCGTGGACTACCAGGGTATCTAATCCTGTTTGCTCCCCACGCTTTCGTGCATGAGCGTCAGTATTGGCCCAGGGGGCTGCCTTCGCCATCGGTATTCCTCCACATCTCTACGCATTTCACTGCTACACGTGGAATTCTACCCCCCTCTGCCATACTCTAGCCCGCCAGTCACCAATGCAGTTCCCAGGTTAAGCCCGGGGATTTCACATCGGTCTTAGCGAACCGCCTGCGCACGCTTTACGCCCAGTAATTCCGATTAACGCTCGCACCCTACGTATTACCGCGGCTGCTGGCACGTAGTTAGCCGGTGCTTATTCTTCCGGTACCGTCATCCCCGCCCGGTATTAACAGGCAGGATTTCTTTCCGGACAAAAGTGCTTTACAACCCGAAGGCCTTCTTCGCACACGCGGCATTGCTGGATCAGGGTTGCCCCCATTGTCCAAAATTCCCCACTGCTGCCTCCCGTAGGAGTCTGGGCCGTGTCTCAGTCCCAGTGTGGCTGGTCGTCCTCTCAGACCAGCTACGGATCGTCGCCTTGGTAGGCCTTTACCCCACCAACTAGCTAATCCGCCATCGGCCGCCCCTTGAGCGCGAGGCCCGAAGGCCCCCCGCTTTCCTCTCCCGAGCGTATGCGGTATTAATCCGGCTTTCGCCGGGCTATCCCCCACTCCAGGACACGTTCCGATGTATTACTCACCCGTTCGCCACTCGCCACCAGGGTTGCCCCCGTGCTGCCGTTCGACTTGCATGTGTAAAGCATGCCGCCAGCGTTCAATCTGAGCCAGGATCAAACTCTTCAGTTCAATACCTGTTACTGTTTTCGACTCTCTCGAGTCGGTCGCTCACTCAACGTACTGACAGGATTCATCCATCTCTCGACGGACAAACCTTACTCTCAATACAGCGTGAGACTTGATACTTTCGCTTCATCGAACCCCGAAGGATTCGACTGCGCTCGCCATCAAGTACCCACACTTATCGGCTGTGAATTGTTAAAGATCACGTCGCTCAACACCGCAGTACCTACCTTCCGTACCGCCCGTCTTGCGTTGCTGCATCAGCAGCAGAGAAGCGAGATTATGCAGAGCGTTTCGCTTTTCGTCAACAGGTTTTTTGCATCGCTGCTCGCTTCACCCATCGACTCGGCCGTTGCGTTGCGCCCTTCCACTTACCGCGCACAAACCTCGCACAACGCCTCGCCACTCCATCGCTACAACCCTTCGCTTCCCCCGCGCCGCCGCTTTCGGTAGCGCGGAAAGGGCGTGATTCTAGGCGCCTTCCTCGAAGAGCGCAAGTACCCTCGCGTCGCTCGACGCCACGTATTCCGAATCTTGCGGGCCGGCATTCGCAACCCACGTCGCAACGCTTGACGGCCGGCGCCGCTGCCTGTTCCATACGGGCTCCGCCGCCGGCATCCGCCCAACCTTAGAGGCGTATACATAGCGGCCTATAGACAAACAGACGACAAACAGACAGTTAGGTAGCCGGACGGCCCCGAACGCCATCGCTGCACCTTTGCGTATGAACTACCAACCCATTCTCGACCAGATCTATAACGACATCACGCCATGGCGTTCCATTGGGCGCGTGGCGAACTACATTCCCGAACTGGCAAAAGTGCCTGCCGACAGCTTCGGCATGGCCATCGTCACACTCGCCGGCGACGTGTATCGCGTCGGCGACGCCGACGAACGCTTCTCGATCCAAAGCATCTCGAAACTGTTCGCGTGCACGCTCGCCTTCCAACTGCTCGGCGACGCCCTCTGGCAACGGGTCGGTCGCGAACCATCGGGGACGGCATTCAACTCGCTCGTGCAGCTCGAAACCGAGCGCGGTCTGCCGCGCAATCCATTCATCAACGCCGGCGCACTAGTCGTCACCGACGTGCTCTGCCGCCGCTTCGTGCGCGCCGAAACCGCGCTCGTTCAGTTCGTGCGCCGCCTGAGCGGCGCCGCAGACGTCGATTACGATTCGCGCGTTGCGCAGTCCGAGCTTCTGCATGCCGAACGAAATCGCGCCATGGCTCATTTCATCGCGAGCTTCGGCAATCTGCACATGCCGCCGGAGTCGGTCGTCGATGCGTATTGCCGTCAGTGCGCGATCGAAATGAACTGCGTCGAACTCGCGCGCGCGGCCCTCTTTCTCGCGAACAGCGGGATTGCGCCCGCTACGAACGAGCGCGTGCTCGATCCAAGCTCGGCCAAACGCCTCTCCGCGCTCATGTTGACCTGCGGCACCTACGATGCCGCGGGCGACTTCGTCTATCGCGTGGGGTTGCCCGCCAAGAGCGGCGTGGGCGGCGGAATCGTGGCCGTGCTGCCTGGGGAGATGGCCGTATGCGTCTGGTCGCCCGGGCTCGACGCAAACGGCAATTCCCTCGCCGGCACGCTGGCATTAGAGTGGCTGACGACTTATTCCGGGCGATCGATCTTTTGAACCGGGGCAAGCACAGCGGCAGCGGGCGGGTATCGCGCCCGTCTGCCCGACGGAATGTGCCTCGTCCGCCGATATGGTCGGCCCGCCCCCGCCGATCCGGCTCGACGCCACCATTGGCCCGCCAGACCTTCGCGGGTTCATGTCCGAGCTGAGGCAAGCGAAGCCGTTCCAATCAATCGATGTTCGCCCTGCCTACTCGATCCATAGCGGCAAGACCGAATAGCCAGCGGCCGGGTACACCGCATTCACACAGACGGGCTATCCGATACAAGCGCAAGCCGCGTGGTTTTCGCCAACAGTTCTTCCATCACCACACGCAACTCGAGCCGGGCGAGCGGTGCGCCCGGACACGCATGAATGCCCGCACCGTATAACAGGTTCTTATCCGGATCGCGGTCGAGCCGGAACTCATCGGAGTTGCCAAAGGCCGCCTCATCGCGATCCGCGGACGCCCATATCAGTGTGATTCGCTCTCCGGCCTCGATGTTGCGTCCACCGATATTCACGGCCTTGGCCGCAACGCGGCGGTTCGCGATAAGCGGCGGACGGATGCGCAGTATCTCGTCGATAGCCGCGGGCAGCAATGCGCTGTGCGCGCGGACCTGTTCCTGCACGTCCGGGCGTACGGCCAGGTACTGCGCGAGGATGCCGACGCAGGCCGCTATCGTACCCAGTTCCCCTACCGTCCAGTTTCGCAAAATGCTGACGATCTCCGGGTCGCTCAGCGGCCGCCCGCCTATGTGCGCTCGCATCAGACTCGTCGTGATGTCCTCGGGAGCATCGCAACCGAGCCGGCGGCGCTCCGTGAGCAGCGCGCTGATATAACCGTCGAACTGGACGGCGACGCTACCCATTGCGCGCTTGTCGCCCGAGAGCGTGGCAGCATGATTCCGGCGAACCCACTCGCGCAGCGGAACATGCAATTGCCCAGGCCAGCCGAGAAAGGCGCATTGGATTCGCATTGCAAACGCCTCGGCGAATCCGGCCATAAACTCCACCTCACCGTGCCGCGGCAAGGCATCGACCAGGCTCGCAGCAATACTCCGGCACTTCGGCTCGAAGGCGGCCATTCGCTCGGGATCGAAGTACGGCTCGATGATCTCGCGGTATTGCGCGTGTTCGGGCGGATCCATGCCGTTCGGCACGGACAGGTGGTGCGATACCGCACTGCTGAACGTTTCCGGTTCATTGAGCACGCGCATGACGTCCTCGTGCCGAAACAGCGACCAATGCAAATATTCGCTGTGCGCGACAGGGCAGCGGCCCCGCATCTCGTCGTAGACGGCCACCTGGTCGCGCCGCACCTCCTCCGATCGGGGGTCCCAGTCGCTCTTTCGCTTCGCATCCATACTCTTCTCTCTTTGACCACAACGCTCGGTTCCGCCCGTAGCCACGCCCACGGCTGCGTCGCTGCTTCTCGCGGCAGCACTCGCCGCGGCACTCGTCGCAGCCGCAGGCGCGATCCGCTATATATCATATTGTGATACATATATCGCCGACTTGATCCAGAGCAATATCGTCCCGCTTCCCCGCGGTAACGTGAGAAACGCGGCTGGCGCGGGCAATAGGCGCGCCGATTCACGGTCGTTGCTGAATACGGACAGTCCGCATCCACGATATCCAACCAAACCGGTGGAAAGATGAAGTTCAGGATCCTGGAAAACCTATCCGACCATGACGCTCCGAAAATCCGGAGCGCCATCATTTCTGTCGACCCTGATGCAAAGGTCGTCACGGACGCGTGCACGAACACCGTCGAAGTCGACTCCTGGCTCTTTGCAGAGGAATTCCTCGTTGCTTTCTACGATGCCGGATATGACGTACGAATCGCTCAGCGCTAGAGCGCCGGTTCGTGCGCTCATGCGCCCAGGTACCCTGTAGGGACATACCGCATCTCCGGCGGGCAGCCCCCGGGCCGAATGCCGTGAGAAGCAGATCGATGCTTTTGGCCCATTATCTCCCGGACAACGGTTTGGCACGATAACCGTGGGAGGCGGGCGGGCGCAGGCATACACGAATGCGACGCGCGCGGGATATCATCGAAATAGGGGGCGGTCGCCCACCCACCGTTACCCGTCGCGGCGGAATCGTCCTAAGCTTTAGACGTCAGGGCGGCCTGTTGCCGCCGGCGGCGGCGCACCGATGCGCTGGATCGAAAAACGATGGAAACCCGCCACTCCCCTCTTGGCGCGCGCGCATCCGGTCGCGTGCCGCATGCCCGCCGCGCCTGGGCGCCGGTGGCACGCCTCGTCGGCGCAGCGTTGTTGCTCGCCGGGCTTGCCTCGTTGGCGGCTGCCCTCCCCGACGCCGCCGCGGCAAACGAAGCAATCGTCATCCGTGTCTCCGGCGCGATCAGCCCCGCTTCGGCCGATTTCATCACGCGTGGCCTCACGCGCGCCGCCCACCAGGAAGCGGCGCTCGTCGTCATCGAACTCGACACGCCCGGTGGGCTGGATACGTCGATGCGACAGATCATCAAGGCGATTCTCGCGTCGCCCGTGCCCGTCGCAGCCTTCGTTGCGCCCAGCGGGGCACGCGCCGCCAGCGCTGGCACCTATATCGTCTATGCCGCGCACATCGCCGCCATGGCGCCCGGCACGAACCTCGGCGCCGCCACGCCGATCGAGATCGGCGGCGGGGGCAGAACGCCCGGCAGCGGCGACGCTACCGAAAAGGCCTCGGAACCCCGTGCGTCCGATACGCAGTCCACCGAGGCAAGAAAACGGATCGGCGACGCCTCAGCCTATATCCGCAGCCTCGCTCAGATGCGCGGGCGCAACCCTGCCTGGGCCGAGCGCGCCGTCCGCGAGGCCGTAAGTTTGCCGGCAAACGAGGCCCTCGAGCAGCATGTGATCGACTTGATGGCGAGCGATACCGCGGAGCTGCTGCGCAAACTCGATGGCCGGCGTGTCGAGACCGCGGCCGGTGCGAGGCAACTGGCCACCGCGCATGCCCCCATCGTCACGCTCGAGCCCGATTGGCGCACGCGCGCGCTCGCCGTCATCACCGATCCGAACGTCGCGCTTATCCTGCTCACGATCGGCGTGTACGGGCTTTTCTTCGAGTTCGCCAACCCGGGCTTCGTACTGCCGGGCGTGGCCGGCGCCATTTCACTGCTGCTCGGGCTCTTTGCGCTGCAACTACTGCCGATAAGTTATACGGGGCTCGCCCTGATCTTTCTCGGACTTGCTTTTCTGGTCGCCGAAGCGTTCCTGCCGACCTTCGGCTCCCTGGGCTTCGGCGGTATCGTCGCCTTCGCGGCGGGCGCCGTCATGCTCATCGATACCGACGTGCCCGGCTACGGCATACCCTGGCCCGTCATCGCCGCGCTCGCCACCACAGGCCTCGTTTTGGTCCTTTTCGTCTCGCGCTTCGCCATGCAGGCCCGCCTGCGCCCCGTCGTCACCGGCGCGCAGGCACTGATCGGCAGCACCGGCGAAATCATCGACCAGGGCTTGCAGGCCCAGGAGGACGCGGCGCCCGAAATGACGGGCTGGGCCCGCGTGCAAGGCGAACGCTGGCGCGTGCGCTGTGCTCAACCGCTTGCGCCCGGATGCCGCGTACGCGTCACCGCGCGCAGTGGCCTTACGCTGACCGTCGCGCCGCTCGATCCTCCCTGCCCCGCGCACAGCCCGGAACAAGCACCGAGCGCCAATGAAAGGAGAACTTCATGATCGGCTTTACGTTCGGCTTCAGTAGCCTGCTCATTTTTTTCGCCATCATCCTCGTGGCGTCGTCGATCCGCATTTTTCGCGAGTACGAGCGCGGCGTCGTCTTCATGCTCGGACGCTTTTGGAAGGTCAAGGGGCCCGGGCTCGTGCTCATCGTCCCGATCATTCAGCAAGCCGTACGGATGGATTTGCGCACCGTCGTGTTCGACGTGCCGCCGCAGGACGTCATTACGCGCGACAACGTGTCCGTCAAGGTCAATGCCGTCGTTTATTTTCGCGTCGTCGATCCGGAGCGGGCCGTCATCCAGGTTGCCCGCTTTTTCGAAGCAACCAGTCAGCTCGCGCAAACGACGCTGCGCGCGGTGCTCGGCAAGCACGAGCTCGACGAACTGCTCGCCGAACGCGAGCAGCTCAATGCCGATATCCAGAAAGTGCTCGACACGCAAACCGATGCCTGGGGCATCAAGGTATCCAACGTCGAGATCAAGCATGTGGACATCAACGAATCCATGATCCGCGCCATCGCGCGGCAGGCAGAGGCGGAGCGCGAGCGCCGCGCCAAGGTCATTCATGCCGACGGCGAGCTGCAAGCCTCGCAAAAGCTCCTCGAAGCCGCACAGACCCTCGCCAGGCAACCCCAGGCCATGCAATTGCGCTATCTGCAAACGCTTACTACAATCGCTGCCGACAAAAACTCCACTATCGTTTTCCCGCTGCCGATCGATGTCCTGGATGCGTTGCTCCATCGGCGCTAAGGCCCCTGGCGCCGCGATAATCGCGGCACGAGCCATGCGCGCAGGTGCTGCCGGGCAAATAGTCGCTATTACGGCGGGCCGCTAGCTTCGCCGCGCCGGCTGTGTAGAGTAAGGCACAGCCCGCATACGACGTTTTGACGCAGCGTTGAAGCGCTGACTTGGCCTGACCGCCCGCATGGGGCCCACAACCGTCATGGAACAAACCAGAACCTTCCCTATGCTCGAATCCGCCAAACGCTATTTCGGCTTCGATGAAGCCGGCACCACTCTGCGCACCGAGGTGCTCGCCGGTGTCACCACCTTCCTGACGATGGCCTACATCATCTTCGTCAATCCAGCCATCCTCGGCGACGCCGGCATGCCGCGCGACGCCGTCTTCGTCGCAACCTGCCTCGTCGCCGCCCTCGCCTCCCTCATCATGGGGCTCTACGCCAATTACCCCATCGCCTGCGCACCGGGCATGGGCCTCAACGCCTATTTCGCCTACACCGTCGTCAAAGGCATGGGCTTCACCTGGCAGGCCGCGCTCGGCGCCGTCTTCATCTCCGGATGCCTGTTCCTCGCCGTCACCCTTTTTCGCATCCGCGAGCTGATCGTCAACGGCATCCCGCACTCGATCCGAGTCGCCATCACAGGCGGCATCGGCCTCTTTCTCGCCATCATCTCGCTCAAAACGGCAGGCGTCGTTGCCGGCAGCCCCGCCACGCTCGTCACGCTCGGCGATCTGCACAAGCCCCCCGTCATCCTCGCCACCATCGGCTTTTTCGCCATCGTCGCGCTCGACCACCTGCGCGTGCGCGGCGCCATCCTCATCGGCATCCTCGGCGTGACGGTGCTCTCGTTCTTCTTCGGCGGCAATCAATTCCACGGCGTCATTTCCACGCCGCCCTCGATCGACCCGACGCTCTTTCACCTCGATATCCGCGCGGCGCTGTCCGCCGGCATCGTCAACGTCATCCTCGTCTTCTTCCTCGTGGAGCTGTTCGATGCCACGGGCACGCTGATGGGCGTGGCCAATCGCGCCGGGCTCCTCGTCGAAGGCAAGATGCACCGCCTCAACAAAGCCCTGCTCGCGGACAGTACCGCCATCGTCGCAGGCGCCATGCTGGGCACTTCGTCCACGACCGCCTATATAGAAAGTGCCTCCGGCGTGCAGGCCGGGGGACGCACCGGCGTGACCGCCATCACCGTGGCCGTACTCTTTCTCGCGTGCCTCTTCATCGCGCCGCTCGCCGGCGTCGTGCCCGGCTATGCCACCGCGCCCGCACTACTCTATGTTTCTTGCCTGATGCTGCGCGAATTGGCCGACCTGCCCTGGGACGACGCGACGGAAGTCGTACCCGCCGCGCTCACCGCGCTCATGATGCCGTTCACGTACTCGATCGCAAACGGCGTAGCGTTCGGCTTCATTTCCTATGCAGGTTTGAAATTGCTCACGGGCCGCGCACGGCAAGTCAAGGCGATCGTCTGGATCATCGCCGCCGTGTTTCTCTTTCGCTACTTCTATCTGGGCTCCGAATAGGAACAGTGGGAACAGTGGGAACGGTGGAAGCGGCGCCCGGCCGCGCGCTTGCCGGCTCCGCCCAGCAAGGATTCGAGGCAGCGCAACCGACGTATGTCGAAGGCGACCGGCGCGTACGCCGGCTCGAGCGCCTCAATCACCCCAAGCACCTCAAGCGCGGGCATTGGCCTCGTAGAAGCGCACATAGCCGCTGCGCAGCTCGGCGCAGCGGGCATCCGTTTCGGATAGCAGGCGCCGCGCCGCCGCCTCGATGCGCGCCCGATGCGCGTCGAACGCGCCCATCATGTCCTCGAGACGGGATGAAGCCGCACCGAAATGGTCCTCGAGCGCCTCGGCCGTGATCGTGCATTCCACTCGCTCGCCATCGACGAGCGCCGGGAAAGCCAATGTCAACTCGCGCCCCGAGTATTCGGGGACTGCCTTCGGAAATGTGATCTGCATGGGATTCGCCTTTGCCATGACGAAACACACCGGTAACCGCGCCCGTGGGGATGACCGCCTTCTTCAGGAAGGCGCGGCCTGACGCAACGGAAAAAACCGGCTTCCGTCGGTTGCATGTACTTTAGAACGTCTGGCGCAGTGCGCAAGCATTACTTGCGGCCGGTACCCGCCACCCCGCACTCCGGCGACAAAAAGCCGTCATCGCTCCGATGTATCGCGAGGCCATATGTTCAGCAGCACCGCGCAGCCCAAGACGCCGCCGACGATCGCCCCCACCCCGTAGAAAACGGCGTCGCTCTTGTCGACGAGCAGACCGTGGATCGCCAGCGCAATGCCGCCCAGCGCGACGAACGTCGCAATGACGGCCAATACGACTCTCAATTCGGTGCGAATCATGGCGTTCTCCCGAACGCGGCGCGCGTCGTGCCACGCGCGCTATCGTTTCAATCGTTGCAACATTGCGCACGATCGCAAGAAGAACATTCCCGCGGTCCGAGTCCGCCCCCCTACCTCCGAACTCGTTTTCCGGTATGCTGCGGCGCGACACATTCGCCACCTCATACCGATCGTCCACGAGCCCATGCCCACTTCCGAACGACCACCGCTCATTCGCGTCGAACCGCTCGGCCGGTCGTTCGAGGCGCCCGCGCACTTGAGCCTGCTCGAAGCCGCAACTGCCGCTGGTGTGCGCCTTCCGCGCTCCTGCCGCAACGGCACTTGCCGGACGTGCCTCGCTCAGTTGCGCGGCGGCACGGTTTCCTATCGGATCGAATGGCCCGGCTTGACGAAGGAAGAAAAAGCAGAAGGCTTCGTTTTGCCTTGCGTCGCGATCGCGAAAACCAATCTCATCTTAGTGGCGCCTGGCGCCGAGGTACTTTGATCCAAATCAGTGAAAAAGCAGCACGGAAGCAATGAGGCTCGTTCAATGACTTCGGCATCGCGATGGCAATCGAAATGCATGCACCTGGTGTGCATCCACGAACGTGCAGATGTGCAGATGTGTATTCGATATGACCGGCGGAGAACGGAAATCGGGAATCGCCCGTGACGCAACTGTCGATCGGCTGCTAAAGCACCGTCACCCGGCGCAGGGCGGGAAAACGAAGCTCGAAGATGTCGACGCGGTTCGCACGCACGTCGAGAATCAAGCGGTCGAGCGCCTCCCTCGCGAGTTCGTCGCGCCCGTTTTCCTTCTGATGATCGAGCAATTCCCGCCGCACGTCGATCAATAACGCTATCGCACTTGCACGGGACATGAACAAGTTTTCCATTGCACCGGATTGCGCTTCGCAATAAGCAAACAACCGCTCTCGATTCTAGTGCGAATCGGGGCGCGATAGCGATCAAGTGCGCATCGAATAACTTGCCTTCGAAATAATGGATTTAGCGCTCAGTGCGCCGCCGACTTCGAAAAGACGTTGATCACGACCACACCCGCCGCGATCAGCGACATGCCGGCAATGGCCGCGGCGTCGAGCGTCTGCTTGAAGAAAAGCCAGCCCGCGATCGAAATGAGAACGATCCCGACACCCGACCAGATCGCGTAAGCCACACCCGTAGGGATCGACTTCAGCGTAAGAGAGAGACAAAAAAACGCAGCCGCATAGCCCGCTATCGTGCCGAGCGTTGGCCAGAGCCGGCTCAACCCGTCGGACGCCTTGAGCAGCGTCGTCGCCACGACTTCGCAGGCAATGGCCACACCCAGGTAAAGGTACGCATTCATCGGATCAGTCCTGCGCGGGCAGCGTGAGCGCCTCGATCCGTTCGAGAAGTTTCTCGCGGATATCGGACGACAGCGGATAGGTGCCGAGGATGTCCGAAAGCCAGAGCCCGTCCGCCGCCAGCCGCGCGAGAAGCAAATCGATCTTCCCGGCCTCGCTGCCCTCGTCGTGCGCCAGATCGTCCTGCACCCAATTGCGCCAGCGCGCCGCGACGTCGCGCTCGGCCACCGAAGCGCAAATAACAGCACGCGACCACTCGTACTCGGTGATCGCCACGCGGGCGCCTACACGGGCATATGCCCGTGCGTGGGCGCCCGCTCGTATCGGATCCCGGCCGATCTCCGCTTTCACGTCTTCCTCGAACGTAGCGATCAGCTCGTCGGCCAGTGCGGTAAAGAGGCCGCTGCGACTCGCGAAATGATGCTGAACAGCCCCCTTCGATACGCCGGCCTCCTCTGCCACCGAGCCGATCGAGACAGTGGCGCCGTCCTGAAGCAGGCGGGCAGCCGCTTCGAGCAAAGCGGCCCTGACGAGTTCCGGGGCCTTGGGCCGATGATGACGTATGGACATGCGCCGGATGTTACCACGAACAATACGATCGTATTGTTCGTGCGTGGCACCCATGAGCGACCAAAACGATCGAATCGATCAAAACGAGGGTTTACACGCGATTGATGGACCGCTTTGATCGCCTACAATGATCGAAACGGTCGAATGTGCCCAGCAAGCCGAGGCAATATGCCCGCCGGCAGCGCACAGGGATGATCGAAACGATCATTTCCCCAGCCCCCGAGACCTCATCGGAGCTTTCAATGGCAGTCGAGTTCAAAGGCATCATTCCCGCGCTGGTTACGCCGATGACGGCCGAAGAGGAGGTGGACGAACGCGGCCTGCGCGTGCTCGTCGAACGCCTGATCGAGGCGGGCGTTCACGGCCTCTTCGTGCTCGGCACCAACGGCGAATTCATCGCGCTCTCGGAAGAGGAGAAGTTGCGTATCGCCCGGATCGCCGTCGATCAGGCCCGCTCGCGCGTACCGGTCATTGCCGGCACTGGCGCTTACGCGACCCGCGACGTCATTGCGCTCAACCGGAAAATGGAAGACGTTGGCGTGGGCGCCGTCTCCGTCATTACCCCGTACTTCAACGGCGCGACTCAGCAAGAACTTTTCGCGCACTACGAGCGCATCGCGCGCGCCACCTCGCTGCCTGTCATGCTTTATACGATTCCCGCGAAGGCGGGCGTGACGCTCGCCATCGAGACGGTGCGCCGCCTCGCCGAGATTCCCAATATTCGCGGCATCAAGGACAGCGGCGGCGATTTCGATCGGCTCGTGCAATTGATCGGGCTGCGTCGCGACGACTTCGCGGTGTTTACGGGTACGGATTCGCTGATCCTCTGGACGCTCATGGCCGGCGGCGACGGTGCCGTTGCGGCGACCACCAATGCGGTGCCCCAGGTCGTCATGTCGATCTGGAACAGCTTTCAAGCCGGCGACCTTGCCGCCGCGCGGCAAGCACAGGAATCGCTGCGCGCACTGCGCGATGCGTTTTCGCTCGGCACGATGCCCGTCGTGCTGAAAGCGGCCGCCGCGATGCTTGGCATGCCGGCGGGGCCAGCGCGTGCCCCCGCCCAGCCGCTCGACGCGAATGCGCGCGAGCGGCTCGCCAAAGCCCTCGAACACTATCCGCGTATCAGCTGAAAATCGAATCATGAGCACTGTTCATCATTTTCAAACGGTCAAGCACATCGTCCATGGGGCCGGCAGTCTCGCGCAGTTGCCCGACAAGCTCGCGCTGCTCGATCGTCCCATATGGCGTATCGCGTTCATTACGCAGCCGGCCCTCGAAAGAAACGGCATAGCGAATAATGTCGTGGCGGCGCTGCAAGCGCGCGATGTCGAAGTGATGATCGTGCGCGGCGTGGAGCCCGAGCCTTCTATCGAAAACGTCGAAACCGTCTTCCGCGAGCAAATAGAGCCGTTCAAGCCCGATGCGGTGCTTGCCGTCGGCGGCGGCAGCGTGCTCGATGCAGCCAAGCTCTTCGCCGTGCGGCTGACCAATCGTCAGCCGCTGCGCGAATGGCTCGGCATCGACAAGATCGGTACCCCGGGCGTGCCGATGATCCTCGTGCCGACAACCGCCGGCACGGGATCCGAAGTCACGCCGAACGCCATCGTGACGCTCCCCGACGAAGCCCTGAAAGTCGGCATAGTCAGCCGCCATCTGTTGCCGCAGCTCGTGATCCTCGACGCCGCGCTGACGCTCGATTTACCTCAGCCGATCACCGCCGCCACGGGCATGGACGCATTCATCCACTCGCTCGAGTCGTACATTTCGACGAAAGCGAACGCGATCAGCGACATGTATGCGATGGAATCGATGCGTCTCATCGGCGCGAATCTCGTCGAAGCTTACGAGCACGGGCATTCGCTGCGCGCACGCGAGGCGATGCTGCTGGGCTCGATGTACGGCGGCCTCGCGCTCACGGCCGCGGGCACCGCCGCCGTGCATGCGCTCGCCTATCCGCTCGGCGGGATGTTCAACGTGACGCACGGCGTCGCCAATGCGATGCTGCTGCCGCACGTCATGGATTTCAACCGCGACGCCATCGCTCCCAGGCTCGCCCAGGTAGCCCGCTCCCTCGCGCTCGCCGCGCCCGGAGGCGACGAGATGGCCGCCGCCGAGACGTTGCTCGAACGCATTCGCAGCTGGACCGCCGCGCTCGCCATTCCCCAGGATCTGCGCCGCTTCGGCGTAACGGAGGCACACGTCGATGCGCTTGCCGCCGCGGCCTCGAAAGTCACGCGGCTGCTCGCCAATAATCCGAAGCCACTCAGCCGCGACGACATCGCCGGTATTTATCGCCGGCTCCTGCCATGAGCACACGTGCGCAGGGGAGCGTCAAGCTGATCGTCATCGGCGACGATCTCTCGGGTACCGCGGATGCCGCCGTCGTCTGCCGCCGCCACGGGTTGCACGCCGTCGTCGTGCTGAACGCTCCGGGCACCGAGGGCGCGGGACGCCGCAGACCAGCGGCCGATTCGCCGGCCCCCGACGTACTCGCCATCGATACCGACTCGCGCCGGCTCGATCTCGCATCGGCGATTACCGCTACCCGCGAAGCCTGGCAACGGCATGCCGCCGGCCGCCGCGTCTACAAGAAAATCGATTCGACCTTGCGCGGCCACATTGCCGGCGAGATCGCGACGCTCGTGCCGCTCGCCGGCATGGCGATCGTCGCCCCCGCCTTGCCGCATGCGGGGCGGACGACTGTCGACGCACGCCAGTTCGTTCATGGTGTTCCCGTCGAAACGTCGGAGCTCTGGCGAAACGAGGGCATGGAAGGCCGAGCGGACCTCACGCTCCTGCTTTCCCGAGCCGCGCTGCGCACCGCACACGTTTCGCTCGACGAAGTCCGCAAAGGGCCCGAATCGTTGCACGCGCAACTGGCCGCATTCCTCGCCGCACGAACGGAGGCGGTCATCTGCGACAGCGAGACCGACGCCGATCTTGCATCGATCGCGCAGGCATCGGCTGCATTGGACACGGTGTTCTGGGTCGGCTCCGCTGGCCTGATGCGGCCGCTCGTCGAGGCGCTGGCCGGCAGCCTTGCCGGCGCCTCGCAGGCCACGGCACGCATCGCCACGCCCGCGGCCAAACCGAACCGCCTCCATGCGCGCGGCGTGCTCGTGGCGGTGGGCAGCATGTCGAGCGTTTCGCATCGGCAGGCCGCCATGCTCCAGGGAAGCGCCGCAGGCTCGTTCGAGTCGGTCGAAATCGACGCGGCCACATTGCTCGAGCCGGATCACCCCGGCATCGTCACGCTGGGCGGCCGCGTGGCGCACTGGCTCACGCGCGGCCGCCATGTGCTCGTGCATCTCGCCCAACGGCAACGCATGCCGGCCCCAACGGCCGCGTGCCTCACCGAGCGGCTCGCGCATGCGCTCGCACCGGCAGCGCGCGAGGCCAGTGCGCTGATCGCGACGGGCGGAGAAACGGCACGTGCGCTGCTCGATGCGATCGGCATCGCCTCGCTGACCGTCGTCGAGGAAATAGAGCCCGGCGTGCCCCTGCTGCTTGCGCGCGTCCCCCTTTACGAAGAAGCCATACCCGTCGTCACGAAAGCGGGTGCATTCGGCGAAAGCGACACGCTCTACCGCTGCTGGCGGCATCTCGTCGCCTTGCGATCGCCTCAACAACCGCCTGCCATGCAAGCACCCAGTAAAGAGGAAACCATGAGTTCTCGTCCCGTAATAGGCATCACGATGGGCGATGCAGCCGGTGTGGGCCCCGAAATCATCATGAAGAGTCTCGCGCACCAGTCGGTCTACGACGGCTGCCGCCCGCTCGTGATCGGCGACGCGAGGCGGCTCGCCGACGCCGGGCTGCGCGCGGGCGTGACGCTGCGCGTGCGCGCGATCGCGGCGCCGGCCGAGGCGCGCTTCGCCTATGGCGAAGTCGATTGCATCGACCTCGGTCTCATTCCCGAGGACCTCCCCTACGGCAAGCTCTCCGCGCTCGCCGGAGACGCCGCCTATCGGTATATCGAGCGCACGGTCGCCCTTACGTCCGCCGGCGAACTCGATGCGATCTGCACCGCGCCGCTCAACAAGGAGGCGCTTCACGCGGGCGGACACCTTTTCCCGGGCCATACCGAGATGCTGGCCAAGCTCACCGGCATCCCCGAAGTATCGATGATGTTGGTCGCGCCGACGCTGCGCGTGATCCACGTCACGACGCACATCGGCATCATCGACGCGATCCGCAAGATCGAGCCCGGCCTCGTGCTGCGCACGATCGAACGCGCGCACGAAACGCTCGTACGGGCCGGCATCGATTCTCCGCGTATCGGCGTGTGCGGCATCAACCCGCACGCGGGCGAAAACGGCCTCTTCGGCTACGGCGAAGAAGAGGAAAAGATCGTGCCGGCCATTGGGATCGTCCGCGAACGCGGATGGGACGTCGAAGGCCCCCTGCCGGCCGACACGCTGTTCTTTCGCGCCGGGCGCGGCGACTTCGACGTCGTCGTCGCGATGTACCACGATCAGGGCCATGGCCCCGTCAAGGTGATGGGGCTCGAGGCGGGCGTCAATGTGACGGTCGGCCTGCCCGTCATCCGCACGTCGGTAGACCACGGCACCGCGTTCGATATCGCGGGCAAGGGCATCGCCGACGAACGCAGCATGCTCGAAGCGCTCAAGCAGGCACAAGACCTTGCGACGCGACGGGCGCTGCAGGCGGCCTGAAAAGGCCCCCCGGGCGCGAGCCGCACTGCCTCGCGCCGACATCAGACAACAATCGGAGACAGCCATGAATCATTTCAGCGTTTGGGACACGGCCATCATCGTCGCGATGGTCGCCATCTACATCGTCGTCACGACGTGGATCAGTGTTCGGCTTCGCAGCAAGACGACCGAGCAGTTCATGGTCGCGGGACGTTCGGCGCCCGCCATCGTCATCGCCATTTTGCTGATGTCGGAGTTCATCGGCGCGAAGTCGACCATCGGTACCTCGCAGGAGGCATTCGGCGTCGGCATCGCCGCCTCGTGGTCCGTCATCGCCGCGGCAATCGGTTTTCTGCTTTTCGGCCTGTTCATGACCAAACGCCTCTATAAATCCGGCGAATTCACGATTTCCGGCTTCATCGCACAAAAATATGGGCAATCGGCCCGCCTCGTCGTTTCGGCCATCATGATCTATGCATTGCTGATCGTAAACGTCGGCAATTATGTGAGCGGCGCCGCGGCCATTTCGACCGTGCTGCGCGTGAATCTCACCACCGCCGCGCTGATCACCGCCGTCGTCAGCACCCTCTACTACGCCTACGGTGGGCTCAAGAGCGTGGCCTATGTCACGATTCTCCACAGCGCAGTCAAACTGATCGGTATCGGCGTGCTCGTCTGGGTCGCGCTGTCCATGACGGGTGGCATCGCGCCGATGATGCAGGCCATGCCCGAGCATTACTTCACATGGAAAGGCTCGTTGGGCGGCAGCACCATCGGCGCGTGGGTGATCGGCACCGCCGGCGCGATCTTCTCGACCCAGTTCATCATCCAGGCAATCTCGGGCGCCAAGTCGGCCAACGACGCGCGCAACTCGACCCTCATCGCGGCGGCACTCTGCGTGCCTGTCGCTATTTCGCTCGGCATCATCGGCGTGGCGGCGAAGTTCCTGTTCCCCGGCATGAAAAGCCTCTACGCATTGCCGGTCTTTCTGCAGCATATGAACCCGCTGCTCGCCGGCCTCGTCACCGTCTCGCTCGTGGCCTCGATTTTCGTGAGCGTAAGCACCGTCGCGCTCGCAATAGCATCGCTGATCGTCAAGGATTTCTATGTACCGCGTTATCGTCCCTCGCCCGATCGCGAATTGCGCGTCACGCGCACGATTTCGTTCGCCGTGGGCTTCGCACCGCTCATTTTCGTGCTCTTCGTTCCGCAGATCCTCGCGCTTTCGTTCTTCACCAGGGCACTGCGGCTCTCGGTCACCGTGGTCGCGCTCATGGGCATCTATCTGCCCTTGTTCAACAGCAGCCGCGGCGCCGTGGCCGGCATGATCCTCGCCACGATCGCGACCACCGCCTGGTATCTGTCCGGCAACCCGTTCGGCATCGACAACATGTACGTGGCGCTGCTCGTGCCCGCCATCGTCATGGCAATCGAACGCCTTTTGCCCTCGAGCAGCCGGCACGGCGCCCTTGCCGAGCAGGCGGTGCGCATGGCGCGCCGCGATTCGTAATCAGCCGGCGCACAAGCGAGCCCCTTCGATTCGTTTCGGACTCATGACGATGACTTCCATCTCCACCTTGCCGGCACCCGCGCTTTCCATGCCGGGCAAGCTTCATCGCGCGGACGGCGACGCCGCGCGCATCGATGCCTACCTGCCCGCCGCTACGGTGCAGAGCCATGCGGCCAATCTGATCGCGCTCGCAAACGGTGATCTGCTGTGCGCCTGGTTCGGCGGTACGCAGGAAGGCGTGGCCGACATTTCCATCTATCTCTCCCGGCTCGAGGCGCACGGCGATTGCTGGAGCGCCCCCCTCAAGCTCTCCGACGATCCAACGCGCTCCGAGCAGAATCCCGTGCTGTTCGCCGCGCCCGACGGCGCGTTGTGGCTCGTCTATACGGCCCAGCGTTCGGGGCATCAGAACACGGCGATCGTCCGCCGGCGCATTTCGCGCGATAACGGCCGCACGTGGGGGCCAATCGATACGCTCTTCGACAAGCCCGGCACGTTCGTGCGCCAACCGATCGTCGTGGCCCCGGACGGCGCATGGCTCTGCCCAGCTTTCCTGTGCCGCACGCGCCCGGGCGAGCGCTGGTCGGGCAACGACGACATCAGCGTGGTCATGCGCTCGACCGATCAGGGCATGAGCTGGAAGGAGCACGAAGTACCGCAAAGCGTGGGCTGCGTGCACATGAGCATTCAGCCGCTCGCCGGCGGCTCGCTCGTCGCGCTCTTTCGCAGCCGCTGGGCCGACCACCTCTATCTGAGCCGCTCGGCCGACGGCGTGGCGTGGGATGCGCCGCAGCCGCTCGCACTGCCGAACAACAACGCATCGATTCAATGCGCCGCGCTCGCGAACGGCGATCTCGCACTCGTGTTCAACCACAGCAGCGCGAAGGACAGCACCGAGCGCCGGGCTTCTCTTTACGACGAGATCGAAGACGACGAAGCCGACGGCACGGTCGCGGACCAGGCCCCATCCGCGCGCGGCACGGCCTTCTGGGGGGCGCCGCGCGCGCCGATGACGCTTGCCGTCTCGCACGACGGCGGAACAACGTGGCCCGAGCAGCGAAATCTGGAAACGGGCGACGGCTACTGCATGACGAACAACTCCGCGCAGCGGTTGAACCGCGAATTCTCCTATCCGACGATCGTGCAAACGGCGGACGGGCGTCTGCATATCGCCTATACGTACTTCCGGCAGCGCATCAAATATGTGTGCGTCACGCAAGACTGGGTTCGATCCGGAACCTGAGCGCAATGGCGCGCGGCGGCCGATCGACGCGCCTGCGATATCGGAAATGGATAAACTACTCGCGCGCGGCAAACCGAGCGCCGCCGCCCGCTCCCGCTCGAAACAGTGGCACGGGCGGTCTTCAGAACCGATTTCCGATCCCGATATGAAAGTTGCACGCCGCCGCGAAGCGATGCTTCAGGCTGTTTTGTCCGGCATGACCGAGGTCTCGGCGCTCTGCGAGCACTTCGGCATTTCGGAAGTGACCGTGCGGCGCGACCTTCGCGCACTGGCCGACGAGCGCTTGATTCTACGCACTTATGGCGGCGCCGCCTCGGTCGCCGCACATGTGCCCGAAGAGTCGCTGGACGAGCGCAGCCACAGCTTTCGCGCCGAAAAGGAGGCGATCGGCCGCGCGGCGGCGCGGCACGTCGCCGAAGGCGACACGATCTTTCTCGACAGCGGCACGACCACCGCCGCGCTCGCGCGTGCATTGCATTCGCGCCGCGACATCCACGTCGTCACGAACAACCTGCTCGTGGTGCAGACGCTCGCCGGCAGCGGCGTGCCGCTCACGCTTTTGGGCGGCGAAGTCCGCGAGCCGAGCATGAGCACCCTGGGACCGCTGGCCCAGCTGATGCTCACGCGCATCAGCGTCGACAAGGCCTTCGTTGGTGCGGACGGCGTCGTACCGGGCCGCGGACTGTGCGAGGCAACCGCCGATCAGGCATGGCTGAAGGAGTGCCTGATGCGGCAAGCGGCGCAGGTCTACGTGCTCGCGACGTCGGACAAGCTCAACCGCAGCAGCCAGCAGCACTGGGCACCGATCGACGGGCCATGGAGGCTCATCACCGACGCCGATGCCGCACATGCCGGGCTGCGCGCGTTCGAGGCGGTGCCCGCCGTGACGATCGAATCCGTCCGCGCACGGAAAGGCGAAGCAGCGTGAGCATCGTCCCTCGCCACGGCGAAGCTCGAATCGGGGGCCACCCGACGAAACCGGAACCAGCATGCCAAGACGACTGATCGCCTGTCCCGCCATCACCGGGTAGCCGATCCTCGTCTGCGGCGGCAGCTCGCTCTAGCGTCGAGTGCCGAGCGCCGCCCCGCGCCGCGCTTCCTCTCCGATACACACCCAAACCGCCCCCGCGGTCGCAACGGCAACCTCGCCGGCACGAACACGCACGCTCGTTCGCGAAAATTATTTTTTTTCAGCGGGTCTTTCATGTAAACATACTTTCATTCCAGCAACGCGAGACTGAGACCGCTCAGTCGCTCCCGCCCGCATGACGAAAGCGCTCCCGCAGCCCCGGGAAACCCCCGAAACGACGATCTCGGCGCGAATCGCCGCCGCCATTCCAGCGCTGACGCCCGTGCATCGGCGTATGGCGGAATACGTGCATGCGAACCCTTACCGCGCGGCCACGATGCGCATCGACGAACTCGCCAGCGCCGTCGGCGCATCGGTGGCCAGCGCCAATCGGTTCGCGCGCACGCTCGGCTTCGACGGGTATCCGGCCTTTCGCGAAGCGCTCGTCCGCGGATTCGAAGCGACGCTCGCGCACGTCGAACGGCTGCGTACGGCGCAGGAATCGCCTACGGCACGCGGCGAGGTGTTCGACCGCTCTCTCGATCAGACCATCGTCAATCTGCACGCCACGCGCGACGCAATCGATGCGGCCAACGCGGAGGCAGCCGTCAGCGCCATCCTGAAGGCGCGCCGCGTTTACGTGCTCGGGCTTGGCACGAGCGGCTTTTTGGCCGGGCTCATGGAGTACAACCTCGCGCCGTATCACGAAGGCGTGGAGTCGCTTGCGCAAATCGGCGGCGTAACGCATGCGGCCCGGCATCTCGGGCGCGCCACCGCGAACGACCTGCTCGTCGCGATCGCCTTCCCGCGCTATATCAACGACACGATCGTTCTCGCTTCGCGCGCCGCCGATCTCGGCGTGCCCGTGCTCGCGCTGACCGACAGCGCCGAATCCCCGCTCGCGCGCATTGCCGGACTGACCCTGATCGTGCGTGCGGAGCGTCATCTTGGCGCGAACTGCGATGCGGCCGTGCTCGCCGCGATCGAAGCACTCGTCGACGCCGTCGCGCATCGATCGAAGCGCGCTGTCATGGCAGCCGCCGAAATGACCGAGTTCGTCCATCCGTGGCTGGCGAGTCCGCCACGGAGCGCGCAGATCGCCACCGCCAATGCCTCCAAACGACGCACGCGCAGTGCACGCGGCACAGGGAAGAAAGTATGAAGCGCCGCCCCGTTCTCGCGATACACGGCGGCGCCGGCACGATCGTCCGGCACGCGATGACCGATGAAGCCGAGCGCGCTTATCTGACGGCGCTCGGCGATGTCCTCCGGGCCGGCGAGCAATTGCTCGCGCGAGGTGGCAGCGCACTCGACGCAGTCTGCCTCGCGGTGCGTCTGCTCGAGGACTGTCCGCTCTTCAATGCGGGCCGCGGCGCCGTTTACACCGCGGCCGGCACGCACGAACTCGACGCCGCGATCATGGATGGCCGCACGCTCGCGGCGGGTGCCGTATGCGGCGTCACACGTGCAAAAAATCCGATCCTCGCGGCGCGGCGCGTGCTCGAAGCGAGCGAACACGTCATGTTTGCCGGGCCGGGGGCCGATGCGTTCGTCCAGGCCCAGGGGCTCGAATGCGTGGAGCCCGCTTATTTCGGCACCGAGGCGCGCTACGTGCAATGGCTGAACGCACGCCATGCCGGCCGGACGATGCTCGACCACGACGCGGCCCGCGCGGCGGCACAAGATCCGGGTGCACCCGAGGCGTGCGCGCCGATCGATCCCGACCGCAAGCTCGGTACCGTGGGCGCCGTCGCACTCGATGCCGACGGGCACCTCGCCGCCGCCACGTCGACGGGCGGCATGACCAACAAGCAGCCCGGCCGCGTCGGCGACTCTCCGATCATCGGCGCCGGCTGCTATGCAAACGATGCGACCTGCGCCGTCTCGACGACGGGCACGGGCGAGACGTTCATGCGTCTCGTCGCCGCGCACGACGTGAGCGCGCGGATGGCCTATGGCGGCGCCACGCTGGCCGCCGCCGCCGAGACGGTCGTCATGGAGCGGCTCGCGCCGATCGGCGGCAGCGGCGGGCTCGTTGCGGTCGATGCGGATGGCAACGTCGCCCTGCCGTTCAATACCGAAGGCATGTACCGGGGTTTCGTACGCGCGGGCGATGGCCCGAGCATCGCGATTTACCGCACGCCTCGCGCCGGCGCAGCATTTTGAAGGAACCGATCATGCGTCCCGAAACACCGGCGGCTCAACGTCTCGAACAAGCGCTCCCCGAACGGCGCGTGCTGAGCGTAGACGGCCTTTCAGTGGCGTTCCAGCGCGAAGGACAGGTCTTCGAGGCTGTGCGCAACGTTTCGTTTTCGGTAGATCTCGGCGAGACACTCGCCATCGTCGGCGAATCGGGATCGGGCAAGTCCGTGACCTCGCTCGCATTGATGCGCCTCGTCGAGCACGGCGGCGGACGGATCGCGCACGGCGACATCGCGCTGCGCCGCCGCAACGGCCGCGCCGTCGACCTCGTGCATGCCTCGGCATCGACGATGCGCGCCATTCGCGGCGCCGACATCGCGATGATCTTTCAGGAGCCGATGACTTCGCTCAATCCGGTTTTTACGGTCGGCCATCAAATCGTCGAAGCAATCGCGCTGCATCAACGCAAGAGCCGTGGCGAGGCGCAGGCGGAAGCCCTGCGCATGCTGGACCTCGTCCGCATCCCACAGGCTCGCCGCGTTTTCGCAAGGTTCCCGCATCAGCTCTCGGGCGGCATGCGTCAGCGCGCGATGATCGCAATGGCGCTTTCGTGCAAGCCATCGCTGCTGATCGCCGACGAACCGACGACCGCGCTCGACGTGACGATACAAGCGCAGATCCTGCAGTTGATACGCAACCTGCAGGACGACATCGGCATGGGGGTGATCTTCATCACCCACGATATGGGCGTCGTCGCCGAAGTAGCCGATCGCGTGCTCGTCATGTACCGTGGCGAGAAGGTCGAAGAGGCCCCCGCCGCGCGGATCTTCGATGCACCCGCGCATGGCTACACGAAGGCACTGCTCGCCGCCGTGCCGCGTCTCGGCGCGATGCGCGGCACCGACGGGCCGGCGCCGTTCGCCGTGCCCAGTGTCGAGCGTGCCGATGCCGAAGCCGCCGCGGCAGCCCTATCGCCCACAACTGGCGACGCGCCCGCCGCCCGCACGCCCGTTTTGCGCGTGCGCGATCTCGTCACTCGCTTTCCGGTTAGAAGCGGAATATTCGGGCGCGTCACGCAAAACGTGCACGCCGTCGAACGCGTGAGCTTCGACCTTTATCCGGGCGAGACGCTGGCACTCGTCGGCGAATCGGGCTGCGGCAAGTCCACCACCGGCCGGTCGCTGCTGAAGCTCGTCGAATCGCAAAGCGGCACGATCGAATTCGACGGCCGGGACATCAGCACGCTGCAGCGCGGCGACCTGCAGGCGCTGCGCCGACACATCCAGTTCATCTTTCAGGACCCGTTCGCCTCGCTCGATCCGAGGGTGCCCGTCGGCTTTTCGATCATGGAGCCGCTACTCGTTCACAGGGTCGCGCGCGGCCCCGAGGCGCGCACGCGCGTCGCGCACCTCCTGGAGAAAGTCGGACTGCCGGCCGATGCGGCGCGCCGCTATCCGCATGAATTCTCCGGCGGACAGCGGCAGCGCATCGCCATCGCACGGGCACTCGCACTGAGCCCGAAAGTCGTCATCGCGGACGAATCGGTCTCCGCGCTCGATGTGTCGGTGCAGGCGCAAATCGTCAACCTGATGCTCGACCTGCAGCGCGAGCTCGGTGTCGCCTATCTGTTCATCTCGCACGACATGGCCGTCGTCGAGCGCGTGAGCCACCGCGTGGCCGTCATGTATCTCGGGCAAATCGTCGAGATCGGCCCGCGCCGGGCCATCTTCGAATCGCCCCAGCATCCCTACACGAAGAAGCTGATGAGCGCGGTGCCCATCGTCGACCCCGCGCGCCGGCACCTCAAGCGCAGCGTCGTTGCCGACGAAGTGCCGAACCCGATTCGTGCCGTCGGCGACGAACCCGCCGTCGCTCCGCTCGTTGCCGTAGGCCCCGGTCACTTCGTCGCCGCCCATCGCGTCGGCGGCGCCTATTGAACGTACCCCGAAGAACGTACCCCGAAGAACGAACCGCGAACCGCTGTTGCTTTGACACGACGAAGCCGCCCCACCCCGCGCACCTTCGCCTTTCGACCACAAGGAGAAACAGAAATGAATCCGGCCATTGCGTCCATTCCCGCCCGCCTGCGACGATCCGCCGGCGGCACTGCCTGCGCGCTCGCGCTGACCCTCGCGTTCGGCGCGTCAGCCCATGCGGCGCAGCAGGCTGTAATGGCGGTGGCGTCGACCTTCACGACGCTCGATCCGTACGATGCGAACGATACGCTGTCGATGGCCGTGGCCAAGTCGTTCTATCAAGGGCTTTTCGGGTTCGACAAGGACATGAAGCTCGTGAACGTGCTGGCAGCGAGCTATGAGGCAAGCCCCGACGCCCGCGTGTACACGATCAAGCTGCGCCCGGGCGTCAAGTTCCAGGACGGTACAGATTTCGATGCGGCCGCGGTCAAGGCGAATTTCGATCGCGTCACCGATCCCGCGAACAAGCTCAAGCGCTACGGCATGTTCAATCGAATCGAAAAGACAGAAGTCGTCGCTCCCGATACGGTCAGAATCACGCTGAAAACGCCGTTTTCCGCATTCATCAACGTACTCGCGCACCCGTCCGCCGTCATGATTTCGCCGGCCGCCCTCAAGAAGTGGGGCAAGGACGTGGCCTTTCATCCGGTCGGCACCGGTCCGTTCGAATTCGTCGAGTGGAAGCAGACCGACGATCTGAAGGTCAAGAAATTCGCCGGCTATTGGAAGAAGGGTTATCCGAAGATCGACACCATCGATTGGAAACCCGTCGTCGACAACAATACGCGCGCCGCGCTGATGCAAACGGGCGAGGCCGATTTCGCGTTCCAGATTCCGTTCGAGCAGGCTCCCGCGCTGAAATCGAGCGAGAAAGTCGACCTGATCACGGGCCCCTCGATCATCGCGCGCTATGTCAGCCTCAACGTGCTGCAAAAGCCGTTCGACAATCCGAAGGTGCGCGAGGCCCTCAATTACGCGATCAACAAGGAAGCGCTCGCGAAAGTCGCGTTTTCCGGCTACGCGGTGCCCTCCGAGGGCGTCGTGCCGCCGGGCGTCGACTACGCCGTCAAGCTCGGCCCCTGGCCTTACGATCCCGCCAAGGCTCGCGCGCTGCTGAAGGACGCCGGCTATCCGAACGGATTCGAAACGACGCTGTGGTCCGGCTATAACAACACGACCTCGCAAAAAGTCATTCAGTTCGTCCAGCAGCAGCTCGCGCAAGTGGGCGTGAAGGCGCAGGTCCAGGCGCTCGAAGCCGGCCAGCGCGTAGCCAAGGTCGAGAGCGCCCCCGATCCCGCCACCGCACCGGTGCGGATGTACTACATCGGGTGGTCGTCGTCGACCGGCGAAGCCGATTGGGCGATCACGCCGCTGCTCGCGGGCTCCTCGTTCCCGCCGAAGCTGCCCAACACCGCCTACTACAAGAACGACGAGGTCGACCGCGCGCTCTCGCAAGCGCTGCAGACGACCGACCGCTCGCAGAAAGCCACCCTCTACGCCGAGGCGCAAAAGCAGATCTGGCATGACGCGCCGTGGATCTTCCTTGTGCGCGAGAACGTCGTCTATGCGCGCAGCAAGCGGCTTTCGGGGATCTACGTGATGCCGGACGGCTCGTTCAACTTCGACGACATTGCGATGAAGTAACCGGCGAACAAGCACCGCACGGCAGCGAGCAGTCACGCGCCGCCGTACCCGATTGGCATCGATCATCGCTCGACATGTTCAACTTTCTCGTCAAACGACTCTGCGGTTTGCTGCCGACGCTCCTGATCGTCGCGGTGCTCGTGTTCCTGTTCGTGCACCTGCTGCCGGGCGACCCGGCCCGGCTCGCAGCCGGCGCGGATGCCGACGACGTTACGGTCGCACTCGTGCGCGCCGATCTCGGGCTCGACAAGCCGCTGCCCGTACAATTCACGACGTTCTTCGCGCACATCGTGCAGGGCGACTTCGGCACATCGACGCGCAGCAAGCGCCCGGTGACGGCCGAGATCGGCGAGCGCTTCTGGCCGACGCTTTGGCTCACGATCGCCGGCATGGCGTGGTCGACGACGATCGGCATGGCCATCGGTATCGCCTCGGCCATCTGGCGCAACCGCTGGCCCGACCGCATCGGCATGACGCTCGCCGTCTCGGGCATTTCGTTCCCGCCGTTCGCACTCGGCATGCTGCTGATCGAGTTGTTCGCAGTGAAGCTCGGCTGGCTGCCGATCGTCTCCGACGGCACCTGGAAAAGCTACGTGCTGCCCTCGCTCACGCTTGGCGCGGGCGTGGCGGCCGTCATGGCGCGCTTCACGCGCGCCTCGTTCATCGACGTGCTCAACGAAGACTACGTGCGTACAGCACGCGCCAAGGGCGTGCGCGAATCGTGGGTCATCGCCAGGCACTGCCTGCGCAATGCGCTGATTCCGGTAGTCACGATGATGGGGCTTCAGTTCGGCTATCTGCTCGGCGGTTCGATCGTCGTCGAAGCGGTCTTCAACTGGCCCGGGCTCGGCAGGTTGCTCGTGGATGCCGTCTCGATGCGCGACTACCCGATCATTCAAGCCGAAGTGCTGCTTTTTTCCTTCGAATTCATCGTGATCAACCTTGTTGTGGACGTGCTCTATGCCGTCATCAATCCGACGATCCGCTTCAAGTGAGGGCCGCATGATGAACATGACACCCGAGAACGGCGCAGCCGGCAATACATCCGCCGCAGTTGCCGCAGTTGCGGCAACTGCCGAACACGGGCGCAACGAGGCAATTCGCACGCCGTGGAGCGAGTTTCGCCGCAAGTTCGGCAAGCAGCCTGTCGCCATTGCCGCCGCGGTGTTTGTCGTTCTGCTTGCCGTGTGCGCAATCGTGGCGCCGCATCTCGTTCCCTACGATCCCGAGAACTATTTCGACTACGACGCACTCAATGCAGGCCCTTCGGCCGCGCACTGGTTCGGCGTGGATTCTCTCGGACGCGACATTTTCAGCCGCGTGATCGCCGGCTCGCGGATCTCGCTCGCGGCCGGGTTCTTTTCCGTGGCGATCGGCGCGTTCGTCGGCACGTTCTTCGGCCTGCTTGCGGGTTATTACGAAGGGTGGATCGATCGCGCGACGATGCGCGTGGCCGACGTGCTGTTCGCGTTCCCCGGCGTGCTGCTCGCCATCGGCGTCGTGGCCGTGCTCGGCAACGGCATGGTGAACGTGGTCTGCGCGGTCGCCATCTTCAGCGTGCCCGCATTCGCGCGCCTGGTGCGCGGCAATACGCTGATGCTCAAGCATCTGACCTATGTGGAAGCGGCGCGCAGCATCGGAGCCAACGACTGGACGATCATCGTGCGGCACATTCTGCCCGGTTCGCTGTCGTCGATCGTGGTGTACTTCACGATGCGCATCGGCACCTCGATCATTACGGCGGCCAGCCTCTCGTTTCTGGGCCTCGGCGCGCAGCCGCCCACGCCCGAATGGGGAGCCATGATCAACGAGGCCCGCGCCGATATGGTCGCCGCACCGCATATCGCGCTCTTTCCGTGCCTCGCGATTTTGCTTACCGTGCTTTCGTTCAACCTGCTCGGCGACGGCCTGCGCGATGCGCTCGATCCGAAGCTCGACCGTCCATGAGTATGCGCAACGCCGCCGCGAAAACCGTCAGCAGGCCAAAGTATCCCGCCCCGCCTCATATCGGCCGCCTGGAAGCTGGGGCGCGCGGCACGATCGCCGACGTGAAAGGCGTCTCGGTCGGCCATTGCACGCTCGACGACGGCGCGATACAAACGGGCGTGACTGTGATTCGCCCGCATGGCGGTGACATCTATCGGCGCAAGGTGCCCGCCGCTGCCGCCGTCGTCAACGGCTTCGGCAAAAGCCTCGGGCTCGTCCAGCTCGAGGAACTGGGTGTGCTCGACACGCCCATTGCACTGACGAACACGTTCGGTGTAGCCGCCGTGGCGGAAGCGCAGGCCCGCGAAGCAATCCGACGCAATCCGCGCATCGGCCGCGAATGGCCGACCGTCAACGCGCTCGTGCTCGAATGCAACGACGGCTTTCTCAACGACATCCAGGCATTCGCGGTGCGACCGGCCCACTATGGTCATGCACTCGACGCGGCCAGCCCACGGGTCGGGCGCGGCGCCGTGGGCGCGGGCCGCGGCATGTCGTGCTTCGACTTGAAAGGCGGCATCGGCAGCGCGTCGCGCATCGCGCGCACCGCGGATGCCGCCTATACCGTGGGTGCGCTCGTGCTCGCGAACTTCGGCCGCCTGCCGATGCTGACGCTGGCCGGGGAGCCCTTCGGCCGTCTGCTCGACGAGCGGCTGGCGCAAGCGCGGCGGCCCCACAGCGTGGCCGGCCCCGCGCGGGTGCGGCCCGAGCGCCGCGAACAGCGCTGGCAGCCCGAGCAACCCGAGCAGGGCTCGATCATCATGACGATCGCCACGGATGCACCGCTCGATGCACGACAGCTACGGCGCCTGGCAATGCGCAGTGCCGCCGGCCTTGCACGCACCGGGTCGGTGTACGGCCACGGCAGCGGCGATATCGCACTCGCGTTTTCGACCGCCTACACGGTGCCGCACGATGCACCCTTCGTTACGTTGCCGCCGCTCGTGGCCGATGCACGGCTCGACGTATTATTCGAAGCCTGCGCGGACAGCGTCGAGCAGGCGATCGCGGATGCGCTCTGCTCGGCGGTGTCCGTCACCGGCCGCGACGGACACCGCCGTCTCTCACTGCTCGACACTGCCGAGAGCCTCGGCCTCGGTCCCGAACTCGAGCGATTCCTCGTACGACACACGCCATGAAAGTTCTGATCTCGACCGATATCGAAGGCATAGCCGGCGTTTTTCATGCCGAGCAAACACGCCCCGGCAATGCCGAATACGAGCGCGCGCGCCGCTGGATGACGGAAGAAGCCAATGCCGCCATCGCAGGCGCCTTCGCCGGCGGCGCCACGCAGGTATGGGTCAACGATTCGCATGGCTCGTTTCGCAATCTGCTCGTCGATCTGCTCGACGAGCGTGCCCGCGTCGTGCTTGGCAAGCCGCGTACGCTCGGCATGATGGCAGGGCTCGAAAATACGCCCGCGCTCGTCTTCATGATCGGCTACCACGCAAGGTCGAAAACCGAGGGCATCCTTGCCCATACGATCAACAGCTTTGCGTTCGCGCGCGTGAAAGTGGACGGTGCGGAGGTGGGTGAAGCCGAGCTCTACGGCGCGCTCGCGGCCGAGCGCGGAGCCCGCGTCGCGCTGCTCTCGGGCGACGACGTCTTCGTCGAACAGGCACGCGCCGCCTTCCCAGAGGCAGCGTTCGTCACGACCAAGAGCGCGTCCGGGCACAGCAGCGGAACGACCGATTCGCTCGCAAACGTTCGGGCAGCCATCTCGGCGGCGGCGCGCGAAGCCGTGGCGCAAGGCAGGCGGGCGGCGTCACGCGCGATACCCGTTCGCGCGGCCGGCGTACCGATCGCATGTGAACTGCAGGTGCAAAGTCCGGCACTGGCCGACCTTTTCGCGCAATGGCCGACGATCGAGCGTGCGGGCGCGGAAACGCTGCGCTTTCCAGCACCGACGAGCGAGCACGTCGTGCGTACGCTGAATTGCTTATCGGCGATGTCGTTCATGCTGCGATAGCGATTCGCGGGTGCCGCGCGCGACGCCGCGCTAACCCCGCGATGCGACGACGATCCCGCCCACGATCAGCACGAACGCCAGTCCGTGATAAAGCTGCGGCCATTCGCCGAGAAACGCGGCAGACAGCAGCGCGGCGAAAAGCGGCGTGAGATTCACGAAGAAACCCGCGATGTCGGGGCCGACACGCTGCACGCCGAATCCCCAGCAACAGTAAGCGAGAATCGCCGGGCCCACGCCGACGTAAACGAGCGCCAGCGCGAGCGGCCAGCCCCAGACGACGTGCGGGTCGGTCAGTGCCCACTCCCCCGCCGAAAAAAGTCCGGACCAGACGAGGCCCAGGGCGATCTGGGCCAGAAGGAAAGCCGACCAGTCGGCGCGCCACGCCGCGGGCTCGCGTGTGCGCGTAAGCAGCCAGCTGTAGAGCGACCAGGCGAATGCGGCGGCGAGCATGTAAAGATCGCCGGGCACGAGCCTGAACTGCATGAGCACCGACCACCGCCCACGGCAAAGCACGAGCAGCACACCTGCGATCGAAAGCAGCGTGCCGACGAATTGGCGGCCGCTGATGCGCTGCCCGAAGCATAGCCAGCCCACGCCGAGCATCCAGACCGGAACGCTCGACGCCATCAGCGTCACGTTCAGTGGCGACGACGTCCTGAGCGCGAGATACTGCAGCGCGTTATAACAGCCGACGCCGAAGAGCCCTAGCAACGCGAAGCGGCGCCAATGCTGCCAAAGCCCGCTGCGCGGATGGAGGACGCGGGCGGCCCACGGCAGCAAGATGACGAAGGCGAGCAGCCATCGCAGGAAATTGAGCGTGAGCGGCGGCACGAGGCCGCCGATCATTCGCCCGACGACGGCATTGCCGGCCCAGAGAAACGGCGGCACGGAAAGCAGAACAACGGTACTCGGCGTGAGACGTCGGTGCATCGGAAAGGGAAGTGCCTGCGTTTTTTTCTGTTGAGGGAAGGGCTCGGGTGTGCGAATCATAAGGGATCGGGACGGCGCGCCCGCCCATAACCCCACTCGCGCATGCCGCGCTCGCCTGCACGAATGCCGGCGTCGTGATAGCTTCGCGTCTTTGCAACTGGCAACGGACGATCGACCTGATGGAATACCGCAAACTTGGCAATTCGGACGTCTCGGTCAGCGTCATCGGCCTCGGCACGATGACCTGGGGCGAGCAAAACACCGAGAGCGAAGCGCACGCGCAGATCGACTACGCGCTCGCTCAGGGCGTGAATCTCATCGATACGGCCGAAATGTACCCGGTCCCGCCGCGGCCCGAAACGCAAGGCTCGACCGAGCGCTTCATCGGCTCGTGGCTCGAGAAGCATCGCGCGGCACGCGAAAAAATCGTGCTCGCGACAAAAGCGACGGGCCCCGGGCGCCAGCCGCACAACCCCCGGCACGTTCGCGGCGGGCACAACCAGTTCGATCGCAAGAGCCTGACCGAAGCGCTCGACGGCAGCCTCGCACGCCTGAAAACCGATTATGTCGATCTCTATCAGCTTCACTGGCCCGACCGCAGCACGATGACATTCGGGCGCCCGGTCTATCCGCGGGTGGACGACGAGTACACGGTGCCGATCGAGGAAACGCTCTCGGTACTGGCCGATTTCGTCAAGGCGGGCAAGGTGCGCCATATCGGCGTGTCCAACGAAACGCCGTGGGGCGTCGCGCAGTTCCTGCGCGCATCGGAACGGCTGGGGCTGCCGCGCATCGTCAGCATACAGAACCCGTACAGCCTGCTGAACCGGACCTTCGAAATCGGCCTGTCGGAATTCAGCCACCGCGAGGGAATCGGCCTGCTCGCCTATTCTCCGCTCGCGTTCGGCTGGCTGTCCGGCAAATACGAAGGCGGCGCGCGCCCCGCTGGAGCCCGCATCACCCTCTTCGAACGCTTTCAGCGCTATAGCAAGCCCCAGGCACTCGAGGCGACGAGCGCGTACGTGACTCTGGCGAAGCGTTACGGGCTATCGCCCGCTCAGTTCGCGCTGGCCTTCGTCAATTCCCGCCCGTTCGTCACGAGCAACCTGATCGGCGCCACGTCGCTCGAACAATTGAAGGAAAACATCGCGAGCATCGCCGTCACGCTGCCGCCCGAGGCCCTCGCCGATATCGAAGCCGCCTACGAAGCGCAACCCAACCCCGCGCCCTGAGCCGGCCTCGCGCCCGCCCAACGTTCCTCGCGCGGCGGAAATCCGCACACCGTTCGCCGCCGATTGCGGCGAACCGCACAACCGCCGGCGGCGGGCGCCCGCCGCCCAATAGGACTCCTAATAAAAACAATCACTTGGAAGCGTGCCGATCGGGGACCGGATTGGCACGCCGGTTGCATTGACCCGCCGCGTCGCCCACCAGGGCGAACACTCACAATGCGACTGGAGACACCATGAAGCCTCATTTTTCCGACACGGTCACCTCTGCCAGCGGCTCGGCGCTCGCTGCCCCGTCGAGCGCGGCAGCCGACGTACGCCGCCGCCTGCGCTCGATTTTCTCGGGCTCAATCGGCAATCTCATCGAATGGTACGACTGGTACGTGTATTCGGCCTTTGCCCTGTATTTCGCCAAGTCGTTCTTTCCCGCCGGCAATACGACGGCACAACTGCTCAATACGGCGGCCGTGTTTGCGGTGGGCTTTCTCGCGCGCCCGATCGGCGGCTGGCTCATGGGCATCTATGCCGACCGCCACGGCCGGCGCTCCGCGCTGCTCGTTTCAGTGGTCATGATGTGCGCCGGCTCGCTCATCATCGCGCTCTGCCCGAGCTACGCGACGATCGGTGCAGCCGCGCCGGCCCTGCTCGTTGCCGCGCGCCTGCTGCAAGGCCTCAGCATCGGCGGCGAGTACGGAACGTCGGCCACGTACCTCAGCGAGGTCGCCACGGCCAAACACCGCGGCTTTTACTCGAGCTTCCAATACGTGACGCTGATCATGGGACAGCTCGTCGCGATCGTGCTGCTCATCGTCATGCAGCAGTTCCTGCTCACGTCCCAGCAGCTCGAATCGTGGGGTTGGCGCGTGCCGTTCCTCATCGGCGCCGCTTGTGCGCTCGCGGGCATGCGGTTGCGCGCGACGATGGAAGAAACCGGTGAATTCGAAAAGGCCCGCGCGAAGAATCGCGCACGCGGCACGCTCGCCGAACTCGCCAAGCATCCGCGCGCGGTGCTGACCGTCGTCGGCCTGACCATGGGCGGTACGGTGGCCTTCTACACGTACTCGATCTACATGCAGAAGTTCCTGGCCAATACGGTCGGCATGAGCAAGCTCGACGCCACGCTCGTCTCGGGCGCATCGCTCGCGATCTTCGCCGCGCTGCAGCCCGTGATCGGCTCGGTTTCCGACCGCATCGGCCGCCGTCCGATCCTCATCGCGTTCGGCGTATTGGGCACGCTCTTCACCGTGCCGATCATGACGGCGATCAGCCACACGCACAACGCATGGGCCGCGTTCTTCCTCATCATCGCCGCACTCGTGATCGTGTCCGGCTACACGTCCATCAATGCCGTGGTCAAGGCCGAACTGTTTCCGGCTGAAGTGCGTGCATTGGGGGTCGGCCTTCCCTATGCTGTTACCGTATCGGTTTTCGGCGGCACGGCCGAGTACATCGCATTGTGGCTCAAGCAGGCAGGACATGAGGAAGTGTTCTATTGGTACGTCACGGCGGCAATCTTCTGCTCATTGCTCGTCTACGTCGGCACGCGGGACTCGAAGCGTCATTCGCGCATCGAGGATTGAGCCGTCCACGCGCGGCAGCGAGAGCACGCGGCGATGAAACCCTTTGCCGCGTCGCGGCTACGCCTTTATCTGCGCCTGCGCCACGTCGTCATGGTCGCGGCCGTGCTGGCCTGCTGCGCCGTCACCGCCTGGCTCGCCTACGCCGAGGCGCTGCGCCACTATCGCGATCTACGGGCCGCCGAGGTGGCGCAGCGCGCGTCGTTCTACGCGCTCTCGCTCGAGGCCCAACTCGCGCGGTACGAGTCTATGCCGCGCATCGCGGCGCTCGCTCCCGCTATCGCGAACGTCCTGGAAGCGCCAGGTTCCGCATCGCTGCGGGCAGCGGCGAACGACTATCTGAAGGCCGTCCAGCTCAACGCGCAGCTCGCGGCGGCCTACGTCATGGATGCCGACGGCAACACGATCGCGGCGAGCAACTGGCAGGAACCCGGCAGCTTCGTCGGCAAGAACTACGCTTATCGCCCCTACTTCACCGAGGCGATTGCGCATGGTCTCGGCCGCTTTTATGGGGTCGGCAACACCACCGGCGAAGCCGGCTACTTCCTTGCGGTTCCCGTACGCGATCCCGAGCGGCCGAATGCCCGACCGATCGGCGTCGTCGCAATCAAGGCGCTGCTCGACGGCTATGAGGACGCACTCGCCAAAAGCGGCGACGTGGTCGCGCTGACCGATCGCGACCACGTGGTCTTCCTCTCCTCGGTTCCCACCTGGCGCTATCGCGCACTCGTGCCGCTTTCGCCGGCGGTGCGCCAGCGTCTGGTCGCCACGCGTCAATACGGCGATGCGCCGCTCGACGCGCTGCCCGCGCCACGTGCCCTTGCAGCGCCCGCGCCGGCGGCACACCCGGCCGGCGCGCCGCCGACGCTGCGCGTGGCGCTGCCGGGACAGCCCGTGCGCCGCTACGACGCGCAATACCGGCCAACCGGGCCACTCGGCTGGGAGATCGCAATTCTGACCGACCCCGCCGAAGACCGCGAAACGGCTGCGCTCGCCGCCATCGGCGGCGCCGCGGCCAGCGCATTGCTGTTCTCGCTGGCCGCAGCCGCCTGGTTGCGGCACACGCGCGAGCGCGAGCGCATCCGCTCGCGCATGGCACTGCAGCAGGCGCACCGCGACCTCGAAGCCCGTATCGCGCAGCGGACGGCCGAGCTCACGCTCGCCAATGCGGACCTTGCGAAAAAAGTCGACGCGCTCGACGACGCCCGCCGCATTCTGCGCGACACGCGCGACGCCGCCATCCAGGCGGGCAAGCTCGCCGCGCTTGGACAAATGGCGGCCGGCATCACGCACGAGCTGAACCAGCCGTTGACGGCGTTGATGACGCTGTCGAACAATGCGGTGCGGCTGATCGAGCTTGGCCGCGCGCGCGATCTGCCGCGCAATCTGCAGCTCATCACCGAACTGGCCGAGCGAATGGGCAAGATCGTCGGGCACGTCAAGGCATTCGCGCGCAACGACGCGCTCGTGCGCGAGCCCGTCGCGATCGAGGACACCCTGCGCGAAGCACTGACACTCGTCGAGGCGCACCGCAAGGCGATGGACGTGACGATTCGCGTCGAGCCGATTCCGCCCGACGCGATCGTGTTGGCAAGCGCAATTCGCGCCGAGCAGGTGTTCGTGAATCTGCTCGCCAATGCAATCGACGCGGCGGCGCTCTCGGCGGGTGCGCGCGAGGTGCGCGTCAGAACGGCCGTCACGTCGCGCACGGTGTGCGTGAGCGTCGAGGACAGCGGCCCCGGCATCACGCCCGATACGATGCCTCGGCTTTTCGAGCCGTTCTATACGACCAAGACCACGGGCAAAGGGCTCGGCCTCGGGCTCGCGATCTCGCAGGCCATCGTCGACGAGTTCGGCGGCAGCCTGAGCGCCGGAAACCGCGCAACCGGCCAACCGCACGGCGGCGCCGTGTTTACCGTCGAGCTGCAGCGTGCAGCGCAGACAACAGAGCTAGCTCCATGAATTCGATCGATTTGGTTGCCGGACATTGCGTATACCTCGTCGAGGACGACGCTGCCGTACGCCTCGGCTGCTCGCAGGCGCTCTCGCTCGCCGGCATCGACGTGCGAGAGTTCGAGGACGCTGAATCGGCGTTCGCCGCGTTGTCGGGGCAAACGCCGGCAGCAATCGTGAGCGATATCCGGCTGCCGGGCATCGACGGCCTCGCGTTGCTCGAAAGCGTACGCGCCCGCGCGCGGGACGCCGACATTCCGGTCGTGCTGGTAACCGGTCACGGCGACATTGCAATGGCCGTAACCGCGATGCGCGCCGGTGCCTACGACTTCATCGAAAAGCCGTTCCATTCCGATCGGCTCGTGGAGTCGGTGCGCCGTGCGCTCGCCCATCGGCGCCTCGTGGTCGACAACCGCAGCCTGCGGGCGCAGTTGCACGGCGCACGCGCGATGCTCGGACGCTCACCCGCGATCGAGCGCGTCCGTGCGCTCGTGGCAGCGATCGGTCCCACGCCGGCAGACGTGCTGATCCGCGGAGAAACCGGCAGCGGCAAAGAGGTGCTCGCCCGTGCTTTGCATGACGCGAGCCGTCGAGAAGGGCCGTTCGTGGCCGTCAATTGCGCCGCGCTCCCGGAGTCTCTCTTCGAAAGCGAGATATTCGGCCATGAACCCGGTGCGTTCACCGGCGCGCAGCAAAAGCGGATCGGCAAGTTCGAGCATGCCGATCGCGGCACGCTGTTTCTCGACGAACTCGAAAATCTGTCTCTCGCCTTGCAGGCCAAGCTGTTGCGCGTATTGCAGGAACGCACGGTCGAGCGCCTCGGCAGCAATACGCCGTTTGCCGTGGACGTGCGCGTGATCGCCGCCATCAAGGAAGACCTGAAGACGCTCGTCGAGCGCGGCGACTTTCGCGCAGATCTCTATTACCGCCTGAACGTCGCCACGATCGATCTTCCGCCGCTGCGCGAGCGGCGCGACGACATCCCCGAACTCTTCATGCATTTCGTGCGCGACGCAGCCGCCCGCTACGGGCGCCCGGAGCCCGAGTGTACGCCGGCTGACATGGCGCGCTGGCGGATGCATGACTGGCCCGGTAACGTTCGCGAGCTCAAGAACGTGGCGGAGCGGTTCTGCCTCGGCCTCGACGACGGGCTGCCTCAACCCGAAGCCGACGATGCTCACTCGCTCGAGGCGCAAATGGCGCGCGCCGAGCGCGCATTCATCGAGGAAGCGCTTGGCGCTGCGCAAGGTCAGGTGCAGCGGGCGGCCGAACTGCTCGGCTTGCCACGCAAAACGCTCTACGACAAGATCGCACGCCACGGCATCGACATGGGCCCGTTCCGCTCCCGGCCGGCCTAGGGTCCGTTCGGGCCGTGGTCCCCGGGCCGGGTGCGTCGGTACGTCCCTGGTGGATCGGCGCGCCCGCACCCTGGCTTAGCAAATATCAAGGCGCGGACTGCGTGCCACTTCGATAATCGAGCCAGCATGCTCGGTCAGCGAGCCATGCATCAGCCGAGTCGAAGAAATGGCGAAGAAATTTCCGCTGCACCCCAAGCACCCCGAACGCATCTGCTGGGGCTGCGATCACTACTGTCCGATGAACGACATGCGTTGCGGCAACGGCTCGAGCCGCACGCAGCATCCCGCCGAAACGCTCGGCGACGACTGGTACACCTACGGCGACTGGGGCATCGAAGTCGAAGACGACGACAAGCAGCCGCCTGCCTTGTCCGAGCCCGCGCCGCCCGAGCCGGCCTGACGCACCGCCTGTTCCACCGCCCTGCCCTCAAGATCTCCAGATTGGGGGCCGATATACGGTTGTAGGCCCGTGGGATCGCCGCGGGCCGCCATGTAAGCGGCAACGCCGGCATTGACGCCCCTGTCCCGTCGGCGTAGGCAACCGAAGGGCAATCACCGATGACAGAACGCACGATCGCGTTCAGCCTCCCGCGCTGGAAAACGACTCAATGGCTGCTCCACGCGGGCGAGGACGTACCTGACGACATCCGCGCTGCACTCGTTGCGAGCCTGTTCGGCACGCTGCCGATTTTCGCGGGCGGCGTGCTCAATACCATCGCGGTGTCGCTCGTCATTGCGCTGCGCCACCCGACTCCGCTCTTCGTCGGATGGGTCATCCTCGAAGTGGTGCTCTGCTCGGCGCGGCTGGCGTTGCTCGTCGATGCCTGTCGCGCCGCCCGCGCGGGCCGGCGCACACAAACGGACTGGTACATCACGCTGGGCGTGTTTTGGGGCGCAAGCGTAGGCTATGGCGCGTTCGTCTGCCTGCTGAGCGGCGACTGGGTGGCGGCTTCGCTTTCGTGCCTGTCCGCCGCGGCGATGGTCGGCGGCATCTGCTTTCGCAACTTCGGCGCCCCACGCCTCGTCGCAGTCATGATCCTGCTGTCGCTCGGGCTCTGCTGCCCCGCTGCGGCGCTCTCCGGTCAGCCGATCATGCTGCTGACGCTGCTGCAAATCCCGTTTTACGTGGCGGCGATGAGCATTGCCGCGTTCCGTCTCAACAAACTGCTCGTCTCGACGATGAAGGCCGAGCGCGAAAACGATCGACGTGCGCGGCACGATCCGTTGACGGGCTTGCCCAATCGCGCCGGCCTGCTGCACGCCTTCGCATCGCTAACGGACGTCCAGGCAGCGGCCGAGGGCTGCGGCACCGCTTTGCTGTACCTCGATCTCGACGGCTTCAAGCCCGTCAATGACCAATATGGCCACGCCGTCGGCGATGCCTTGCTCGTTGCCGTCGCGGAGCGCCTTCGCGCAACGCTGTGCGCCGGCGACCTCGTCGCGCGTATCGGTGGAGACGAATTCGTGATGCTTGCGCGGATCTCGCACGACATACACGTGAGCCGCCTGGCGGATACGCTGATCGAGAAAGTCTCCAAGCCTTATGCGCTGGGCCCCGCGACTACCGTCAAAGTCAGCGCGAGCATTGGCATCGCACTCGTCGAAAACGGCGCCGATGGGCTCGATACGGCGCTGCAAAAAGCCGACGCCGCGCTCTATCTTGCGAAAGCGGGAGGCAAGACACGCTGGTCGCTTGCGGCTTGAACGCCGCTACCGCTCATGTCGCACCCGCGCTGGCGGCTCACCGGATTTATCCCCAGATTTTGTTGGCAAGCCTGTGGACAAGCTGCGGACACACGCCGTAAGTGGTTGATGGCACAACGAGTACGCGGTGCTGACGCGCGCGGGGCAGCCGCTGCGGGCTTTCGACTGCCGCCGCGCGCCGGCAGACTTATCCCCAGTTTTTGTTGGCAAGCCTGTGGACAAGCTGCGGACACGCACCGTAAGTGGTTGATGCTGCGTCGACTCCGCGCACTGATGCAGGATTCGCCCCACTGTGCGCGGGCCGGCGCGTGGCACGTCATCGATCGTCTCAGCGCACCGTCTCGCGCTCGGGGGTGGCGCTGATCTTGTGGATCGACAAATCGGCACCGTCGAATTCCTGTTCTTCATCGAGGCGAATGCCGACAGTCGCGCGCAAAAGACCGTAGACGAGCGCCCCACCGGCCACGGCGACGACGATCGCCGCCAACGTACCCACGATCTGGGCAACGAGCGAGATGCCTCCGATGCCGCCAAGCGCGCGCTGGCCGAAAATGCCGGCCGCAATGCCGCCCCACGCACCGCAAAGCCCGTGCAACGGCCATACGCCGAGTACATCGTCGATGCGCCAGCGGTTTTGGACACAGGTGAACATGTAGACGAAGAGCCCCCCCGCGATCGCACCCGTGATGAGTGCGCCCAGCGGATGCATGACGTCCGAGCCCGCACACACGGCAACGAGCCCCGCGAGCGGTCCGTTATAGGTGAACCCGGGATCGTTGCGGCCCGCTGCCCAGGCGGACAGCGTACCGCCCACCATTGCCATCAGCGAGTTCACGGCCACGAGGCCGCTGATCTTGTCGAGACTTTGCGCGCTCATGACGTTGAAGCCGAACCAGCCTACCGCCAGCACCCAGGCACCAAGCGCCAGAAACGGAATGTTCGAAGGCGGGTGCGCAGCGACCCGGCCGTCGCGCTGATAGCGGCCTCGCCGCGCGCCCAGCAACAACACGGCGGGTAAGGCCACCCAGCCGCCGAAAGCATGGACGACGACCGAGCCCGCGAAATCATGAAAAGGGGCGCCGAGCACCGTGGTCAGCCACGATTGCAGGCCGAACCGGTCGTTCCACGCGATGCCCTCGAAAAACGGATAAACAAAGCCGACGAGCGCGAACGTGGCGCACAACTGCGAGTTGAAGCGCGCGCGTTCCGCGATGCCGCCCGAAACGATCGCGGGAATAGCAGCGGCAAAGGTCAGCAAAAAGAAAAAGCGAACGAGCGCATAACCGTTGTGGGCTGAGAGCGTCGCGGCATCGCCAAAAAACTGTACGCCATAGGCAACGGAATAGCCGATGAAGAAATAGGCAATAGTCGAGACAGCAAAGTCGACGATGATCTTGACGAGCGCATTGACCTGGTTTTTCTGGCGAACGGTGCCGAGCTCGAGAAAGGCGAAGCCGGCGTGCATCGCAAGCACCATCACTGCGCCAAGAAGAAGAAAAAGCGTATCCGCACTGGACTTCAATTCGTTCATAAACGCCGCGCCACGCGCAAAAATTGGGCAACGGACGCAAGATACGTACCATATTGGGGATAAATGCGCGAAGACAGTGCATTCCAGCTGATCGCACGGATGCACGGGCTGACGTGCCGGAATGCAGGGGGCTTCTGCCTTGCGCACTTGCACCGCTAAAGTGCCATAGATGCACTATCATCGCGCCTGCCGCACCAATCACGCACTCCCTTCGATGGTGCGACGCCCACCGTGGATAGCACGGGGATGGCTGCGGCCCCATCGTTTGGCAGGTGCTCCTTTCCTGCCGCGCTGTATTGCAATTGAAAGGCGAGACAGTGAGCCTTTGGCAGCTTGTCCGACAGGGTTTCGCTCATTAGTCGAGAATAGCGAACAATAGCGTAAATCCGCCGTAACGAGCCGTCATTATTGCTGATTCGAGAATTGTGTTTCTACCGATATAACGATGTTCGCGGCCCGCGCGGGCGAATACATTTAGGGGGCTCGTTTCAAGGAGCAGCAATGAGGACTAAAAAATCTTCCGCCCTAGACCTGAGCCGCGTCCAGATCGAGATTCTCGAGCAATCCGAGCATACGCTCATCATTCGCTGGGTGGAGCCGGGGCGCTGCCATTACGGCGAACAGCGCTGGCGCCGCCGCTCGGCCAATTCGTCGGGAACCTGCGTTGTCTCGCGTCGAGCGATCCGGCGCGGCGATGCCGTATTCCGCCCAGCGGAACGACCCGCACCCGCCAACGCATCAGCCATGATTTCAGTAGAAGCCTTTTTACAGCAAGGCGAAACGGCGGAGGCGTGCGCAGCCTGAGCCGCGCCTCCGCCAGCCCGCGGCGGCGCAGCGGTGTGCCGGCCGGCAATATCTCGTAAGCAATCGAGAAAACGCTCTTTTGATCGAGCCACCAGGAGGATGGCCGCAGGCCGATCATGCGGTATCGGTCCTGAACGCTGCACCCTCCAGCATGAAACTCGTCAAGTACGCCTGCTTCGCCATCGTTTTGCTTGCCCAACTCCCCGCTCACGCCGCCAGTTTCGACTGCCGCCGAGGCCATTCCGTCGCCGAAAAAACGATCTGCACTCACGCGGACCTCTCGACACTCGACGATGAGCTCGGTGATCTCTTCAAGCGGCTGCGCCGGCAAACGAGCGACCGGCGTGCGTTGGTTGCGGACAGCGACAGTAAATGGGTGTGGCGCGAGCAGAATTGCACCGATCATGACTGCCTGCTCGGCTGGTACCGATCGAGAATCGCCGAATTACGGCGACAAGCGAGCGAATTGGCACGGAAAAACGACGACCCACGGCGCGCCCCAGACCGAGCAGACGATCGAAGCACCGATGATCGGATGCCGCCGGTGCCGCACGGGCGCGTCACTGCCGATGCCCGAGCGCCGATCTGCACGGCGGCCGATCCGCTCCCGCCATTGCCGGAGCCCTGCGATCGCGTGTTGGGCAGAAAAGCGGAGTGGGATACGTCGAGCGACGATCAGTCGAAGGGCTGGTTCTGCGGCCTTGCGATGGACGTTTCCCCGACACGGTCGTCCACGGAATAGGGCGGCAAATTCGACAATACGCTGATGCATCAATACGCCGATGTTCGCGACCGGACGCGGCGTAATAATTTCCGTCCTCCATATTTCCACCGCGCTCAATTCCATTTTTTTCCGCAACGAACGCGTCTGTCTAATAGGTTTTTATAAAAACGTCATTTTCCATCGGCAACGATACCGTAAATCATGCGTATTTACCGAACCAAAACTGCGCATATACCGTTTGCATATCGATGCGATTTTTGCTAGCTTACGAACGCCACAAGAAGAAAGAATACCTGAGGTTCAAACTGACAGGAGGCATGCATGCACGAAGCAAATTGCGCACGCGCAATGTTCGGCGCATTTATCTCCGTGTTCACTCCGAGGGCAAGGCAGTACCCCAATGGCCATATCCGTGTCACGCGGCAGGCATCGCCAGGGCAGGCCGTCATCACAACGGCCAGCGCCATGCGCGCGGAATCGGTAATTGCGCACGTTGCCGCGGACGTTGAGAATTATTTTCCGAACAAGACAGGGATTTCCATGTCTTCGCCTCAAAGCGGATAACTACCCTCCGCTCGTAACCCGCCAGGATCGCCACATCTAAACGTCTGCCGGCTCGTAAGGAGCCGGTTGCCGGCGCTCGTCTGATCGGCGATCAGCTGAAAATCATCGACCGCGTGGGCTCCAGCCATTTACGTGGGGATTATCCGTGCCCGCGCGAGCCGCGTCGTCTGTTTTGGGGAGGGATATTTCGTGGGCGCACCCAATACCGTCGCATTTTCCGATCTCACCGGGCCTCAGCTGGAAATGTGGTTTGCGCAGCAAGTCGAACCGGATAATCCATTGTTCGACAGCCGAGCCTATGTCGACATCCAGGGGGAGATCGATATTGAGACCTTCTTTCAGGCGGTGCGCCGATTTGTCGACGAGGCCGACGTGCTCCATTTGCGTTTCACGGAAACCGCAGCCGGGCCGGTTCAATATTTGGACACTACGCGCGCCTGCGCAGTCGCGTTCGTCGACGTATCGGAGCGTGCCGATCCCGACGCCGCGGCATGGCAGATGATGCAGGAGGCATCGAGCAGCCTCTTCAACCTGATCGCGGGCCCGACTTTCACACAGCAATTGTTCAAGCTCGGCCACGCTCATTACATCTGGTACCAGCGATATCACCACATCGCAATGGACGGCGCCAGCGTACCGATCGCCATCCGACGCGTCATGCAGATCTACGGCGCGCTCACGAGCGGGCAAGCGGTACCGCTCGCCGAATTCGGCGGCCTGGATACCATGCTGCAAAGCGATCAGGCGTATCGCCGGTCTGCGCGCCATGAGGTCGACCGGCTTTACTGGCTCGACTACGTCGCGCGCCTGCCTTGGCCCCAAACCGTATGCGGCGCGCCAGCCGAAGGCAGCGGCGCCTTTAATCGCGCGTCGGCACCGTTGCCGCCGGCGCTTGCCGGCCGGCTCGCGGCCTCGGGAGAGAATGCCAGCAGATGGCCGCAACTATTGACGGCCATCGTCGCCGCGTACCTGTTCCGCGTCAGCGATTCACGCGTGACCGTGTTCGACTTCCCGGTCGCTGCGCGCCCGAAAGAAGCGCGCGCCATGCCCGGCATGTTCGCGAATGTGCTGCCGTTGCAGCTCCATCTATCGCCTCGGAGCACAGTCGCCGAGCTCAGCCGGCAAGTGGGAGCGGAGGTCTTCAAGCACGTGAAGCATCAGCAATTCCGCGGCAAGGATATCAAGCAGATGCGCGGCCTGGAGGCCGGGCCGATCTTCGGGCCGCGGATCAATATCATCCCGTTCGAGGACGAATGGGATTTTGCGGGCAGCCCCGCGACGTCGCATTCGCTCGCCAACGGGCTCGTCCACGATCTGGCCATCACGGTCATCGGCACGCCTGGAAAGGCCGGCTGCATGCTACACGTCGACGGTAATGCAACGCTCTACGATGCGCGCGCGCTCGATGCGCACAAGCAGCGGCTGCTTCATTTCATCGACACCGCGCTGGCGGCTCCCGAGCGGCCGATCGAGGAAATCGAACTCGTCGATGCCGAAGAACGGCAGTTGCTGCTCGAGACGTGGAACGCCACCCACGCGCCGTATCCCGCGCATCTGTGTATCCACCAGCGGTTCGAAGAACAGGTCCGGCGCACACCCCAGGCCACCGCCGTGCTCGCCGGCGAGACCGCCCTCTCCTACGCCGAACTCAACGCCCGCGCCAACCGCCTCGCTCACCACCTCGTCGACCTCGGCGTCGTACCCGATTCGCCCGTCGCCGTCTGCATGCAGCGCCACGCCGACTGGCTCGTCGCACTGCTCGCCATCCTCAAGGCCGGCGGCGCCTATCTGCCCCTGGACCCCGCCTACCCGCACGCTCGCCTCGCCCACCTGCTCGACGACGCCGCGCCGCACGTCGTGATCGTCGACAGCACCGGCCGGCTGGCGCTCGCCGATACCTGGCGCATACGCCATGCCGATCGACCGCCCGAGCCGTCCGACACCCCCACCCTGATCGAACTCGATACCCAGCCCGCAGCATGGGCCCACCAGCCCGACTCCAATCCCGAGCCGCGCTCCCTCGGCCTCGCCTCCCATCATCTCGCCTATCTCGTCTACACCTCCGGCTCCACCGGCACACCCAAGGGCGTCATGGTCGAGCATCGCCAGCTCGGCAACCTCGTGAGTTGGCACATCGCGCGCTTCGCTCTCGCTCCCGGCATGCTCGTGCCCTGCACCGCCGGCCTCGCCTTCGATGCCTGCACCTGGGAGATCTGGCCCGCCCTCCTCGCCGGCGCCTCCCTCGTGCTGCCGCCCGCCCGGCTCGCCGGCGATACCCTCGCCCTGCTCCAGTGGTGGCGAGCACAGCCCTTCGACAGCGCCTTTCTCGTCACCCCACTCGCCCTGCTCGCCATGCAGACCGGCCTGCCACCGAGCCTGAGCGCACTGCTCCTCGGCGGCGACCGACTCACCGCCTTGCCCGCGAACCTGCCCGACTCCCTGCGCATCGTCAACAACTACGGCCCCACCGAGACCACCGTCGTCGCCACCTCCGGCATCGTCTCGCCCAACGACGCCGTGTTCTCCATCGGCAAGCCCATCGCCAACACACGCATCTATCTGCTCGACGAGGCGCGCCAGCCCGTGCCGATCGGTGCCGTCGGCGAGCTTTACATCGGCGGCGTGGGCGTCGCGCGCGGCTATCTGAACCGCCCCGAACTCACCGCCGAGCGCTTCCTGCCCGATCCGTTCGAGCGCGCAAAGGGCAACGCCGACGCCCGCATGTACCGCACCGGCGATCTCGCGCGCTATCTGCCCGACGGCAACATCGTCTTCCTCGGCCGCAACGACGAGCAGATCAAGATCCGCGGCTTTCGTATCGAGCCCGCCGAGATCGAGGCCCAACTGGCCGCGCATCCGGGCGTGCGCGAAGCCGTCGTCATCGCGCGCGGGCACGAACATGGCGAGGACGAGAAACGGCTCGTCGCTTATGTCACGCTCAAGCACGCTGCCGAACACCATGTCGATTACCCTCGGGCAGAGGCCGCAGCCGAGTTTCCTCAGCTGCTGCGCTCGTACCTGCAAACGCGCCTGCCCGAGCACATGGTTCCCGCCGCCTTCGTGATGCTCGACGCCCTGCCTCTCACACCCAACGGCAAGCTCGACCGCAAGGCCCTGCCCGCCCCCGACGACGACGCACTGGCCAACGCGCGCTACGAGCCTCCGTCCGGCGAGATCGAAATCGCGCTCGCCTCCCTTTGGGCCGAACTGCTCGGCCTGCCACGCGTCGGCCGCCACGACAACTTCTTCGCGCTCGGCGGACATTCGCTTTTGGCTGTCCAACTGATCGAACGCCTGCGCCGGCGTGGAATCGGTTTAGCCATCAAGGATCTGTTCCAGCACCCCACGCTATCCGGGCTTGCGACGAGACTCGCGCAGCCGTTCGAGGTGCCGGTGCCGCCCAACGCGATTGCCCCGAACGCTCCCGCGATCACGCCGGCCATGCTGCCGCTGATCGATCTGGCGCAAGACGGCATCGACCGCATTGTCGCAACGGTGCCCGGCGGCGTCGGCAACGTGCAGGACATCTATGCACTTTCCCCGCTGCAGGACGGCATTCTCTTTCATCACCTGCTCGACCCGGGCAACGACCCCTATCTCTTGCGCGGCCACCTGCTCTTCGATGACCGCGACACACTCGAGCGCTATCTCGAGGTCATGCAAGCGCTCGTCGCCCGCCACGACATCCTTCGCACGGCGTTCGTCTGGGACACGCTCGATGCCCCGGCTCAGGTCGTCTGGCGGCACGCACGCACGCCCGTCATGGAGCCGGCGCTCGATCCCGCCGGTGGGCCCATTGCGGAACAGTTGATGTGGCGCTTCGACACGCAGCGCTACCGGATGGACCTCACGCTGGCCCCGCTGCTTCATTTCGCGATCGCCGAAGAGCCCGGCCGGGGCTGGCACGCAGTCATGCTGCTGCACCATCTCGTCGGCGATCACACGACGCTTGCCGTCCTGCATAGCGAGGTCCAGGCGTTCATGACGGGCGCCGGCGCGAGCCTGCCCGCTCCGCTGCCGTATCGCCACCTCGTCGCGCAGGCGCGGCTCGGCATGCCCGACGAGGAGCACGACGCGTTCTTCCGCGCGATGCTGCAGGATGTCTCCGTCCCCACCCACCCCTTCGGCATCGCCCGCATCGAACGTTCGGCGCCCGCGATCGGCGAAGCGCGGCTGGCGCTGCCGGCCAGCCTCGACGAGCGACTGCGGGCACATGCCCGGCGGCTTGGCGTGAGCCTCGCGGCGATCTGCCATTTGAGCTGGGCGGTGGTTCTCTCGCGAGTGAGTGCCACGCGTCAGGTCGTGTTCGGCACCGTGCTCTTTGGGCGCATGACCGCGGGAGCAGGCGCCGATCGTACGATGGGCCTTTATATCAATACGTTGCCGTTGCGGCTCGACGTGGGCGACACACAGGTCGAGCAGGCCATCCGCGAGACGCAGCTGCAACTGGCAGCCCTGCTCGCGCACGAACATGCTTCGCTCGCGCTGGCCCAGCGCTGCAGCGCCGTGCCGCCCAATGTGCCATTGTTCGGGGCACTGCTGAATTATCGGCACGACGCGTCGCCATCAGATGGACGCTTCGTGGTACCCGGCATGACGTTTCTCGGAGGACATGAGCGCACGCACTATCCGCTCGTACTTTCCATCGAGGACGACGGCGCATCGCTCACGCTTGCCGTTCAAGCCGCCGAATCGATCTCGCCGGAACGGGTGGGCGCCTACATGGCGCAATCGCTCGCGCAATTGGCCGATGCACTCGACGGGGCTGCGCCCGCCACGCTCGATCGACTCTCGGTCGTGCCGGAGCATGAACGGCATCTGCTGCTCGACGCCTGGAACGCGACCGACGCGGAGTTTCCGGAACGGTCCTGCCTGCATCAGCTCTTCGAGGCTCAAGCCGAACGCGCGCCCGACGCCATTGCCGTCATCGACGGCGAACGGAGCTGCTCCTACGGCGAATTGAACGCGCGCGCCAACCAACTCGCCCATCACCTCATTCAGTGCGGCGTCGTGCCCGACGCTCGCGTGGCCATCTGCCTGCAGCGCGGCCTGCACATGGTCGTCGGCCTGCTCGCCATCCTCAAGGCCGGCGGCGCCTACGTCCCGCTCGATCCCGGCTACCCCCCCGCACGGCTCGCGCACATCCTGCGCGACGCCGCCCCCACCATGCTCCTCGTCGATCGCCACGGCCAGCACGCGCTTGCCGATGCGCTCGAAGCACTTCAGGCCGATTCCTCGACTCCGACCGACATCGTCGATCTCGAACGCCACGCTTCCGCCTGGGCCCGCCAACCCGCCTCCAACCCCCACCCCCTAGCGCTTGGCCTCGACCCCCACCATCTCGCCTACGTCATCTACACCTCCGGCTCCACCGGCATGCCCAAGGGCGCGCAAAACGAGCACCGCGCACTCGTCAATCGCATCGTCTGGATGCAACGCGCCTATGCCCTGCGCGCCGACGATGTCGTCCTCCAGAAAACCCCTTTCAGCTTCGACGTCTCCGTCTGGGAGTTCTTCTGGACCCTCTCCTATGGCGCCACCCTGCTGATGGCCGCCCCGCACAGGCACCGCGATGCCGACTATCTCGCCTCGCTCATCGCCGCTCATCGCGTCACCACCGCCCACTTCGTGCCCTCCATGCTCAGCGGCTTTCTCGATGCCGCCCACGCCTCACACTGCTCCTCCCTGCGGCGCATCGTCTGCAGCGGCGAGGCCCTGCCTGCGGCCACCGCACGCCGCCTCGCGCAAATACTGCCCCGCACCGCGCTGCACAACCTCTACGGCCCCACCGAGGCCGCCATCGACGTCACCGCCTGGACTTGCCCCGAGCATTTCGATGACGACATCGTGCCCATCGGCAAGCCCATCGCCAACACGCGCATCTATCTGCTCGACGAGGCGCGCCAGCCCGTGCCTATCGGTGCCGTCGGCGAGCTTTACATCGGCGGCGTGGGCGTCGCGCGCGGCTATCTGAACCGCCCCGAACTCACCGCCGAGCGCTTCCTGCCCGATCCGTTCGAGCGCGCAAAGGGCAACGCCGACGCCCGCATGTACCGCACCGGCGATCTCGCGCGCTATCTGCCCGACGGCAATATCGTCTTCCTCGGCCGCAACGACGAGCAGATCAAGATCCGCGGCTTTCGTATCGAGCCCGCCGAGATCGAAGCCCAACTGGCCGCGCATCCGGCCGTGCGCGAAGCCGTCGTCATCGCGCGCGGGCACGAACATGGCGAGGACGAAAAACGGCTCGTCGCCTACGTCACGCTCAAGCGGCCCGACCAGGACGGCGCCGGTTTCCGCGATACCGATGCCGAGCCTGCCAACGGCAGCGGCAACGACACACAGCAATCATTCAGGACTGCCAACCTTCCTCAGCTGCTGCGCTCGTACCTGCAAACGCGCCTGCCCGAGCACATGGTCCCCGCCGCCTTCGTGATGCTCGACGCCTTGCCCCTCACGCCCAACGGCAAGCTCGACCGCAAGGCCCTGCCCGCCCCCGACGACGACGCGTTCGCACACGTGGCCTACGAGCCGCCGCGCGGCGCAATCGAACAGGCCATCGCCGATATCTGGCGCTCGCTGCTCGACGTCCAACGCATCGGACGCCACGATCATTTCTTCGAATTGGGCGGCCACTCGATTCTCGCCGTACGCATGATCGCCCGGCTGCATGCCGCGACGGGTACCGTGCTGCCGCTGCGCGCGGCGTTCGATGCCCCGACGGTCGCCGATCTGGCGCTGGCGCTGCAATCGGCGCGCGACGGCCAGCCGAACGACGCGCCGCTCGAACTCGTCGTGGCGGATCGCGCCAAGCCCTTGCCGGTTTCCTTCGCCGAAGAGCGCGTGCTCGCGGTCCAGGCGGATGCCGCGCGCGCAGCGATGCTGAATTCGTCGCGCGTGTTCGCGCTGTCGGGCGTCATACGCCCCGCCCTTCTGAAACAGGCACTCGCCTTCGTCGTGCGTCGCCACGAAATTCTGCGTACGCACTACAAGCTCGACGAAGACACAGGACGCTTCGTCGCCATTATCGATACGCCCGATGCCTGGCAACTCACCGTCAAACAGGCCTCTGGGCACGAGGGCGAGGCGATACGCCTCGCTCAAGCGGCGGCGATGCAAAGCCCCGATTGCATGACGGGGCCTGTCTTCGGCGCCGTGCTTTGGATGGAGTCCCCCGAACGGGCCGCCCTCGTGCTGTCGATCCACCACATCGCCATGGACGCCGCGTCATGGAAGACAGTCTGGCGCGACTTCGCACTGGCGTACGATGCACTGGCCGACGCAGACGCCCCCGCCTGCAAGCCGCTCGCGCTCCAATACCGCGACTTCGCCGCATGGGAGCGGATGCATCTCGACGAAGACCGGCTTTCGGCGCTTCGGCAAACATGGCGGGAACGGCTCGCGGGCGCCCCTGTGTGTGTCGATCTGCCGTTCGATCGCCCGCGCCCCGCATCCCTCTCCGATCGGGCGGGACAAACAGCCCGCACGCTTGCACGCACGCTCGCGGACGCAGTAAAGCAAACCGCCGCGCAACATCGTGTGACGCCGTTCATCGTGCTCGAAACAACGCTTGCGCTGCTGACGGCGCAGCTCTCGCATGGCCGCGAGGTCGTGATCGGCACCGTCGCCGACGGCCGGCGTCACTCGGCCGTCGAAGACATGGTGGGACTCTTCGTCAATACCATTCCGTTGCGTCATGCGATCGCGCGGGATGCCCCGCTGTCGGAGCATCTCGCACGCACGGCCCATGAGCTCGTGGGCGCTCTGGAGGCGAGCGAACTTCCGTTCGCCGACATCGTCTCGGCGGTCAACCCTGTTCGCGCGGCCTCGCACGACCCGGTCTTCCAGGTGTTTTGCCAGTTTCAGCACGGCTTCGGCAGCACGCGCACAGACCTGGCCGGGCTGAGGATCGACGCCCTCGCCCGCGAAACGGTCGGCCGCGGCGCGGAACTCGCCGTCATGTTCCATGAAACCGACGAATCAGTGCGGCTCGATGTCAGCTACAGTGCAGACTTGTTCGATGCGGGCACCGCCGAGGCGATTGTCGAACTCTATCTGAGCCTGCTCGCGCACGTTCTTCGTCACCCATCGACGCCGATCGCCGACGTCTGGCGGTACGCAACCGATGATGCGCGAACCGGTGCACACGGCGCGGCCGTGGCGCGCCTGCTCGAGCCTCGCGCGCCGGTGCCGGGCAGTTGGTACGCATTCTCGCCCGCACAGCAATCGGTTTGGCTGCAAGAGCAGGCCGCGCCGCGTGGAACGTCCTTTTTCTCCGTGGCGGCCATGCGTTGCCCGGCCACAGCCGATCGAGCCCGCGTGAAGGCCGCCGCTCGCGCGCTGATCGACCAGCATCAATCGTTCTGGCTCGAATGGACGCCTGCCGGCCTGCAACGCGAAGCCGCCGCGCCCACCACCCGCTTCGAGGAACACCGTCTGGCCGATACCGCGCACGGCCCCGATGCCATGCAAGCGGTGCTGGCCTGGCATCGGCATCAGAACGAAAACGGCGATGCGCGAACGAGCTCGGTCGCGGTTTTCGAAGGCGATGAGGAGTTGATCGTCGCACTGCGCTCGCATCATGTGCAAAACGACGGCTGGTCCGCAATACGATTTTTCGAGCGGTTCGCGAAGAATTACACGGCACTCGCAAAGGACTCCGGACATCGATTCGCGATGGATCGGCGTTTTCTCGATACCTTGCAGGCTGAAGACCGCTATCTCGCCTCGCCCGCGTATGAGCGCGACGCCGAGTACTGGCGTGCCGCTTGCGCCAGGATGGACGGCCCGCCGCTCGTGACTCAACTGGCCGACCGGCCCAATGCCGCCCTTGCCGCCGACCGCGTCGAATCGGTACGCAGGATCGTCGACCCCGCGCTGCAGACGGCGCTCGCGCACGCCGCCGCGTCTCTGTCGGTCTCGCAGGCGGAGTATCTGACCGCTCTGACCACGCTTTACCTCGCACGTGTCGCCCGGACGCGCGACCCGGTGATCGGCGTCTCGTTTTTGAACCGGACCAAAGAATCGCTCGACATCCCCGGCCAGTTCGCCAAAGTCATTCCGCTGCATGTCATGCTCGGCGGCACCGATACGCCTGTGCGCGCAATCGTACACAACGCGCGCGATGCATTCCGCGACGCGCTCGATCATGGCCGCTACCCGTACGGCGAGATGGTCCGGCAATACAGGCTTGCGCCGCGGCACATCGACGTCAGCGTCAATACACTCTTCCTGCGTCATCCCGTCACGATAGGCGGCGACGCCGCGCCGATACAGTGGCTCTGCGGCCCGGAAAACGGCTTGTCGTTCCTCTTCACGCAGTTCGGCCGGACAGCGCCGATCGAACTCGAGTTGCGCTTCAATCGCGGCTGCTTCGAATACGCGACCGTTGCACGCCACGCGGAACGCCTGCTCGCGTTCCTCGCAACGGCGTGTGCGGCGCCCGAGCATCGCGCGGACGAACTGCCCATCGTTACAGAGCATGAACGGCATCTGCTGCTCGACGCCTGGAACGCGACCGACGCGGAGTTTCCGGAACGGTCCTGCCTGCATCAGCTCTTCGAGGCTCAGGCCGAACGCGCGCCCGACGCCATTGCCGTCATCGACGGTGAACGGAGCTGCTCCTACGGCGAATTGAACGCGCGCGCCAACCAACTCGCCCATCACCTCATTCAGTGCGGCGTCGTGCCCGACGCTCGCGTGGCCATCTGCCTGCAGCGCGGCCTGCACATGGTCGTCGGCCTGCTCGCCATCCTCAAGGCCGGCGGTGCCTACGTCCCGCTCGATCCCGGCTACCCCCCCGCACGGCTCGCGCACATCCTGCGCGACGCCGCCCCCACCATGCTCCTCGTCGATCGCCACGGCCAGCACGCGCTTGCCGATGCGCTCGAAGCACTTCAGGCCGATTCCTCGGCTCCGACCGACATCGTCGATCTCGAACGCCACGCCTCCGCCTGGGCCCGCCAACCCGCCTCCAACCCCCACCCCCTGGCGCTTGGCCTCGACCCCCACCATCTCGCCTACGTCATCTACACCTCCGGCTCCACCGGCATGCCCAAGGGCGCGCAAAACGAGCACCGCGCACTCGTCAATCGCATCGTCTGGATGCAACGCGCCTACGCCCTGCGCGCCGACGACGTCGTCCTCCAGAAAACCCCTTTCAGCTTCGACGTCTCCGTCTGGGAGTTCTTCTGGACCCTCTCCTATGGCGCCACCCTGCTGATGGCCGCCCCGCACAGGCACCGCGATGCCGACTATCTCGCCTCGCTCATCGCCGCTCATCGCGTCACCACCGCCCACTTCGTGCCCTCCATGCTCAGCGGCTTTCTCGATGCCGCCCACGCCTCACACTGCTCCTCCCTGCGGCGCATCGTCTGCAGCGGCGAGGCCCTGCCTGCGGCCACCGCACGCCGCCTCGCGCAAATACTGCCCCGCACCGCGCTGCACAACCTCTACGGCCCCACCGAGGCCGCCATCGACGTCACCGCCTGGACTTGCCCCGAGCATTTCGATGACGACGTCGTGCCCATCGGCAAGCCCATCGCCAACACGCGCATCTATCTGCTCGACGAGGCGCGCCAGCCCGTGCCTATCGGTGCCGTCGGCGAGCTTTACATCGGCGGCGTGGGCGTCGCGCGCGGCTATCTGAACCGCCCCGAACTCACCGCCGAGCGCTTCCTGCCCGATCCGTTCGAGCGCGCAAAGGGCAACGCCGACGCCCGCATGTACCGCACCGGCGATCTCGCGCGCTATCTGCCCGACGGCAATATCGTCTTCCTCGGCCGCAACGACGAGCAGATCAAGATCCGTGGCTTTCGTATCGAGCCCGCCGAGATCGAGGCCCAACTGGCCGCGCATCCGGGCGTGCGCGAAGCCGTCGTCATCGCGCGCGGGCACGAACATGGCGAGGACGAAAAACGGCTCGTCGCCTACGTCACGCTCAAGCGGCCCGGCCAGGACGGCGCCGGTTTCCGCGGTATCGATGCCGAGCCTGCCAACGGCAGCGGCGACGACACACAGCAATCAGTCAGGACTGCCAACCTTCCTCAGTTGCTGCGCTCGCACCTGCAAACGCGCCTGCCCGAGCACATGGTTCCCGCCGCCTTCGTGATGCTCGACGCCCTGCCTCTCACACCCAACGGCAAGCTCGACCGCAAGGCCCTGCCCGCCCCCGACGACGACGCGTTCGCACACGCAAACCACGAGGAGCCCGATGGCGAGATCGAAACAACGCTTGCGGCGCTTTGGTGCGAACTGCTGCAGGTCTCGCGCGTCAGCCGCCGGGACCATTTCTTCGAACTTGGTGGCCACTCGCTGCTTGCGGTTCGCATGCTGAACCGCGTGAGTACGATCCTTGGCGGGGACGTATCGCTCAGCGTGCTGTTCGAGCGTCCGACGCTCGCGGCCTTCGCACAGGCCGTTGCCGAGCGGCGCGACCAGCGTGCCGGCAGCCCCGCTCCCTTGCCAGCCATCGTCGCGACGCCACGCGATGCGCCGCTTACGCTGTCGTTTGCCCAGCAGCGGCTCTGGTTCCTGACGAAGCTCGAGCAAACGAGCACGACCTACCATGTGCCGCTCGTTTTGCGAATCCAGGGCGCGCTCAATATCGAGGCCTGGCACCGTGCACTCGACGCGCTGTGGGAACGCCACGAGGCGCTGCGCACGATCTTCCCCCTCACGGACGGCGAGCCGGTCGCGCGCCTGCTCCCGCCCGGGCAAGGCATGCTCTGGCGCGACGACGATTTGTCGACGCTTGCCGATCCGCTGGGCCATCTGCAGCGCCTTTGCGAAGAAGAAGCACTGGCGCCGTTCGATCTGGCGTTCGGCCCGCTCGTGCGGGCCCGGCTGCTCCGGCTGAGCGGCACCGAACATGTTTTCATGCTCGTGCAGCACCACATAGTGTCCGACGGCTGGTCGCTGAGAATACTCGTGAAGGAGCTTTGTCAGCTGTATCGCTCGCTGACCGTGCATGCAAACCCGCCACCGGCGCCGGCCCTCCAGTATCGCGACTACGTGGCCTGGCAGCGCCAGTGGGTGAACGCCGAGCGCCTGGCCGGCGAGGCCCGGTTCTGGCGCAGGACGCTCGCGGGCATACCGACGCTACTGTCGTTGCCGACCGACCGGCCGAGGCCGCCGCAACAATGCTTCGACGCGGCGCGGCTGCCGATCCGGCTCGATCTCGAATCCACGCAGGCCTTGCGGCGGTTCGCACAGGCGCGCGGCGTCACGCTCTTCATGGTGTTCGTCGCGGCGTGGTCCGCGGTGCTCTCCCGCTTGTCGGGGCAGAACGACCTTGTCATCGGCACGCCGACGGCCAACCGCCCGCTTGCCGAACTCGAGTCGCTCGCCGGCCTTTTCGTCAACACGCTCGCGCTGCGCATCGATCTGTCCGGCACGCCCACGGTGCTCGACCTGCTTGCGCGCGTGCGCTCGGCCGTCGTTGCCGCGCAGGAGCATCAGAACCTGCCGTTCGAGCAGGTGGTCGAAATCGTCAGGCCACCGCGCCGCCTCGACCATACGCCGGTGTTCCAGACCATGATGGCGTGGCAGGACATCGACGTCGGCCCGCTCGAGTTGCCGGGGCTGCGATTCGAGCCCGTTGGCGGATCGCTCGACCGTGCGAAGTTCGACCTCGAACTCGATCTGGGCGACGATGGCCAAACGATCGGCGGCGCGCTTCGCTATGCGAGCGCGCTCTTCGACGAAGCGACGATCGCGCGGCATTGCCGCTATCTGCTCGCCTTCGTTCGCGCCATGATGGACGATCCACATCAGCCCCTGGCGGCCGTGCCGCTCGTCGATGCCGAAGAACGGCAGTTGCTGCTCGAGACCTGGAACGCCACCCACGCGCCCTATCCCGCGCATCTGTGTATCCACCAGCGGTTCGAAGAACAGGTCCGGCGCACACCCCAGGCCACCGCCGTGCTCGCCGGCGAGAGCGCTCTCTCCTACGCCGAGCTCAACGCCCGCGCCAACCGCCTCGCTCACCACCTCGTCGACCTCGGCGTCGTACCCGATTCGCCCGTCGCCGTGTGCATGCAGCGCCACGCCGACTGGCTCGTCGCACTGCTCGCCATCCTCAAGGCCGGCGGCGCCTATCTGCCCCTGGACCCCGCCTACCCGCACGCTCGTCTCGCCCACCTGCTCGACGACGCCGCGCCGCACGTCGTGATCGTCGACAGCACCGGCCGGCTGGCGCTCGCCGATACCTGGCGCATACGTCATGCCGATCGACCGCCCGAGCCGTCCGACACCCCCACCCTGATCGAACTCGATACCCAGCCCGCCGCATGGGCCCACCAGCCCGACTCCAATCCCGAGCCGCGCTCCCTCGGCCTCGCCTCCCACCATCTCGCCTATCTCGTCTACACCTCCGGCTCCACCGGCACACCCAAGGGCGTCATGGTCGAGCATCGCCAGCTCGGCAACCTCGTGAGCTGGCACATCGCGCGCTTCGCTCTCGCTCCCGGCATGCTCGTGCCCTGCACCGCCGGCCTCGCCTTCGATGCCTGCACCTGGGAGATCTGGCCCGCCCTCCTCGCCGGCGCCTCCCTCGTGCTGCCGCCCGCCCGGCTCGCCGGCGACACCCTCGCCCTGCTCCAGTGGTGGCGAGCACAGCCCTTCGACAGCGCCTTTCTCGTCACCCCACTCGCCCTGCTCGCCATGCAGACCGGCCTGCCACCGAGCCTGCGCGCACTGCTCCTCGGCGGCGACCGACTCACCGCCTTGCCCGCGAACCTGCCCGACTCCCTGCGCATCGTCAACAACTACGGCCCCACCGAGACCACCGTCGTCGCCACCTCCGGCATCGTCTCGCCCAACGAAGCCGTGTTCTCCATCGGCAAGCCCATCGCCAACACGCGCATCTATCTGCTCGACGAGGCGCGCCAGCCCGTGCCGATCGGTGCCGTCGGCGAGCTCTACATCGGCGGCGTGGGCGTCGCGCGCGGCTATCTGAACCGTCCCGAACTCACCGCCGAGCGCTTCCTGCCCGATCCGTTCGAGCGCGCAAAGGGCAACGCCGACGCCCGCATGTACCGCACCGGCGATCTCGCGCGCTATCTGCCCGACGGCAATATCGTCTTCCTCGGCCGCAACGACGAGCAGATCAAGATCCGCGGCTTTCGTATCGAGCCCGCCGAGATCGAGGCCCAACTGGCCGTGCATCCGGCCGTGCGCGAAGCCGTCGTCATCGCGCGCGGGCACGAACATGGGGAGGACGAAAAGCGGCTCGTCGCTTATGTCACGCTCAAGCACGCTGCCGAACACCATGTCGATTACCCTCGGGCAGAGGCCGCAGCCGAGTTTCCTCAACTGCTGCGCTCGTACCTGCAAACGCGCCTGCCCGAGCACATGGTCCCCGCCGCCTTCGTGATGCTCGACGCCTTGCCCCTCACGCCCAACGGCAAGCTCGACCGCAAGGCCCTGCCCGCCCCCGACGACGACGCACTGGCCAACGCGCGCTACGAGCCTCCGTCCGGCGAGATCGAAATCGCGCTCGCCTCCCTTTGGGCCGATCTGCTCGGCCTGCCACGCGTCGGCCGCCACGACAACTTCTTCGCGCTCGGCGGACATTCGCTTTTGGCTGTGCGAATGCTGGCCACGGTCGAAAAGACACTCGGGCGCGCGTGCTCGATCCGCACACTCTTCGAAGCGCCGACCGTCGCGCAGCTCGCGTGCGCGCTCGCAAGCCCGGCTGACGAAGCCGATGCACTCGCCGTGCTGCTGCCACTGCAGCGTACCGGACAACGCACCCCGCTCTTTTGCGTGCATCCGGGCGGCGGGTTCGCCTGGCCCTATGCAGCGCTGGTTCGTCATCTTCCGGATCGCCCTGTCTATGCGCTGCAGGCGCGCGCCCTCAGCGAGCCGAACGCCGACGCGCCGACAATCGAGGCAATGGCTGCCGACTACGTGGAGCAGATCCGCCGCGTGCAACCACGCGGTCCGTATCATCTGCTTGGCTGGTCGCTCGGATGCCATATCGCACATGCAATGGCCACCAGCCTGCAAGCCGACGGCGAAGCGGTCGAACAACTCATCATGCTCGACGGCTATCCGCTGCATGCGGAGGAAGCTGCCCCCGCGCCAACCGAGAACGAAATCCTGGAGTTGCTGTCGCGCGCCCTGCCCGACGCAGCCGGCATGCTCGGCAAGCCGGATGCCTCCGCACCGCTTCGCGCGGCCGGGCAAAACGAAGCAGGTATCAACGGCACGGGCAACCGCAACGCGGTCGCGATGCCGCCCGAGGGTACGCTCTTCAATGCGATCGTCGGTCAATTCAAGGCGGCACCCACGCTCGCGAGCCGATACCGTCCCCGCGTTTTCGACGGCGACATTTTCTTCGTCCGCGCGGCCGGCACGCCCCCCGGGCGCCCCGCCCCTCGTTCTCCCGATGCGTGGCAAGCCTATGCGACCGGGCGCATCATGAGCATCGACGTTCCCTGCCTGCACGAAACGATGATGCAGGCCGACGTGGTCGAGCAAATCGGTCCCCTCGTGGCCGCCGCGCTCGATTCGCATGTCGCGTTGCGCACGCGGCCGCTCAGCGCCTCGCTCACATAAGCCGAGCGTACGCCATGCATTGACGTACCGATACCACGCCGACGGCGCCCCGGTTCTATCCCCGGCCGGCGGCGCCTGTTTTACTTGCGCATCCGCGGGCGAGGCGGCAGCTTCGCCCGCGCCACCGATCTTTCGAGGTACCAAAGGATGCGCATGCTCTCGCCCGACCGCCCGCGTCAGTTCGTGCTGACGCTCGCCGCCCCCAGCACCGCCGGACAGGTAGCCGCCGTTGTCGGCCTGCTCGACCGCCATCACGGCTACATCGATGAGCTGACCGTGTTCGACGACGAAAGCTGCAGGCGCTTTTTCATGCGCTGCGTCTTCCACGGCATCCACGATAACGACGTCCCGCTCGATGTGAACGTGCTGAAAACGGCGTTCGCACCGATCGCGCGCGAATTCGACATGCAGTGGGACATTCACGACGCCAGCGTGCGGCCGACGGTGCTCATCATGGTGTCGAAACTCGAGCACTGCCTGAGCGATCTTCTCTTTCGCTGGCGCATGGGCGAACTGGCAATGGACATCGTGGGCGTGGCGTCGAACCACTCCGCGCTCGAGCCGCTCGCCGCGCAACACGGTCTGCCGTTTCACCATCTTCCGGTCACGCCCGACACGAAGGCGCAGCAAGAAACGCGTCTTCTCGAACTGTTCGAATCGAGCGGCGCGGAACTGATGGTGCTCGCCCGCTACATGCAGATTCTCTCCGCCGAAACGAGCCGCCGGCTCGCCGGCCGCGCCATCAATATCCACCACTCGTTCCTGCCCGGTTTCAAAGGCGCGAAGCCCTATCACCAGGCGCACGCGCGTGGCGTAAAGCTGATCGGCGCGACGGCGCATTTCGTCACCGACGATCTCGACGAAGGGCCGATCATCGAGCAGGCAGTCGAGCGCGTCGACCATTCGCACAGCCCCGAGCGGCTCCTTGCCGTCGGACGCGACGTCGAATGCATCACGCTCGCCCGCGCCGTCAAAGCCTATATCGAGCGGCGGATCTTCATCAACGGCGAACGCACGGTTGTGCTGCAGTAAACGCGGCAGCAGCAAGCAGCGCGTGGCAACCGCGCGCATAGGCGGCGGTGCGCACCGAGCGTCGGCTAACTTAAGCGCCGGCGCGCCGCCAACCATCGGTGCCCCTTCGGCGCGTACGGCATCTACCTCATTTATCGCATCTATCGCACCGACGTAAAAAACCGCACGCCGGACAATCATCCGGGTGCGGCGCGCACTACGAGCAGGCGGAAGAAACGAGGAGAGCGCAGACCCGCTTTATTTCGTTCCGGCCAGCCACTCGTTGACTTGGTCGGGATGCGCCGAAAGCCATGCGTTGGCTGCCTCGGGCGGTTTCTTGCCGTTTTGCGCGGCGAGCATCACGCTGTCGATCTGCCCGGTCTTCCACTGGAACTTCTTCAGGAACGCGACGACTTCGGGCGCCTTCTTCTCGAGTTCAGGGTTGATCACGCTATCGACGTGCTCCGCCTCACCGTACACCTTCTTCGGATCTTCGAGGAATTTGAGCTTCCACTTCGCGAACATCCAATGCGGCGCCCAACCCGTCACCACGACTGGTTTCTTCATATTGATGTCGCGGGCGAGCTCAGCCGTCATGGCGCTGCCCGAACTCGGCATCAACTGGTAGCCGATCTTGTACGCCTTGATGGCGTCGGCCGTCTTGGCCATCACGCCCGCGCCCGCGTCGATGCCGACGATGCGCCCGCCGAAGGCCTCCTTTTGCCCCTCGAGGTCGGCGATCGAATTGACCTTCGCATCGGCCGGTACGATCAGGCCGATTTTCGCATCGGTAAAATTCGGGCCGAGATCGACGACCTTGTCTTGAAAGCGCTTCCAGTAGGCGCCCTGCGTCACGGGCAGCCACGCGGACAGCGTCGCGTCGAGGTCGCCGCGCGCCACCCCCTCCCACATCACGCCTGCCGCCACCGGCACGAGCTTCACCGGGTAGCCCAGACGCTTTTCGATGATGGTAGCGGCGACGTTCGACGTTGCCACGCTGTCGTCCCAGCCTTCGACATAGCCGATCTTGATGGTCGGCTTGGTATCGGCTGCGGCCGGCACCACCATCGCGGCGAAAAGCGCCGTCGCCGACGCGGCGAGCAGCAGGTGTTTGATCAGCTTCATCTTCAGGCCTCCTGAGCATTTATGCATAGTGGAGCCCTTAGATTCCGTAGCCATAAATGCCGATGGTGTGCGGTTTCCGACGCCTGCTTGCTCGTAAACGACGCGCGCGGGCTTACTTGTCGATGACGAGATCCGACAACGGCTTGCTGCAGCACAGCAGCACCATTCCCTGGTCGATTTCGCGCTGACGAATGCCGCCGTTATGCTTCATCTCCACCTGCCCGGCGACGAGCTTCACCTTGCAGGTGCCGCACATGCCTTGCGTGCACGATGCCGGCAGCCGCACGCCGGCTTGCCGCGCGGCGTCGAGCACGTGCTGCGTGGGCCCGCATTCGATTTCCCGCGCGCTTTTCGCAAAGGTCACCGTGAAGGAACCGGTCGGATCGCTCGCATCCTCAGGCGTATTCTCAGCCGGCGCGGAAGCGGGCTCGGCCAGCGTTTCGAACGAAAAGCTTTCCTCGTGATACCGGCTGCTGTCGAATCCCGCTTCGGCGAGCATCGTGCGCACGGCGCTCATGTACGGTGCCGGGCCGCAGGTGAATATCTCGCGCTCCATGAAATCGGGCGCGAGCAGCTCGAGCGCCGGCAATGTCAGGAAACCCGTCACGCCGGGCCAGTGGGTGCGCGCGCCCAGCCGTTCGCAGACGAACGCCGTACGGAAGTGCCGGCGGTTCGCCGCCATCAGCTCGAGTTCGCGCGCGAAGATGATGTCGTCGGGCGTTCGCGCGCTGTGCAGGAACACGATATCGCGATCCTCGCCGAGTTCGTAATGTGCGCGGCTCATCGACATCAAGGGCGTCACGCCCGAACCGGCCGATAGAAACAGGTATTTCCCGGCAGCGTGGCGCGCGCATGTGAATTCGCCTGCCGGCCCGAGCATCCGCACGGCATCGCCGGCTCGCAGGTGGTCGTGCAACCAGTTCGACACTTTGCCGCCGGGCACTCGCTTGACCGTGATCGAAATCGTGTGCGGGCGCGTAGGCGCCGACGAAATCGTATAGCAACGATTGACCGGCTCGCCGTCGATTTCGAGCTCGAGCGTGACGAACTGCCCCGGCTCGAACGAAAACGTCCGCCCTTCGCGCGACATGAAGAAAAAGCTCTTCACATCATGCGTTTCGTCGCGCACCTCGCAACATACGAGGGTCTCTTCGAGTTCGCTCGTCCAGCGCTCGCCGAGCCGGTTCCAAAACGCGTTGCGCGTGAGCCGGCTCTCGAGCGGCTCCGCCGGTTGCGCATCTCGCTTCATCGTCCGCCTCGCGCGTTCATCGATTCGCCACGCCGAGATGCTCGGCCAGGCGCGTCACGTACCAATCGCAGAATTTCTCCACGAGGCCTTCGGTGTACGGGGAGTAGGGGCCGGGCTCGTAGGCACTGCTCGCCGCGCCGCGCTGAGAAAACTCGACGAGCCTGCGATCCTGATCGTTCGTCGCATTCCATACCGCGGTCAGATTCTTCACGTCGTAGTCGACACCCTCCACCGCGTCCTTGTGCACGAGCCACTTGGTGCGCACGAGCGTCTTGCCCGCCGACAGCGGGATCACGGAGAACGTCACGATGTGATCGCTCATGAAGTGATTCCACGAGTTCGGCTGGGTCCAGAACGAAAGGCCGCCGAGGTCGGCGCGCGTGAATTCGCCGAGCAGCTTCTTCGATGCAACCTTCGCGTCGAGCGTCTGCGATTCGCCGCTCCGATCGAGGGGCAGGCGCTGCGTGCGAAAGCCGGTGGTGTCGAGAAGACGTTCGATCTCGACCGACGGCAACCGCATTGCCTCCCATTCGGCCGCGCGCTCGACGCAGGCGCGCTCGAATGCGGCCATGCCCTCGGCGTTGCTCGGCGACGGCTGATAGCCGAAACCGTATTCGTAGAGCGAGATCGTCAGCTCGGGATGGTTCGCGACGCAGTGATAGCACTCGCGATTGTTCTCCATCGTCAGCTTCCAGTTCCCCTCCTCGATCAGATCCACCTGCGCCGCGATCTTGCAGTTGGGCAGATCGTGCGGCAGCAGATACGGCTCCATCGCGGAGCGCATCTTCGGGAAATCGGCCGGCGGCTCCTCGGCGAGGCAGATGAAGATCAGGCCCGCGAGATTATGCAGATGCACGGGCTTGAGACTGTGCTTGCAGCGGTCGAACTTCTCGCCCATGTGCTCCGCGAACATCAGTTCGCCGCCGAGGTTGTAGGTCCAGCTGTGATAAGGGCAGACGATGTTGCCGACCGTTCCCTTGTCCTCGTTGCAAAGGCGGGCACCTCGATGCCGGCAGACGTTGTGAAACGCGCGCACGGACATGTCGTCGTCGCGTACGATCAGCACCGACTCGCCCGCGATCTCGACCGTCACGTAATCACCCGGCTCGGGCACGTCCGGTTCCACCGCCACTTGAATCCAGTGCTTGCGGAATATCGCGTCGATGTCGAGCGCGAAAATCGCTTCGCTGAGATAGAACGGCGCATCGAGGCTGTAGCCTGGCTTGCGTCGCTCAACGAGCTCGCGAATGTCTGCCGATACGTTCATATTTGCTCCGGATTCGTCCACGTCCTGTTCGGGCAGGGTTGGCCGACGTATGTCGGCGAGCCGTCGATGAGTCGGGGCACGCGCGAATGGCCGGGCGCGATCGTGATCGGGCACGGTGCCATTCGAGCGGCCCGCGTTCGTTGGCAACGGTTCTATTCTTGCCGTTCGCATTTTTCGCGAATTGACGAATTCAGACGCGTTCTTGGCCTTTTGCGACACCGGCGTCCGTTTTCGACAAGTCAGGCCGCATACCGGCCCGTCGCCCCGGCCCGCCCCCGCTGCCCGACCCGGCCCGCCTGTGCGCGGCCATCCGACGATCCGCCGCCGCATTGCAGCTTTGGTTGGCGCAGGGCGGCATCCGCACCGGAACCCCAGACAAGGCATTCGCGGTTGCCGCGCCGCGGCGGATGCATGCACCGCGAGCGCGCGGATCGTGCGCGCTACCGAGGCGCCGACGGCACGTTTGCAGTGCAGCGGATTTGGTCGGGCCCCGTAGCGATTAGGGTTTGGCCGTATGGCATGCTTGTTGCCCTGCCGTCCACAATGAATGCGCCGATGTTCCCCCCATCGGCCGCAATACATCGGAAACGAAGGAAGTCTCCCCATGTCACCCGCCCGTACTGCGTCGCTCGCGCATTTCGCTTTCATGGCCTTGCCCAACTTCACGATGATTGCGTTCTCGAATGCGATCGAAGTGCTGCGAATGGCGAATTACCTGAGCGGCCAAACGCTGTACCGATGGACCGTCGTCAGTCCCGACGGCGGCCCGGTCGTCGCCAGCAACGGGCTTTCGGTCGATACGTTGCCCGTAGCCTCGCTCACACAGCAGCCCGACATCGTCTTCGTATGCGGCGGCGTGGACGTGCAGCGCGCGACCACCGCGGTTCATCTCTCGGAGCTGCGCCGTTTCGCGCGCACGGGTGTCATGCTCGGCAGCCTTTGTACCGGCACGTACGCGCTTGCCCGCGCCGGCCTGCTCGACGGCTATGCCTGTGCGATTCATTGGGAGAACATGTCCGCGCTCAAGGAGGAATTCCCCGGCACGCGCTTTCTGAAGGAGCTTTTCGTCGTCGATCGGGATCGCGTCACGTGCACGGGCGGCGTCGCCCCGCTCGACATGATGCTGTATCTGATCGCGCCGCGCGTGGGCACCGCGCGCGTCACGCAGATCGCCGAGCAATTCATCGTCGATCACGTGCGCGATACGAGCGCGCAGCAGCGCATGCCGCTCGTCGCGCGACTTGGGTCCGCGAACAAATCGCTCTTCGAAGTAATTTCCCTGATGGAAAGCAATATCGAAGAGCCGCTTTCGCGCGAAGAGCTGGCGCGGCTGGCCAATATGTCGCAGCGCCAATTGCAGCGGCTTTTCCGCGAGCATCTCGGGATGACGCCAACCCATTACTACCTCACGCTGCGGTTGCGGCGCGCGCGCGAGTTGCTGCTGCAAACCGACATGTCGATCATGAGCATCACGATGGCATGCGGATTCCAGTCGGCCTGCCATTTCAGCAAAAGCTACCGCGATGCATTCGGTACGGCGCCCACACGTGAACGGCGCAAGCAAGTGGCGCCGCTCGCACGCCCGAACGCCGTTGTCCCGGGCGCGCCCGAAGTGGCATTGCATGCCTGATTGCGGCCTCGCCCGCCAGCGGCGATGAGGCCGCCCATGCACGCGCCCTCCGAAGCCGCCGCGACCGCGTGATTCGCGCTCGATTCATCGCACGATAGAGTCGGACTCGGCATTCCGGCTCGCGCTATCAGCCTTCCGCAAACGTTTCACCGCACCGCATACAGGCGGTATCGCCATTTCGATTTGTCAATTTGAAGCGCGCTTGATTCAGGTCAATCAAGCGGGGTTCAGCGCAGGCAGCGTAACGTCGACATACAAATAGACCGCAAATTATTTTCAGGTTTATTTCCTCAGACGATACGCCACGCTATGAAACCACTTGCCCGATTTGGCCTCACCCAACGCCTTTACACCGTTTCCGCCTTGCTCATCGTCGCTTTGTCGGCGCTGGCCATCGTCTCGTGGGTCCAGTTGTCGAATGCCAGCCGGCTCGCGGCGAAAGCGGGCAATATTCGCGTTCTGCAGTTGGAGCGGATCGCGAGCACGGAGCTGAGCGTTACGCAGGTTCTGCTCGATCTGCGCCATGCCATGCTCGTCAATTCCGCTACGGATGTGGACGCCGCGGCGCGCGACATCACTGCGAAGCGTCAGCAGATCAGCCGCAACGACGATGCGTTTCTGAACGACATCGGCGACGAGGCCGGCAAGGAGGCATTCCGCTCGATCTGGCTGAAGATGCAGGCCGATACCTGGCCTGTTGCCGAACAGAACCTGCAGCTCGTACGGGACGGCCACCGCGACGAGGCCTTCCAGATGCTGATGGGCAAGACGATTCCGACATTCGCGCACATGCAGCGGTGGCTCGGCGACGAACGGGCGAAGCAGGGCCGCTTCCTCGCAGCGGAGGTGGCGGCGATCGACGAGGCCGCGCGTGCCACGCGTCTGATGCTCGTCTGCCTCGCCGCGATCATCGCCGTGGCGCTGCTCGCGTCGGTGCAGTACATCGGACGGCGCCTTCGCGTCAGAATCGCGCAATCGCAAGGCGTGGCCGAGCGCGTGCGCGACGGCGACTTCACGACGACCGTTTCCGATTCGGCCAGCGACGAGTTTTCTCCGCTCCTGCAAGCGCTGGCCGACATGCAGGCCTCGCTGACACAGGTCGTGCGCACCGTGCGCGGCAATGCCGAAGGCGTCGCCACGGCCAGCGCCGAAATCGCGCAGGGCAACCGCGACTTGTCGGCACGCACGGAGAGTCAGGCGAGCGCGCTCGAGGAAACAGCGGCATCGATGGAGGAAGTCGGCACGACGGTGCGACAGAATGCCGACAACGCCGGCACCGCCGACGAGCTGGCTCGCCGAGCGTCGGAAATCGCCGCGAGGGGCGGCGAGACGGTAACACGCGTCGTCGAGACGATGCGGGGTATAAACGAGAGCGCGCAGCAGATTGCCGACATCATCGCCGTGATCGATGGCATCGCGTTTCAGACCAACATCCTCGCACTGAACGCAGCCGTCGAGGCCGCCCGGGCCGGCGAGCAGGGCCGGGGTTTCGCCGTCGTGGCCGGGGAGGTCCGCAACCTCGCGCAGCGCAGCGCCAATGCGGCGCGCGAGATCAAGGCACTCATTACGGCCAGCGTCGAGCGCGTCGAGGAAGGCTCCACACTCGTGGGCCATGCGGGCGAGACCATGAGCGAGATCGTGCAGGCGATTCAACGCGTCACGGACGTGGTCGGCGAAATATCGACGGCCAGCCGCGAGCAAAGCCGCGGCGTGACGCAGGTCGGCGAAGCCGTGCGCCAGATGGATATCTCCACGCAGCAAAACGCGGCACTCGTCGAGCAAAGCGCCGCCGCCGCCGAGAGCCTGAAAACGCAATCGCAGGAGCTCGTCGAGGCCGTTGCCGTATTCAGGCTCGGCGGCGCGGCCTGAGCGGGCGCACGCGCAATCGGTCTATGGGCGGCCGCGCCTCGTGCGCACGGGGCTGCCCTTTCCTTGCTTTCCCTCCTTTCCGTGCTTGCCGCCTGCGGCACCGGGCGCACCGGCCGCACCGGCCGCACCGGCGACAGCGGCGCCACAAATCATCGCCGTACCCGCTTGCGCAATTGCCTGCAACGCCTCGCGTGCCTCCCCTGCCCGGGCACGCAACGCGAGCGTATGAAGTACCGCGGAAGCCATCACCGCAAGCAACGCAGGATCCGCCTGCGCGCCGATTTCCCCCTGCGCGCGGGCGCGCTCGAAACGCGTCTCGAAACAACCGTCGAACACCCGCAGTGCATCGTTGAGGATGGCGCGCACCGCGTCGTCGTTGACCGCCTCCACAGCGGCCGTTCCGATCAGAAAGCAGCCCAGCGCCGGCCGATCCTCGCGCAGATACATCCCCAGTGCGAGCTCATAAATGTGACTCAGTGCTTCCGCCAGCGGACGGTCCTCCGCCAGCGCCTGCTCCATCGCCCGCCGGCTCGCGTCGACGTACCCGCGAAGCGTTTCCAGATAAAGCGCGTGCTTGTCACCGAACGCGCCGTACAGGCTCGGCCGGTTCATGCCCGTCGCCACGCTCAGATCGTCGAGCGTCGTGCCGCTGTAGCCGTTGCGCCAGAACGTCTCGCGTGCGCGCGCCAGTGCGTGCTCGGGCTCGTAGGCGCGCGGCCGGCCGCGCCCGCGCTTCGGGCCGCCGCTATCGTCTTTTTGTACCATATTGAATAAAAATATTGACCGCCGGTTTTTATGTGCAATATAGTACAAAAATCAATCAGGAGGACGACGCCAATGGAACTGTTCTTTTCGCCGCTCGCATGCTCGCTTGCCACGCGCATTGCCTTTTATGAAGCGGGATATGACGCGCGGTACACGATGGTCGATACGAAGGCGAAGCGGCTACCCGACGGCAGCGACTTCCTGGCCGTCAATCCGCTCGGCATGGTACCCGTGCTGCGTCTCGACGACGGCACGCTGCTGACAGAAAACGTCGCGATCCTTTCGTGTGTGGCCGACTGCTTTCCCGACGCGCATCTGGCGCCCACGAGCGGCGTGGCGCGGGCAAAGTTCCATCAGTGGCTCGCCTTCGCGAGCACGGAATTGCACAAAGGCATATTTACCGTATTGCTCGATCGCAGTGCGCCAGCCGAGGTCAAACGCTATGCGCGCGAGAAATTGAAGGCAAGGTTCGACTTCCTGCATGCGCGCTTCGCGGAGCACGACTGGCTGCTCGACACCTTCAGTGCGGCCGATGCGTACCTCGCGGTGGTCCTCAGCTGGACGAAGTACTGCGACGTCGATCTCGCGCAATGGCCGGCCGTGGAGGCCTACTACGAACGCGTGACGGCGCGCCCCGCCGTCGCGCGTGCCATGAGCGAAGAGTTCGAGCTCTATCGCGAGCGGGAAGCCCGGCGAAAGACCGCCTGATTCCCCGGCGCGCGCGTCGCGCACCGGCCTGCTGCGCGCTTTCGTGGCAGCCGGCCGGTGCGCCGCTTCCTCGCATACGGGCAATGCCTGCCGCCGTTGCCCCCCGCCGCAATCCCCCAAAACGCGACACGTCCTTGCCGGAACCCGACATCGCGGTCCCGGTTTCGCGCCGATCGATTGAACGCGCGGAGCAAAACGCCTATCGTTGAGACCTTCCGAAATCGCGCGTGGGAGCTTGTCGATGAGCCCGTCCTCTGTCTATGGCCTGCAGCGTCTTTACATCGGCGGGACCTATGCCGATGCGGCCGGCGACATCACATTCGATTCGTTCGACCCGGCCACGGGCGAGCGTCTTGCCACCATTCAGCAGGCGAGCGCGGCCGATGTCGAGCGCGCCGTCGCATCGGCGCGGCAGGGCCAGCGCGAATGGGCGGCCATGAGCGCGATGGCCCGCTCGCGCGTTTTGCGCCGCGCGGTCGAATTGCTACGTGCGCGCAACGACGAACTCGCGGAACTGGAAATGCGCGACACGGGCAAGCCGATCGCCGAAACGCGCAGTGTCGACATCGTCACCGGCGCGGACGTCATCGAGTACTACGCGGGCCTCGCTGCGGCCATCGAGGGCGCGCAGATTCCGCTGCGCGAGGATTCCTTCGTCTATACGCGCCGGGAGCCGCTCGGCGTGTGTGCCGGAATCGGCGCGTGGAACTACCCGATCCAGATCGCCTGCTGGAAATCGGCGCCCGCCCTGGCCGCCGGCAACGCGATGATTTTCAAACCGAGCGAGCTCACGCCGCTTTCGGCGCTGAAGCTTGCCGAGATCTATACCGAAGCCGGCTTGCCGGCCGGCGTCTTCAACGTGCTGCAGGGTGACGGCAGCGTTGGCGCGCTGATTGCGGGACATGAGGGCATCGCCAAAGTCTCGTTCACAGGCGGTGTCGAAACGGGCAAGAAAGTCATGGCGCTCGCGGGCGCCTCCTCGCTGAAAGACGTGACGATGGAACTCGGCGGCAAATCGCCGCTGATCGTCTTCGACGATGCCGACCTCGCGCGCGCCGCCGACATCGCCGTCACCGCCAACTTCTTCAGCGCGGGGCAGGTCTGCACGAACGGCACGCGCGTGTTCGCCGATCGGCGCATCAAGCACGAGTTCGAAGCGCTCGTACTCGAGCGCGTCCAACGGATACGCGTCGGCAAGCCCTGCGATCCGCAGACGAACTTCGGGCCGCTCGCGAGTGCCGCGCAACTCGACAAGGTGCTCGGCTATATCGAAAGCGCAAGGCGCGAGGGCGCGCGGCTCGTGGCCGGCGGGCATCGGCTCGTGGAGGGCGACTATGCGAGCGGGCAGTATGTCGCGCCGACCGTTTTCGCCGACTGCCGCGACGACATGCGCGTCGTACGCGAGGAGGTGTTCGGCCCGGTCATGTGCCTGCTCGAATTCGACGATGAAGACGAAGTCATCGCACGCGCCAACGCAACCCATTACGGTCTGGCTGCCGGTGTGGTCACCGAACGGCTGGCCCGCGCGCATCGCGTCATCCATCGCCTCGAGGCCGGCATCTGCTGGATCAACACCTGGGGAGAATCGCCGGCCGAAATGCCGGTAGGCGGCTACAAGCAATCGGGCGTCGGCCGCGAGAACGGCCTCACGACGCTCGAGCACTACACGCAGATCAAATCCGTGCAGGTCGAGCTCGGCCCGTATCGACCCGCGTTCTGAGGACGCCCCCATGCATGTCAGCGAATATGATTACATCGTGATCGGCGCCGGCTCGGCCGGCAACGTCATGGCAACGCGGCTCACCGAGGATGCCGACGTCACGGTCCTGCTGCTCGAGGCGGGCGGGCCGGACTACCGCTTCGACTTCCGCACGCAAATGCCGGCCGCGCTCGCGTATCCGCTGCAAGGGCGGCGCTACAACTGGGCCTACGAAACGGAGCCCGAGCCGCACATGGATCATCGCCGCATGGAATGCGGGCGCGGCAAGGGGCTCGGCGGCTCCTCGCTGATCAACGGCATGTGCTACATCCGCGGCAATGCACTCGATTACGACGGCTGGGCGGAGATCGACGGGCTCGATACCTGGCGCTATCTGGACTGTCTGCCCTACTTCAGGAAAGCGGAGACACGCGATGTCGGTCCTGACGACTACCACGGCGGCGACGGTCCCGTGCATGTCACGACGAGCAAGCCCGGCAACAATCCGCTTTTCGGCGCGATGGTGGAAGCGGGCGTCGAGGCAGGTTATGCGCGTACCGACGATCTGAACGGCTACCGCCAGGAAGGCTTCGGCCCCATGGATCGCACGGTGACGGCACGCGGCCGACGAGCGAGCACCGCGCGCGGGTATCTCGATCAGGCACGCGGGCGCGCGAACCTGACGATCGTCACGCGTGCGCAAACGGACCGCGTTCTCTTTTCCGGCAAGCGCGCGACCGGCGTGGCCTATCTCCATCACGGCACCCAGCTGACAGCTCACGCCAGACGCGAAGTGCTCGTTTGCGCAGGTGCGATCGCCTCACCGCAAATCCTGCAGCGCTCGGGGGTCGGGCCCGCCGAATGGCTGCGCGAACTGGAAATCCCGCTCGTGCTCGATCTGTCGGGCGTAGGCCGCAATCTGCAAGACCACCTCGAGATGTACATGCAGTACGCGTGCAAGGAGCCGGTATCGCTCTATCCCGCGTTGAAGTGGTACAACCAGCCGGCGATAGGCCTCGAGTGGCTGCTCAACGGTACCGGCCTCGGTGCAAGCAACCACTTCGAGGCCGGCGGCTTCATCCGCACGCGCGACGACGACCCCTGGCCCAACATCCAGTATCACTTTCTGCCGATCGCGATCAATTACAACGGTTCGAACGCGATCGAGATGCACGGTTTTCAGGCGCACGTCGGGTCCATGCGCTCGCCGAGCCGAGGGCGCGTGAAGCTGCGTTCGCGCGATCCGCACGCGCATCCGGGCATCCTCTTCAACTACATGGCGGAGCCGCTCGACTGGCGCGAGTTCCGCGACGCGATCCGCATCACGCGCGAAATCATTGCGCAGCCCGCGCTCGACCGCTATCGGGGACGCGAGCTGAGTCCCGGCGTGGATTGCGCAAGCGACACCGAACTGGACGCGTTCGTGCGCGCACGGGCCGAGACGGCCTACCATCCGTGCGGCTCCTGCGCGATGGGCTACGACGAGATGGCCGTCGTCGATCGCGAGGGCCGCGTGCACGGGCTCGAGGGGCTGCGCGTCGTCGATGCGTCGATCATGCCGCGCATCATCACCGGCAATCTCAACGCGCCGACGATCATGATCGCCGAAAAGATCGCGGACCAGATACGCGGTCGCAAACCGTTGCCCCGCGCCGACGTACCCTACTACGTCGCACATGGTGCACCTGCCCGCGCGGGGATGGGCGCGGCACATTCGAGCGCGCTTCACACCGTGTGAGACGGGCGGCACGCCGATAGGAACGGTGTCTTTGCAGGTGACGCGACCATTCCATCGGCATGCCGGATTTTTTCTATGGCGCGTTTTAATGGCCGCATCTACTGATGCGGTGCGGCCGCCGCCTGCCTGATGCCACTTCATGGCGCCGCCTTTTCCACCGGAGCCCGCCATGTCCCGTCCCGTTTCACACGGCCAGCCGCGCGTACGCGCGGCGGCTCGTCTCGAACGCCTGCCGTTCTCGCGCTATCACGGCACACTATTCATCGTTATCGCGCTCGCTTTCTTTTTCGATTCGGTCGACCTGGGCACGATGACGTTCGTGCTCGGTTCGATCAAACAGGAATTCGGATTGTCGAGCGCCATGGCCGGGCTCGTTGCGAGTGCGAGCTTTTTCGGCATGGTGCTCGGCGCGGCTGTTGCCGGCCTGCTCGCCGACCGCTTCGGCCGCCGCCCTGTGTTTCAGTGGAGCATGGTGCTCTGGGGCGTGGCCTCGTATCTGTGCTCGACTGCGCAAACCGTCGATACGCTGATCGTCTATCGCATCGTCCTCGGCATCGGCATGGGTATGGAGTTTCCCGTTGCCCAGGCGTTGCTGTCCGAATTCGTGCCCACGGCATCGCGCGGGCGCCTCATCGCGTTGATGGACGGTTTCTGGCCGCTCGGCTTCATTACGGCCGGCATCGTTTCCTATTTCACGCTGGCACCGCTCGGTTGGCGCACCGTCTTCGCGCTACTGGCCATTCCAGCCGCGTTCGTGCTCGTGGTACGCCGCATCGTGCCCGAATCGCCGCGCTGGCTCGAGCACCGCGGCCGCGATGCACAAGCCGAGGCCGTGCTCGCGTCCATCGAAGCAAAGGTCATGCGCGCAAGCGGGCTCGCCGCCCTTGCCCCGCTTGGCGAAAACGACCATATCGAGCCGCCTGCGTCTCGCACAGGCGCCTTCCGCGAGATCTGGAGCGGCGTGTACCGCAAGCGCACGCTCATGGTCTGGACGCTCTGGTTCTTTGCATTGCTCGGCTTCTACGGCCTCACGTCGTGGCTCGGCGCACTCATGCAACAGGCCGGCATCACCGTGACGAAATCGGTGCTTTATACGGTGCTGATCTCTCTGGCCGGCATTCCCGGCTTCCTGTGCGCGGCGTGGCTCGTCGAGCGCTGGGGCCGCAAGCCCACGTGCGTCGCCTCGCTCACGGGCGGCGCGGCGATGGCCTATCTCTATGGCCAGGCCCTGCTCCATGGCGGCGAGCTCGGGCTCGTAATCGCCGCGGGGCTCGCCATGCAATTCTTTCTGTTCGGCATGTGGGCCGCGCTCTATACGTACACACCCGAGCTCTACGGCACGGGTGCGCGCGCCACGGGGTCCGGCTTCGCTTCGGCGATCGGACGCGTCGGCTCGCTGATCGGGCCTTATGCCGTTGGCCTCGTGTTGCCCGTGTTCGGGCAAAGCGGCGTATTTACGCTCGGGGCGCTGTCGTTTGCATTGGCCGCGGCCGCGGTGGCCCTGCTCGGCATCGAGACGAAGGGGCTTGCGCTCGAAGCGCTCGCGACGCAGCCCGATCTCCCGGCCGCGCGCCCCCGCGCGGCCACCCGGGAAGGCGTTCAGCCATAAACGGCGGGTTCCATCGAGCCTGCTTCGCGGACGAAGGGCGACACGCCACTGCGCGTCCCCTTCATCGGCCAGCGTTCGCGCCTGTCTGGCCTCGTCGTCGTACGAACGTTGCCGGCACCCATGCGTCCCCAAATCGACGTCCCGGACGACCCAGCCGTCTGCGAACGATTGCCTCAACCAAGCCGCGTCGGCGGCGAGCGCGATAAGCTAAGGGGCACGAAACTGGCTCGCTCCCAGACACCCGGCCGTTGTATCCGGCCCGCCCAAAGGAGATTCGCGATGCGCAAACATTCGTCACTTCCGCTGACGCTGGCCTGCCTGGCGCTCTGCCTACCCTCGTTCGCCGCGACGGCACAAACGAACTCGCCGCCCATGTCGAGCGTCATCATGGCGCCGGCCGCAAGCGGCGGATCCGCCGCCTCGGGCGCCTCCGGGCCGTCGACGCAGGCGTTCAAGGACGCCGACCAGAAAATGATGAGAGAGATGAACGCGCCCAGCTATACGGGCGACGCCGATAAGGATTTCGTCTCCCACATGATCCCTCATCATCAGGGCGCAATCGACATGGCGCAGGTGGAGCTCAAGTATGGCAAGGATCCGGTGCTGCGGCGGCTCGCCAGGCAGATCATCGTTGCTCAGGAAAAGGAAATCCGGCTGATGCAACTCTGGCAGTCGAAGCATGCGCAATAGCCGCGGCGCCGATGCGCGAGGGGCATGAGGGCGCACCCCGGACTTGACCTGCGTCAAAGGCCCCGCACGCGAGCAGCGTAGCGTGCAATCAACGATCCCGCACGATGGAGGCCCGGATGCGCACACTCATTGTCTGGCTGCTTGCCGCGCTTACAGCAAGCCTTGCGGGTTGCGGCTACAACGCGATCCAGACGCAGGACGAAGCGGTAAAAGCCAACTGGTCCGAGGTGCTGAACCAATACCAGCGTCGTGCGGATCTCGTACCGAATCTGGTCAATACGGTGAAAGGCTACGCCAATCAGGAAAGAGACGTACTGATCGGGGTCACTCAGGCGCGCGCGCAGGTCGGATCGATCCGCCCCACGCCGGAAATGCTCGACGATCCGCAGGCATTCGCCCGATATGAGGCCGCACAGGGGCAACTGACGGCGTCGCTCTCGCGCCTGCTCGTCGTCTCCGAGAATTACCCGCAGCTGAAGTCCGATGCGAATTTCCGCGATCTGCAGGCTCAACTCGAAGGCACCGAGAACCGCATTGCCGTCGCACGCAATCGTTATATCCGCGCGGTGCAGGCTTACAACACGACGGTACGTTCCTTCCCGAACAATCTCACCGCCATGGCGTTCGGCTTCAAGGAAAAACCGAACTTCTCGGTCGCGAACGAGGCCGAGATTACGAAACCACCGGCGGTCGACTTCGGCTCGGGTATGAACGCGGGCAAGGGCAGTGGCCGTCCGGCCATGCCCGCCCCCGCGAGCGGGGGCGGCAATTGATCCGCGCGGCTTTCGCATTCGTCTTATTCGCCGCGTTCATCGCCGGCCTCTCGGGCGGGCCGCCACAGCACGCGTTCGCCGCCGATGCGCCGGTGCCGGCTCTGACGCGCCGCGTGACCGATACCACCGCAACGCTGACAGCCGCGCAGCGCGATGCACTCGAGGCGAAGCTCGCGGCCTTCGAGGCGCGCAAGGGCAGCCAGATCGCCGTGCTCCTCGTGCCGAGCACCGAGCCCGAGACGATCGAACAATACGGCATACGCGTGGCCGAGGCATGGAAAATCGGCCGTGAACGTGTCGACGACGGCGCCTTGCTCATCGTCGCCAAAAACGATCGCACGTTGCGCATCGAGGTCGGCTACGGCCTCGAAGGTGCATTGACCGATGCCACGAGCCACCGCATCGTCGACGAGGTCATCGTTCCGCGCTTTCGCGACGGCGACTTCTACGGCGGGATCGATGCCGGGCTCGACAGCATGATGCGGGTGATCGACGGCGAGCCGCTTGCGCCGCCCGCGCGCCGTATGACGCAAGGCGAAGGATTCGGCCGGCTGCTGCCGGTGCTCTTCGTTGTGGCAATCGCGGCCGGCGGGTTCCTGCGTGCGCTGCTGGGCCGTTTTCCAGGCGCGCTGGCAACGGGCGGCCTCGTCGGCCTGATCGCGTGGCTGTTCTCGGGCGCGTTGCTCATAGCCGTTGGAGCAGGCCTCGTCGCCCTGTTCTTCACGCTCGTGGGCGGAGGACTCGGCGCTTATGCCGGCGGCCGCTATCTCGGCGGACGATCGGGCGGAGCCGGCAATCGTTCGGGACACGACATCTTCCGCGGCGGAGGCGGCGGATTCGGTGGCGGCGGCGCGTCGGGAAGGTGGTAGCCATGGACCTCGCCCGCATCCTCAGGCACCTGTGCATGACCCGCTGGCGCGTTGGCCTGGCATTTGGGCCGCGCGTGCTGCGTGCCATCGATCAAGCGGTGCGCGACAGTCACACCGGCCATGTAGCGCGCCTGCACTTCGCCGTAGAAGGCGCCCTGCACGGGGCCGCGCTGCTCAGGCACGTCAGTGCCAGAGAACGCGCAATCGACGTATTCTCGGAGCTCCGGGTCTGGGACACCGAGCAGAACAACGGCGTGCTCGTTTACTTGCTGCTCGCCGATCGCGACGTCGAGATCGTGGCCGACCGGGGTATCTCGGCGAGAGTAGCGCCCGACGAATGGGAGCGAATCTGCCAGGACATGGAGGCCCACTTCCGGCGCAACGAATACGAGCACGGCGCCATAACCGGCGTCGAGCAGATTACGGCACTGCTGGAGCGGCATTTTCCACTGCAGGATTCGACACGGGCGGAGCCGCCCGGCGCGCCGGTCATTCTTTGAGGCGGCGGCTTGCCGGCGGTGCGCGCCCCACCCCGACGCGCCCGCCGCCCGATCGCCGCCCTGCCAGCGGGCTCCGGGTTATTGCCGCAGCGAATCGATGTCGATCACGAAGCGGTACTTCACGTCGCTCTTCAACATCCGCCCGTAAGCGTCGTTGATCTTTTGCATCGGAATCAGCTCGACATCGGACGTAATGCCGTGCTGCCCACAGAAATCGAGCATTTCCTGCGTTTCGGCAATGCCGCCGATCAGCGACCCCGCCAGCCGTCGACGCTTCATGATGAGCCCGAACACCTGCGGCGAAGGGTGATCGTGCTCGGGCGCGCCCACGAGCGTCATGGTGCCGTCGCGCTTGAGCAATTGGATGAACGGATTGAGGTCGTGCTGCGCGGCCACCGTATTGAGCAGGAAATCGAAGCTGTTGACATGCCGTTGCATGTCCTCCGGGTGCTTCGAAATTACCACCTCGTGTGCGCCAAGGCGCTTCGCGTCTTCGATCTTCGAGGGCGACGTCGTGAAAAGCACCACGTGTGCGCCCATCGCGCGCGCGAGCTTGACACCCATATGCCCGAGGCCGCCCAGGCCGATCACGCCCACTTTCTTGCCCGGACCGGCACCCCAGGTGCGCAGCGGCGAGTAGGTGGTGATGCCGGCGCACAGCAGCGGCGCAACGGCGGCCGGGTCGAGATTGTCCGGCACGCGCAGCACAAACGCTTCGTCCACGACGAGGTTCGTGGAGTACCCGCCATAGGTGGTCTCGCCCGTGACGCGGTCGGTGCCGTTGTAGGTGCCGACAAAACCGTTTTCGCAGTACTGCTCGAGGCCTTCCTGGCAGCTCGCACACGTGCGGCAGGAATCGACGAGGCAGCCCACGCCAACCAGGTCGCCGGCCTTGTAGCGCGTAACGGCCGGCCCGACCTCCTTCACCCGGCCGACGATTTCATGCCCCGGCACGACGGGATAGATCGTGTTGCGCCATTCGTCGCGTGCCTGATGCAAGTCGGAATGGCAAACGCCGCAGAACATCACTTCGATATACACGTCGTGCTCGCGCAGGCTGCGGCGTTCCAGCTCGAACGGGGCGAGCGGGGATTGCGCATCGCGGGCGGCATAGGCATGGGTCTTGTACATGTGCTCTCCTACGAAAACAACGGAAAACAGCTCGCGAATGCGTTCGCGAGAAAGGGCCTATGCTATGCAAGCGCACGGCAGTTGCGGAATACCTGAAGCTATTTAAGACTTGCCTGTTTCTCTGGGTTGCCAGCAAAGAAACGCAAACGGTGCTAGATTTCGAGCCGAATCCTCCGGATACTCAGCCCCGCAATCATGCACGATTTCTCCTCGCAAACGGCGCTTCCCGACGCCGCCCAAGCCCGCGTCATCGAGCTGCTGGGGCAGCTCGCCCCAGCCGAGGGCATCACGCGCTCGGATCTCGAAGGCGTGAAGTTCATGCGCGTGAACGAATTCCGCCCGCGCATGCCCGTCATGTACGAACCAAGCATCGTCATCGTCTGCCAAGGCAGCAAGCGCGGGTTCATCGGCGAGCAAAGCTTCGTCTACGATGCCCAGCACTACCTGGTCATGGCCGTGCCGCTGCCGTTCGAATGCGAAACGCAGGCCAGCCCGGAAGAGCCGCTACTCGCCATTTCGATCGGCATCGATTTGACGGTCGTGGCCGAGTTGTTGATCGCCCTGAACGACACGCGCGGGCCTATATCCGGGGAGCCGCAAGCGTTCTATGCAACGCCTGTCGATCGGCCGCTCGGCGATGCGGTGCTGAGGCTGCTCGAAGCGCTGGGCTCCCCCGCCGATGGGCGGATTCTCGGGCCCGCGATATTGCGGGAGATCTGCTATCGCGTGCTGACGGGCTCGCAGGGCGACGTGATCCGGCACGCGCTCACCCATCAGCATCATTTCGGTCGGATCGCGAAGGCATTGCGACGCATTCACTCGGATTACCACAACAACCTCGACGTGGAAACGCTTGCGCGCGAGGCCGGTATGAGCCTCGCTGTTTTCCATGCGCAGTTCAAGGCCGTGACGGCTACCTCGCCGATGCAGTACGTCAAAACGACGCGCCTTCACCACGCACGGCTGCTCATGGCGCAGGATGGCCTCAATGTCAGTGCCGCGGCGGCGCATGTGGGCTACGAAAGCGCCTCGCAGTTCAGCCGCGAGTTCAAGCGGCTCTTCGGCGTGCCCCCGGTGGACGAGGCACGGCGCATGCGGGCCGCCGTCGTGGGCGTGCCCCCCGTGACCATGGCGCCGCGGCGTCAGTACGTGACCGCGGAGTAAGGCATTCACCGACGGAGTCCGACGCCTCCGCGGTGAAGGCCGCGCGCCTGGCGCCGATTCGAATCAACGCGCCGCGTCGCCGAACCGGTACTGCTGCGAAAGTTCGTCGAGCGCCGTCTTCAATGACGGGGCGAGCGGCTTGTCGACCGCTGCGAGCGAATCCGCCAACTGCTCGGGCCGGCTCGCGCCGACGATGGCCGAGGTAATCGCCGGATGGGCGAGCACCCACCCGACCGCAGCCGTCACGCGCGCGATACGGGCTTCGTCGGCCAGCCTGCAAAACGCGCCGACCGTCTCGAACTCGCGCTCGTGCCAGTAGCGGTCCTGATAAAGCTTACCCGCCGTTCCCAGCGTAAAACGGCCTGCGGGCGGCGCGTCACCGGCGCTGTGCTTGCCGGTGAGCAACCCGCCCGCCAGCGGGTTGTAGGGAATTACGCCGAGCCCCTCTTCCTCGGCGAGCGGCAGCAGTTCGCGCTCGATCTGCCGGAACAGCAGGTTGTAGCGCGGCTGTACGGAGACGAAGCGCGCGAGCCGCAGCGTGTCGGCGCGGCCCAGCGCGCGCGCCAGCCGATAGGCGAGAAAATTGGAGACGCCGATATAGCGCGCCCGCCCCGAGCGCACGATCATGTCGAGCGCCTCGAGCGTTTCGTCGAGGGGCGTCTCGCGGTCATCCGAATGCAGTTGATAAAGATCGACGTAATCGGTCCCGAGCCGGGCGAGCGACGCGTCGATCGCGTCGAGCAGATGCTTGCGCGAGGCCCCCTGGTCCCACGGCGAAGGCCCCATCTTGCCGACCGCTTTTGTCGCGAGCACAAAACGCTGGCGCTGCCCCTTCAGCCAGCGTCCGACGATTCTCTCCGTTTCGCCCGCGCGTTCGTCGCCGCCGCCGAGCGGATAGACGTCGGCCGTATCGAAGAACGTCACACCGACGTCGGCGGCGGTGGCCATGATGCGGCCCGCCGTTTCCTCGTCGGTCTGGAAGCCGAACGTCATCGTGCCGAGGCACAGGCGCGAAACCGAAAGGCCGGTGCGGCCGAGCTTGCGATATTCCATGACGATTCCTCCGGGTATCGGCGGCCCTGAAAAGCCGCAGCCCAAAGCATAATCGTCATGGCGAATACGTGCAGCGGAGTGGCCGCTCGCACTGGCGCGCGCCCCTCGAATGAGGCCCGCCAGCCGGCCGAGCCACGGCCGAAGCGGCGCGGACGATCGGCCCGCTGCGTTCCCTGCGTGCCTAAATCACCGGGTGTGGATATCGATCGTCATCGGGAAACGCCCCTCCGTCCTGCAACGGCCCGATCACGGCAACCTGCGCGGCCGGGGTCTGCAAGCTCCAGCCTGTCCAGCCCGGAATGAAGCTGTTGCCGGCAATATTCCACTGGCCGGAAACATCGTTCTTATGAACGTCGCCGACAACGCAGATTCGAAACCCGTTCACCTCATAGTAGGTGTACGCCTTTTTTGTGACTCCGGTCCCGGACGTTTGGACGAATACAGCGTTCGAAAAGTCCGCATTCGTCACTGCAAGGGCTGCATCGGCGTTGGTGAAGCCCGGCGGCACGCCCCACTGGCATTTATTCATATCCCACGGCATCGCACGTTCTCCTCGAATCCAGGGTTGCGGGAATCATCGAATTCGGCAAACGCGGCACGGGTTTCGAATACGCGTCACCGTCGATGCCTTCATGGACGACGAGGCGCCGCATGCGTGAACGTCAACCAATCGAGGAACTTCGGTGAAGAGGCGGACGGGCTCGTACCACCCTGGCGCATGCCGAGAGGTCCTTTCGAACGAACTCTCGTCGATTCCGCCGTCGGATCGAATGGTCATGCAAAAGGACATCGGGCCGCGTATCGCGACCCGATGTCCTGCGGTGGATATTGCTTGCCTGATTGGCGTTCGTGGGCCCGCGCGACGCCGCGATCAATCGGCGAGCGGCGCCGCGGCGTCGAGCATGATGCGGCAGAAATAATCGGCGAAGCTGCGCCGCACCACGATCTCGAACGTATTGTCGGCGGTCGGCATCAGCACGATCGAGGCTTTGAAGTAATGGCTCTGCACGCATCGCCCGAGCGGCAACACGGCCGGATGCAGATCCAGCGGGCAGCCGCGCGCGAGGACGTCGCGCACCTTGTCGCCGCTTGCCTCGAGCACTGTGTAGCCGCTGCCGACGTCCACCGCGCAGGCGAACATGCCCGCGACCGCGGCGGCGAGCTTCGCCTCGAGCTGCGTCGCACGCGCCTCGCTCGAGCGCACGAGCCACTCGTCGGGCCCAAGCCACAGCACGTCGCATTCGGTACCCCGGGCGACCGTATTCGGCGCCACCGGCACACGCGTACCGAGCGCCGCCTGCACCGCTGCCATGAACGCCTCGTCGCGGGGGTCGCCGCGCAAGTTGACGAGTTCGAGAAAAGGGCGCTCGTATAGACGAAACGCTTTCGACTGCAATGCGGCGTTGACCTTCAGCAAGTCCTGCGCGCCGACGAGCGGCGACTCCAACTTCACACTCGTGCCCGCCGCGAGCGGATCGTTTCGGTTCTCATTCCACATGCTGACGCGCTCCTTCGACATCGTAGAAGACAGGGCTTGCGATCGTGGCATCGACGGTTCTGCCGTCGACATCGATCGACACCTTCTGCCCCATTTTGCCCAGCCCGCCCTTCACGACCGCCATGGCGATCGACCGATCGAGTATCGGGCTGAAGTAGCTCGACGTGACATGGCCAAGCATCGGCACCGGTGTAGCCGCGACTTGTCCCGCCGCTGGGGTTCGGGTACCGCGTTCGACAATCTGCGCGCCTTCCGGCAAAACGAACGCCGGATCGTCGGTCAACAGTCCCACCAACTGCTTGCGACCTTCCCTGGCGGTGTCTTCGCGCGACAGCGAGCGCTTGCCGAGGCAATCCTTCGACTTGGCGACGAGCCCGCCCATGCCGAGATCGAATGGCGTCACCGAACCGTCGGTATCCTGGCCGACGATGATGTAGCCCTTCTCCGCGCGCAAGACGTGCATCGTCTCCGTGCCGTACGGCGTAATGCCGAACGGCTCTCCCGCCGCCATCAACGCTTCCCACACGGCCCGGCCCGCATTGGCCGGCACGTTCACTTCATAGGCCAGTTCGCCCGAGAAGCTGATGCGCATCACGCGCGCGGCGACATCGGCCACCGTGCCTTCGCGGTACGTCATGAACGGGAACGCGTCGTTGCCGAAGTCGATATCGCGGCACACTTTCTGCAGGACCTTGCGGCTCATCGGCCCGACCACGGCGAAGGTGGCCCAGTGGTCGGTCACCGACGTGAGGCGCACCTTCATGTCGGGCCACTCGGTCTGCAGCCAGCGCTCGAGCCACGTCAGCACGCGTGCCGCGCCGCCCGTCGTCGTGGTCATCACGTAGTGCTGCTCGCCGAGGCGTACGGTCACGCCATCGTCGAACACCATGCCGTTTTCGTCGAGCATGAGCCCGTAGCGGCATTTGCCGACCTCGAGCTTCGACCACGGGTTCGTGTAGACCCAGTTCAGCAGCTTGGCCGCATCGGGACCTTGAATGTCGATCTTGCCGAGCGTCGACGCATCGAGCATCCCCACACCGTTACGCACCGCCAGGCATTCGCGCTTCACCGCCGCATGCAGGTCTTCGCCGCCCTTGGGGTAATACCAGGGCCGCTTCCAGTTGCCGACGTCCTCGAACATCGCACCGTTTTCGACGTGCCACTCGTGAATGCAGGTCTTGCGGATCGGGTCGATGAAATCGCCGATCTCGCGCCCGGCCACCGCCCCGAACGTCACGGGCGTGTAGTTCGGACGGAATGTGGTCGTGCCCGTCTCGGGAATCGTCTTGCCGAGCGCACCGGCGAGAATCGCCATGCCGTTGATGTTGCCGAGCTTGCCCTGGTCGGTGCCGAAGCCCATCGCCGTATAGCGCTTCACGTGCTCGACGGATTCGAAGCCCTCGCGCGCGGCAAGCAGGATGTCGGCGGCCGACACGTCGTTCTGGAAATCGACGAACTGCTTGGGCCCGCGCGATGCCTCGGCATGACTGCCGACGAGCCATAGCGGCAAGAGCGGCGCTTCCTTGATCTCGGCGACTTGCGGCGTGGCCGGCCGCTGCGGCTTGAAGCCGAGCGCGCGCACAGCCTCGGCGCCGGCATCGAGCGCAAGCCGCAACCCGCGCGCAAGATCGAACTCGCCGGCCGCCGCGCCCACGCTCACCTCCGCCTGTACCGCCTTGCCGGGCACGAAGCAGGCTTTCTCGTCGTTCCAATGCGCCCTGCCGCCCGACTGCGCGAACAAGTGCAAAACGGGACTCCATCCACCCGACATCGCCACCACGTCGCAGCGCAGCGTGGCCTGCTTCTCGCCGATCCGGCCGCCCGCATACGCGCGCACTTCGACCGATTCGACCCGGCGCTTTCCGTGCGCCGTCATGACCACCGCACGGTTGAGCACGGTTACGCCGTGGCGCCGCGCCACGGCGGGCAGCGAGCCGTTCGTCTCGGCCCGCGGGTCGACGACGGTGACCTTCGCGCCGCTCGCTTTCAGATCGAGCGCGCACTGATAGCCGTCGTCGTTGTTCGTGAAGACCACGGCCTCGCGCCCCGGCAGCACGCCATAGCGGTGAATGTAAGTGGACACGGCCGAAGCGAGCATGATGCCGGGCAGATCGTTGTTGCCGAAGACGAGCGGGCGCTCGTGAGCGCCGGTGGCCAGCACGACCCGCTTGGCCCGGATCTTCCACAGCAGCTCGCGCGTGCCCTTGCGCATCGACACGGGCAGATGATCGGTCAGGCGCTGCATGACCGTGACGAGGTTGTGATCCTGGTAGCCGAATGCGGTGCTGCGGGTGAGCACTTTGACCTCCGGCATCTGCGCGAGCGCGGCCTCGATCTTCTCGACCCATTGCACGGCGGGCTTGCCGTCGATCTGTGCGCGGCACGACAGCAGGCTGCCGCCCAGTTCGCGCTGATCGTCGACGAGGATCACGCGCGCGCCCGAGAGCCCCGCGGCATGCGCGGCCGCCAGCCCGGCCGGCCCGCCGCCGACGACGAGCACGTCGCAATGCGCGAAGCACTTGTCGTAGCGATCGGCATCGCGCGTGTCCGGCGCTTTGCCAAGGCCCGCCGCCTCACGGATCTTTTCCTCGTACTTCGGCCACCACCTGCGCGGCCACATGAACGTCTTGTAGTAAAAGCCAGCGGGAATGAACCGCGCGATCTTCTGATTGACGGCCAGGCGGTCGTTTTCGAGGGAAGGCTCGGCGTTGACGCTCGTCGCGACGAGGCCCTGATAGAGCTCGACTTCGGTCGCGCGCGCGTTGGGCACCGTATACGCGCCACGCTCGAGCTGCACCACGAAGTTCGGCTCTTCCACGCCGGCCGCGACGATGCCGCGTGGCCGGTGATACTTCCAGCTGCGCGCGACAAACCGCACACCGTTGGCGAGCAGGGCCGAAGCGAGCGTGTCGCCCTCGTAGCCCTGGTAGGTGCGGCCGTTGAACGTGAACGTGAGCGGAATGGCGCGATTGACGCGACCGCCCGTGCCAAGCCGATCCGGCTGATTCGTCATGATTGCTTGCCCTCTGAAGTGCGTTGATCGGCATGCGTCTCGGCATGCGTCTCGGCATGCGGGGCTCCGAACGTGTCATAGCCGTGAAAGGCGTAGGTCACCGTGTCGCGCGTGGCCTTGAACCAGCGCCGGCACCCTTGCGTATGCAGCCATTGCTCGCTATGCACGCCGCGCGGGTTCTTGCGCATGAAGAGGTAATCGCCCCATTCGCGGTCCGAGAGCGTCTCGGGCGCGAGAGGGCGGGCGATATCGGCCTCCCCACCGCAGGTGAATTCGGACTCGGCCCGCGGGCCGCACCAGGGACATTCGATCAGCAGCATGTGATTCTCCGTGCCTTATGTGCTTTATGTGCCTTGCGGCGCCCGTCAGTGGGCGACGGCGGCGGCGCCGTGTTCGTCGATGAGGTGCCCGGTGTAGAACCGGTCGAGCGAAAACGCGGCGTTCAACGGGTGCGGCGTATCGTGAGCGATCGTATGCGCGAAAGCCCAGCCCGAGCCCGGCGTCGCCTTGAAGCCGCCCGTTCCCCAGCCGCAATTGAAGTAGAGGCCTTTGACGTCGGTCTTGCTGATGATCGGGCAGGCATCGGGCGAGACGTCGACGATGCCGCCCCACTGGCGGTTCATCCGCACACGCGAGAACACCGGGAACATCTCGACGATCGCCTCGAGCGTGCCTTCGATAATGTGATAGCTCCCGCGTTGGCCGAAGCCCGTGTACTGATCGATGCCGGCCCCGATCACGAGATCTCCCTTGTCGGACTGGCTGATGTACGCATGCACCGCGTTCGACATCACGACCGTATTGACGACGGGCTTGATCGGCTCGGAGACGAGCGCCTGCAGCGGGTGACTCTCGATCGGCAGCCGCACGCCGGCCATATCGGCAAGCGTGGTCGTGTTTCCGGCGGCGACGACCGCGACCTTCTTCGCCTTGATGAAGCCCTTCACCGTATCGACCCCGGTGACCTGGCCGCCGTCGCGGCGAATGCCGGTCACCTGGCAGTTCTGGATGAGATCGACGCCCGCCGAATCGGCGCCGCGCGCGAAGCCCCAGGCCACCGCGTCGTGCCGCGCCACGCCGCCGCGCCGCTGAAACGAGGCACCGAGCACCGGATAGCGGCTGTCGAGGTTGATGGTCGGCTCGATTTCCTTGATCTGCTGCGGCGTGAGGTACTCGGCATCCACGCCGTTGAGCCGGTTCGCATTGACGCGGCGCTGCGTATCGCGCACGTCCTGCAGCGTATGCGCGAGGTTCATCACGCCGCGCTGGCTGAACATGACGTTGTAGTTGAGATCCTGCGCGAGCCCTTCCCAAAGCTTCATCGCCTTTTCGTAAAGCGCGGCCGATTCGTCCCAGAGATAGTTCGAGCGGATGATCGTCGTGTTGCGCGCCGTGTTGCCGCCGCCGAGCCAGCCTTTTTCGAGCACGGCGACGTTGCGCACGCCATGCTCCTTCGCCAGGTAGTAGGCCGTGGCGAGCCCGTGCCCGCCTCCGCCCACGATGACGACGTCATACTCGCGCTTCGGCTCGGGGCTGCGCCATTGGCGCTCCCAATGCTCGTGGTACGACAAGCCGTTGCGCACCAGGCTGAATATCGAATAGCGGCTCATAGCGGTGATCCTTGCGGTCTTCGGGTACTTGCTTGAATAGGAATGAATGGGAGGCGTGCACGCTCGCGCGTCAGCACTCGATCACGTTGACGGCGAGCCCGCCGCGCGAGGTTTCCTTGTATTTCGTCTTCATGTCCGCGCCGGTTTCCCGCATCGTCTTGATGACGGAGTCGAGCGAGACGTAGTGCTGGCCGTCGCCCTTGAGCGCCATGCGCGAGGCGTTGAGCGCCTTGATGGCCCCCATTGCGTTGCGCTCGATGCAGGGAATCTGCACGAGGCCGCCCACCGGGTCGCAGGTCATGCCGAGGTTGTGCTCCATACCGATCTCGGCCGCGTTCTCGACCTGTTCCGGCGTGCCGCCCATGACCGCCGCGAGCGCGGCCGCCGCCATCGAACAGGCCACGCCGACCTCGCCCTGGCACCCGACCTCCGCACCGGAGATCGATGCCGTTTCCTTGTAGATGATGCCGATGGCCGCAGCCGTCAGCAGGAACTCGACGATCCCGTCCTCGTCGGCGCCGGGCACGAACTTCACGTAATAATGCAGAACGGCCGGAATGACGCCCGCGGCGCCGTTGGTCGGCGCGGTGACGACGCGTCCGCCGGCGGCGTTCTCCTCGTTGACGGCCATCGCATACAGGTTCACCCAGTCGAGCATCGAGAGCGGATCGCGCAGCGATTCCTCCGAGCGGGCGCGCAGGTTCCGCGCAAGCTCCGACGCACGGCGCTTGACGCGCATCGGCCCCGGCAGTTCGCCCTCGGTCCTGCAGCCGCGCTCGACACAGCCCGCCATCGTGCGCCAGATCGCGAGCAGTCCCTCGCGCACCTCGGCCGCGTCGCGCAGCGCCGATTCGTTGCGCATCGTCACTTCCGCGATAGACAGCCCGCTCGCCTGGCAGGCACGCAGCAGATCGGCGCCCGTGCGAAACGGATGAGGCACGTCGGCACCCGCACACACGCCGTTCACACGGTCGCCGTCCCGGTTGACGACGAAGCCGCCGCCCACGGAGTAATACTCTTTTTCGACGAGCAGTTGGCCGTTTTCGTCGAACGCCTGAAAGCGCATACCGTTGGGATGCGCGACGCTCGTGCCGGCCATGACACGCCGGTAGAAGCTCACGTCTTCCCGCTCTTCGAACCGGATGTCGTGCCGGCCGACGAGGCGCAGCGACTTGTCGCGCCGAATTTGCGCGAGCCGCGGCTCGATACCGTCGGGGTCGATCGCGTCGGGCAGGTTGCCCTCCAGGCCGAGCAGCACGGCCTTGTCGGTACCGTGCCCCTTTCCGGTCGCGCCGAGCGAGCCGTAAAGCTCCGCTTTGACGCGCCGCACATAGCCGAGCAGATTGGCATCCTCCACGTGCGACACGAACCGGCAGGCGGCGATCATCGGCCCCACCGTGTGGGAGCTCGACGGGCCGATGCCGATCTTGAACAAATCGAAAACGCTGACGTTCATGGGGGCTGTCTCGAATGACGATTGCCGGTCGTGGTTGCCGGACATGGTTGGCGGGAAGCGCATGGCGAACGCCGCCTTGGCCGATGGACGCCAGTACACCAAAGCGTAAAATCCGCCGATAGAACAAAAGCGGCATTGCCGTGGGATGCCATCGCCAACCGCGGCCGTACCCGGCGCCGCGGCGCGCATTCGCGATGGTTCACGGCGGAAAACCGCAAATACCGGCCATGCCGATCGGCGACGCTGTGCCATGGGAGAATCCCGTTGGCCCGGAGTCCGGGTGCGGCGTTCCGCACCCTGAGCCGCAGCCCCGTGCCGTACTTCGGCCGGAAACTCCGTATTGACTTTTTTCGCATGAACGCAGCCGATTCGTCACCGTCGATCCTGTCCGCTCCGCCGAAAGCGCGCATCCGGTTCGGTATCGTGCTATTGCCCAATTTCACGCTGACGGCGTTTTCGGGCTTCGTCGACATGCTGCGCCTGTCGGCCGACGACAGCGACTTCAGCAAGCCCGTACGCTGCGCCTGGAGCGTGGTCGGCAAAACGCTCGCGCCGATCCGCGCGAGCTGCGGCATCCAGGTGACGCCGTGGGAAACGTATGACGAAGCCGAGCCGTTCGACTATCTGGTGGTGGTCGGGGGCCTGCTCCATTCCGGCCCGCAGGCCGACGACGAAACACTGGCATTCATCCGCCGCACGGCGCACGGCGACGCCACGATCGTCGGCATCTGCACCGGTGTTTTCGCCTTGATGCGCGCCGGCGTGCTGGAGGGCCACCGCGTCTGCGTGAGCTGGTTTCACTACTGGGACTTCATCGAGCGGTTTCCGTCGGCCGAAACGGGCGCACTCGTGGCCGACCGGCTCTTCGTCATCGACCGGCGGCGCATTACCTGCTCGGGCGGACGTGCGTCGATCGACGTGGCCGCGGCGATCTTGCTGCGGCACCTCGATCACGCGACGGTGCAAAAGGCGTTGCGGATCCTGCTCGTCGGCGAAATGCAAAAAGGCAACGCGCCGCAGCCCCACCCGCCGGGCATCCAGCCCGCGACGCATCCCAAGGTCAAGCGCGCGATCCTGCTGATGGAGCAGCATGTCGGGCGGGCGCTGCCGCTCGAGGAACTGGCGGGCAAGCTCGATCTATCGCCACGCCAGCTCGAGCGGCTCTTCAAGGCGCAAACGGGAAAGAGCCCGCAGACGTTCGCCAAGCACGTGCGGCTGCGCACGGCCGCGTGGCTGCTGACGAGTTCGGATCGCACGGTGGCCGACATCGCCTCGAGCTGCGGGTTTTCGGACGCCTCGCACCTCGGGCGCGAGTTCCGCAAGCAATTCGGCATGCCGCCCGTCACTTACCGGGAGCGGCAGGCTGGATTGCAGCAGGACGAATTGACGGCGGTGCAGGCGGAGCCCTCCGCCCATGACTGGGACTGAAGCCCGCCGCTCCTGCAAGAGACCCTTTACCGCTTGCCGATATACTGCTTCACCGCCGTCAGCCCGTCCTTCCCGTCGAACGTGGTGACCCCTGCGAGCCACTGATCGAGCACCTGTGGGTTCTTCTTGAGCCAGGCCGTGGCGGCCTTCGTCGGGTCCTGCTTGTCCATGATCGGCACCATGACGTGATTCTCGATGTCGGTCGTGAACTTCAGGTTCGACACGAGCCTGGCCGCATTCGGACACCGCATCGCATAGTCGGGCGGCACCGCCGTGAAGACCTTCGCCTCGCCGTAATTCGGCCCGAACACGTCGTCCCCGCCGCTCAGATAGTCGATCTTCATCTGTACGTTCATCGGATGCGGCTCCCATCCGAGGAAGACGATCCATTGCTTTTCGCGGATGGCCTTGTTCACCTGCACCAGCATGCCCGCCTCGCTCGACTCCACGAGCTTGAACTTGCCGAGCCCGTACTGATTGCCCTTGATCATCTTGTCGATGAGCGCATTGCCGTCGTTGCCGGGCTCGATCCCGTATATCTTGCCGCCCAGCTTGTCGGCGAACTTCTCGATGTCGGCAAACGATTTGAGCCCGCCGTTGTAGACGTAGTCGGGCACCGCCAGCGTGTATTTCGCGCCGGTCAAATTCGGCGCGCTCAGCACCATAACCTGCTTCGCCTTCACGAACGGGGCGATCATCGGGTCCATCGTCGGCGACCAATACCCGAGAAACACATCGATCTGCTTGCTCTTGATTCCCGCAAACGTGATCGGTACCGATGCGATCGTCTTGGTCGGGCGGTAGCCGAGACCTTCGAATATCGTGGACGCGAGCCCGGTCGTGGCCGCGATATCGGTCCAGCCCACATCGGCAAAGCGAATGTTGCGGCAGGTCGCGGGGTCGGCTGCGCGCGCCGGCGTCGTCAGCGCCATTGCGGTCATCGCGGCGATCGCCGCCATCGCCGCGCAACTGGCTCGGGTCATGATCTGCTTCATCGGTCGTTTCTCCTCGGTTCACTTCGATGGGTGTTCGGGCCGCGGGCAATCCGGCTCAGTGCTCCTGCCTGCGTTCACGGCTCGGGGCATAGCCGAACTGCGCGCGGTAAGCCTTGCTGAAATGGCACGGCGACTGAAATCCGCACACCGCCGTCACGCGCGCGATCGATGCATCGGTCGTGCGCAGCAGCTCCCGCGCGCGCCGCAGGCGCAACGCCAGGTAGTAGTGCGTCGGCGAAACGTCGAGATAAACCTTGAACATGCGCTGCAGGTGGCGCTGCGACAGCCGCACGAGCCGCGCGAGTTCCTCGAGCGACAGCGGCTCTTCGATGTTGGCCTCCATCAGCCGCACGACCTCGATCAGCTCGGCACGCGAAAAACCGATGCGCGCATCCACGGGAATAGGTTGATGGTCCGATGCGTTGCGGATGCGCTCGAGGATGAATTGCGCCGAAACCTGAGCCGCAAGGCTTTGCCCGAGGCGCCGTCCGACCAGATGCAGCATCATGTCGAGCGGTGCAGTGCCGCCCGTGCAGGTCAGCCGGTCGCGGTCGATCACGAAGAGTTCGTCGCTGAACTTCACGCGCGGGAATTGCTTGTGCAGCACCGACATATCCTCCCAATGCACGGTGCACCGGTAATCGTCGAGGAGCCCGGCGCTCATCAGCGCATAGGCCCCCGTGCACAGAGCGCCGAGCGGAACGCCGCGCGAGGCCACATAGGCGAGCAGGCTGCGCACGCGCACGTCCACCGCCTCGCGTATCTGCGTGCCGCCGCATACGATGAGGACGTCGGGCACGCCGGCCTCTTCGAGCGTGGACGTCGGCGTGAGCGTCACGCCGTTGCTCGCGCGCACAGGCACGCCGTCCGGCGAGATCACCGACCATCGATAGCGCGTCGCGCGCCCGACGTAGTTCGTCATGCGCAGCACTTCCACCGCGCTTGTGAACGCGATCATCGAGAAGTTGGGCAAGGTCAGAAACCCGAAGTGCTCGGGTTCGGGCCTCGCCGCCGGGACCGTGTACACCTGCGGCGCGGTTTCCACGTTCATCGTTTCCCCCGGGTTTCAGCTCTGCGCCGCCGGTTGCTGGGCGGCCCGTACGCGCATGACGCTGCGCAAGCCCTTGAAGAGCGGCGCCGGCGCGGTGCCCGGCGCACGGCCGAAACTCTCGGTAATGCGGTCGAGCACGATCGCGAGCAGCACGACCGACAAGCCGCTCTCGAAGCCGAGCCCGATGTCGAGCCGCTGAATGCTCGCGAGCACGTCGTTGCCGAGCCCGCCCGCGCCGACCATCGACGCAATGATCACCATCGACAGCGCCATCATGATCGTCTGGTTCACACCTTGCATGATCGACGGCAGCGCGTTCGGAAACTGAACCTTGTAGAGCAGTTGCCACGGCGTGCAGCCGAATGCCTGCCCCGCCTCGACGATCTCGCGATTGACGTGGCGAATGCCGAGGCTCGTCAGGCGCACCGCGGGCGGCATGGCGAAAACGACCGTCGACAGAATGCCGGGCACGCGGCCGAGGCCGAACAGCATGGCCGCCGGGATCAGATAGACAAACGCGGGCATCGTCTGCATCAGATCGAGGATCGGCCGCACGATGAGCGCGATGTGTTTGCTCTTGGCCGTCCAGATGCCAAGCGGAATGCCAAAGGCGAGGCTGATGATCGTCGAGGAAAGCGTGAGACCCAGTGTCACGACCGTCTGGTCCCAGAACCCCGTGGCATAGATGAGCAGCAGCGAGAGCGTCGTGAAGATCGCGAAGCGCCAGCCCACGCGCCATAGCCCCACGCCGATGAAAACCGCCATCAACGCCCACATCGGGATGGCCTGCAGCCCATGCTCGACCAGGGCCGCGAGCCCCTCGATCGTGCGGCCGATCATATCGAACGTGCGGCTGTCATGGTCGAGCAGATAGTGGACCGATTGATCGACCCAGCTTCCGAGCGGGATGAGTTCAGACATGGTGGGAACCTCGCATGCGCGTGAGCGCCTGAAGAACGACGGCGCGATCGATCGAGCCGCAGTAGCAGCCGTCGTCGTCGACGACCGGCAAAGCACGCGCGTGGGCCACGACGCGCGAAACGACCTGCTCGAGCGATGCCGCGCAGGGGATGCATTCGACCTGACTCACGCGCGGTTGCGTGCTGCCGAGCGATTCTCTCGTCACGAACCCGCGCGGCTTGCGCTGGCTGTCGAGCACGAAGGCGTAGTCGGCGCTGCCGTTCAGCGATTCCGCCACGCCGGCCGCATCGAGCTGGCGCACGATGGGCACGCCGTCGGGCTGCATCAGATCGGCTGCGGTCAGATAGCGGCTCGTATCCACGCCCTCGAAAAACGCGCGAACGTAATCGTCGGCCGGGCGGCTGATGATTTCCTGCGGCGTGCCGAGCTGCACGAGGCGGCCACCCTCCATGATCGCGATGCGGCTGCCGATCCGCAGCGCCTCCTCGAGATCGTGCGAGACGAACATGATCGTGCGGCGCTGCTCCTTTTGCAGTTGCAGCAAGACGTTCTGCATCTCCTTGCGCTTGAGCGGGTCGAGCGCGGAAAACGCTTCGTCCATGATCATCAGCGAAGGATTGACCGACAGCGCCCGGGCGAGCCCCACGCGCTGCTGCATGCCGCCCGAAAGCTCCGACGGCAGCTTGTTGGCGAAGGCCGCGAGCCCGACCTGCTCCAATACCGTCATCGCCCTCGCCTCGCGCTCCTTGCGCCGCACGCCGGCCACTTCGAGGCCGAATGCCGCATTCGACAGCACGCTGCGCTGCGGCATCAGCGCGAACGACTGGAACACCATGCTCATGTCGCGGCGGCGCAGCGCCGTCAGCTCGCTGCGGCGCACCGCGGCGATGTCGCGCCCGTCGACGAGCACCTTGCCGGACGTCGGATCGACGAGCCGGTTGATGAGGCGGATCAGCGTCGACTTGCCCGAGCCGGACAAGCCCATCAGGACGAAGATCTCGCCCTCCCGGACGTCGAACGATACATCGTGCACGCCCACGACCTGCCCCGTGCGCGAGAAGATCTCGTCCTTCGTCGCGCCCTGGGCCAGCATGTCGAGCGCCTGCCGCGGGTTGCTGCCGAACACCTTGCAGAGCCCTTCGACCATCACCTTCGGTGAACTCATGTTTTCTCCTTGCGGCAGGCGCGTGCCTGCATCGTCTCCATACATGGTTGCCAGAAAAATCCCACGTTGGCCGACGAATTCCGACGCACGCTTGCGCAAATGCGACACGTCCGAGCAAGCGGCGACCGTCGCTTCGGGCCTCGAGCCTTGCTGGACGGGGCATAGCGGCTGACGAGCCGCCGCCGGGCCGTCGCAATCGGATAGGCGATGTCGCGATTCGACAAATTCGCGTCCGAATGCGCGTGCGCAGGGGCCATATCGGCTGGCAATACTCAGCCCGACCGGCCGCTCCAGGCCGGTTCCCGTTCCCGGCAAACAGCCCGGGCCGGCGATTCCCACAACGACGGAGCGTACCCATGCACGATATCGAGACGAAGTCACGCCCTCTTTCCACTGTGCTCGGCATGGCCGCAGCGTTGTGCATTGGCCCGTTGTGCATATCGCAAGTCCATGCGCAGTCGAGCGATACCGGCGCTGCCGCGTCCACCAACCCGGCCACCAACCCGGCCGCCGAGCCGGCAACGACGGCGGCCGCCACGGCACCGGCACCGGCACCGGCGACTGCCCCCGCCGCCGCGCCCGCGACCTCGCCGTTCACGGCCAACGTCACGCTTGCCTCGCAATACGTGTCACGCGGCTTCCGTCAGACATGGGGCAAGCCAGCGCTGCAAGGCGGGTTCGATTACGCGCATTCGAGCGGGCTCTTCGCCGGCACCTGGCTTTCGAGCGTGAGCAGCAAGTTCATCGAAGGCGGCACCGTCGAATGGGATTTGTACGCGGGATATGGCGGCTCGATCGGCGACGTGTCATATGCGGGCACCGTCTACTACTACGTATACCCCGGTGCACGCATGGAGGCCACTGCAACGAACTACAACTATGGCGAGTTCGTGGCCGCGCTCACCTACAAATGGTTCACCGCCAAGTACTGGGTGACGTACACGCCGAATTACTTCGGCTACGACAGCCGGTCGCTCGGCCAGCCCGGCGACAAGGGCAGCCGCGGCTCGGGCTATCTCGATCTCAATACGAACATCGACCTCACGCACGGCTTCGGGTTGCTGCTGCACTACGGCTGGCAGCGCGTGCAGAACTTCTCGGCCTACAACTGGCAGGACGCGAAGATTGCCGTATCGAAGACGTTCGACGGCGGCTGGACCCTGACGGGCGCCGTCACGAAGGCTTGGGGTGCGACAAACGTCTACGATCGCTACACCACGGGCGCGGCCGATTCCTCGGGCAACATCGCCGTGTCGAACCCGTTGAAGACAACCTTCCTCGCCACGCTGACCAAAACGTTCTGACCATTGCCCCGCCGCGGCTGGCCGGCCGCCCTCTTGCCGGCCACTATCTTGCCGGCGGTGCCCTCGCTACCCCGCGCAGCCGCGGCTGGAGCAACTCGGCGCGGCGAACCGGGCTTCTATGACAAAATGGCCGCGTTTTCCCGAAGCCATTACGCGAAAAGCCATGTCAGACACGCTGTCGCACGAAGCAACGGCCGGCCGCGCCACGCCTCGTTGCACCGTCGGGGACGCCGAGCCGTTCGAGCTCGGCTCCGATGCGCGCAAGCGTCTGTTCTCCCGCATGCTGCTGGCAACGGACCACCTCCATAAGCCGGCCGTCATCGAATGGTCGCATCTGGAGGAAGACGAAAAGCGCATGAGCGGTTACGACGCACCGCTCCCGAGGCCCATCTTCGTGCCGCGCATGGCGAGATTCGCACGGCGCCTTCTCTCGAGATGACATGAACATCCAACGGTGGCGGCAACGCCTGTCGCGCATGCGCTGGCACGCGCTCGCCCTGTGCCTGGCCCTGGCGGCAGCCGGCTGCGAGACGCTGGCCGCGGCCGATCCGAACGCGCTCTGGAAAATCGTGCATTTCGACTGCGCACCGGCCGCGCGCACGACAGGACGCACGGGCTTGTGCGCGAGCGTCGATTTGCCCCGGCACTACGCAATCCTCAAGGATCGCAATGGCGTCGCGCAGCACTTGCTGATTCCTACCGAACGGGTATCGGGCGTCGAAAGCCCGTTGCTGCTCGGGCCCGGGGCGCAAAACTACTGGGCCGACGCATGGGCGGCGCGCACGTTCGTGCAAAAATCGCTGGAGAAAGCGGACCGCGCCACGCTGGCCGACGATCAACTCGGGCTCGAGGTCAATTCGGCGTACCGGCGTTCGCAGGAACAGTTGCACATTCACATCGATTGCATGCAGGCAGGCGCGAGTGCCGCGCTTGCCCGGCATCGAACCGATGCACCGGGGCATTGGCACTGGGACACGATCGACGGCACGCGCTATCGGATCATGCGCGTGAGCGGCCCTGCCTTCGCATTCGATCCTTTCGAGATCGTCGCGCGCGACAATCCCGGGCCCGACCTGATGGCGATGCAGACGATTCTCGTCGTCGGCGCTGGGCCGTCGGCGAACGACGGCGGCTGGTTCATTCTCAACAGCGCAACGAACGTCGATGACGGCACAGGCTCCGCGGAAGGCCTGCTCGATCATCAATGCATGGTTGCTCACGAGCGATGACGGCGCACGCAAGCAGATAGGCGTGCCGCCTCGGGGATCACGGTGCCGAAAGCCCGCGCTGTGCGAGTCATTCGCGATTGAAGAGCCGGCCGAAATAGAGGCTGCCCCGATCGCACAGGAGCGTCACGATCGTATGCCCCGGGCCCAACGACTTGACGCCCTTGGTCTTCAGCATAGGACGGCAATAGCCGCAACCGCCAGGGCGGCGCTACTCCCCCATTTCCATGACCAGTAGTTGCGCGCCGTCCGCCACCTGATCGCCTACGCCGTAGAGCACCTCCGCCACGGTTCCCGCCGCCGGTGCGCCTATCGTATGCTCCATTTTCATCGCCTCCATGACGACCAGCGGTGCGCCCTTTTCGACACGCGCACCCGGCTCGACGAGCACGGCGATGACCTTGCCCGGCATCGGTGCGGTCAGCCGGCCCTCGCCGTGCTCGGCATCGGCCGCATGCGCGAGCAGATTCGTCCACTCGAACGTCAGCATCGCGCCATCGTGAAACACATGGAACGTATCGCCGTCGACGAACACGCGCCCCGTGACACGCGCCGCATCGATTCGCACACCGTATTCGTGCGGCCCGGATTCGCGCCACCAATCGAAATCCGCCGACCAATCAGCGGCGCTCAGCGTACGCCGCTCGCCGTCGCGCGCATAGGTCATGCTCAGCGGGTTTTCCGATTCGGGCTCGCGCCATTCGATCGTCTGCCGGTACCCGGCGTTCAGACGCCACTGCGCGAGCGCATCCCATGGCGAAGCGCCGTGCGGCGTACCGCCCTCACGGGCGAGCAGCGCCGCGCAGGCAAGCGCGAGTGCTTCCTTCACCGGTTTGCGCGGGGCCGCGAAAAGCGCGTCGTGATGCCGCTCGATCAGGCCCGTGTCGAGATCCGCGTTCGCAAACGGTGGACACGCAACGAGCCGCTGCAAGAACGCCACGTTCGTCTGCGGGCCGACGATCTCGCAGGCCCGCAGCGCCTGACGCATGCGCGCCAGGGCCTCGACACGGCTCGCGCCGTGCACGATGAGCTTGGCGATCATCGGATCGTAGAACGGCGTGATCGCGTCGCCCTCGCGCACGCCGCTGTCGATGCGCACCGCGGCACGCACAGGCTCGCCGATCGAGAACGCCGCACCCGCCGGCATACGGAGGTACTTGAGCGTGCCCGTCGAGGGCAGAAAGCCGCGCGACGGATTCTCGGCGTAGATGCGCGCCTCGATCGCATGGCCCTCGACCCGCAGTTCATCCTGCCGCAGCGGCAGCGCCTCGCCGGCGGCCACCCGCAACTGCCACTCGACGAGATCGAGGCCCGTCACCATTTCCGTGACCGGATGCTCGACTTGCAGCCGCGTGTTCATCTCCATGAAGTAGAAAACACCATCGGCCATGATGAACTCGACCGTGCCGGCCCCCACATAGGAGACGGCCTGGGCCGCGGCCACGGCCGCTTCGCCCATCGCGCGCCGCAGCTCGTCGGGCACCCCCGGCGCGGGCGCTTCTTCCAGCACCTTCTGGTGCCGCCGCTGAACCGAGCAGTCGCGATCGAAGAGATAGACCGCGCCGCCCTGCCGGTCGGCGAACACCTGCACTTCCACATGGCGCGGGCGCGTCAGGTATTTCTCGATCAGCACGCGATCGTTGCCGAAGCTCGCGGCCGCCTCGCGCTTGCAAGAGACGAGTGCCGCGTCGAATTCCTCGCGCGAGGCGACCACCCGCATGCCCTTGCCGCCACCGCCCGCGCTCGCCTTGAGCAAGACGGGATAGCCGATCGCATCGGCCTCGCGCCGCAGCCGCCCGGCGTCCTGATCGTCGCCGTGATAGCCGGGCACGAGCGGCACGCCCGCGGTCTGCATCAGCGTCTTCGCCGCCGCTTTCGAGCCCATTGCCGCGATCGCGGACGCCGGCGGCCCGATGAATACGAGCCCGGCCGCCTCGCACGCCTGCGCGAACGCCTCGTTTTCCGACAGAAACCCGTAGCCCGGGTGGACAGCCTGTGCGCCTGTGCGCAGCGCGGCCTCGATGATGCGATCGACGCGCAGATAGCTTTCGGCCGCCGCCGCGCCACCGATATGCACGGCTTCGTCGCTGACGGCGACATGTCTGGCGTTCGCATCGGCGTCCGAATACACGGCCACGCTCGCGATGCCCAGCCGCTTGCAGGTCGCCGCGACGCGGCAGGCAATCTCGCCTCGGTTGGCAATCAGGATTTTGTCGAACATATGAAGCCTCGAAGTCGGCCGGCCAAGCCGGTCAGAAGCGTGAGTCGGACGTTGCGCGAGCGCGCTATCAGGCACGCCAGGAAGGCGCCCGCTTTTCGAGAAACGACGCTATGCCTTCGCGCCCTTCGGCGCTCGCGCGAATGCGTGCGATGCGCGTTGCGGTTTCGTCGATCAGCGCGTCGTCGAGCGGCCGGCTCGCCACGTCGAGTACGAGCCGCTTCGATTCGCGCACGGCCTGCGGCCCATTGGCGACGAGCGCGGCGCAAAGCGTGCCGACCGCGGCGTCGAGCGCATCGGCGGCCACGCGTTCATGCACGAGCCCGAGCCGTTGCGCGGCCGCACAGTCGAACGCCTCGGCCGTTGCGAAGTAGCGCCGCGCCGCGCGCTCGCCGATGGCGCGAACGACGTAGGGGCCGATCGTCGCCGCCGCGAGTCCAAGCCGCGCCTCGGACAGGCAGAACCGCGCGCCCTCGACAGCCACGACGATGTCGCTCGCGGCCACGAGGCCCACCCCGCCTGCATATGCGTCACCCGATACGCGCGCGACGACGGGCTTCGCGCAGCGATAAACCGCCGCGAGCATATCGGCCAGGCGCCGTGCGTCGGCGCGGTTCTCCGCCTCGGAGAACGCGGCCATCTTTTTCATCCAGTTCAGATCGGCGCCCGCGCAGAAAGCCGGCCCATTCGCCGCGAGCACCACCGCGCGTACATCGTCGCGCGTGTCGAGCGCGCCGAATACGGCCGTGAGCTCCGCGATCATCGCCTCGTTGAACGCATTGCGCACATCGGGGCGATCGAGCGTCACCGTCGCAACGTGCCCTTCGATCGCAAGTTCGAGCATCGCGTATTGCATCGTTTCCCCCTTGCAGGAACCGCCGCACCGGACGGCCGTCACATTCTGAATACGCCGAAGCGCGTTTCCTCGATCGGCGCGTTCATCGCGGCCGCGAGGCCGAGCCCGAGCACATCGCGCGTTTGCGCCGGGTCGATGACGCCGTCGTCCCACAGGCGCGCGCTCGCATAATAAGGGTGCCCTTGATGCTCGTATTGCTCGCGAATCGGCTGCTTGAACGCCTCTTCCTCGTCGGCGCTCCACGCGCCGCCCTTGGCCTCGATGCCGTCGCGCTTCACGGTGGCCAGCACGGACGCGGCCTGCTCGCCGCCCATCACGGAGATGCGCGCATTCGGCCACATCCACAAAAAGCGCGGCGAATAGGCCCGCCCGCACATGCCGTAGTTGCCGGCGCCGAACGAGCCGCCGATGATGACCGTAAACTTCGGTACGCGCGCCGTGGCGACAGCCGTCACCATCTTCGCGCCGTTTCGCGCAATGCCTTCGTTTTCGTACTTGCGGCCCACCATGAAGCCCGTGATGTTCTGGAGAAACACGAGCGGAATCTTGCGCTGGCAGCAAAGCTCGATGAAATGCGCCCCTTTGACGGCGGATTCCGAAAACAGAATGCCGTTGTTCGCCACGATGCCGACCGGATGGCCCCAGATGTGCGCGAAGCCGGTTACAAGCGTCGTGCCGTAACGCGCCTTGAATTCGTCGAATGCCGAATCGTCGACGATGCGCGCGATCACCTCGCGGATATCGAACGGCTTGCGCGTATCGGCCGGAATCACGCCGTAAAGGCTCGCCGGGTCGTAGCGCGGCGGCTTCGGCTCGCGCATGGCGAGTTGCGGGGCCTTCACGCGATTGAGCTTGCCGACTATGCCGCGCGCGAGTGCGAGCGCATGGGCATCGTTCTGGGCGAGATGATCCGCGACGCCCGACAGGCGCGTATGCACGTCTCCGCCGCCCAGATCTTCCGCGCTGACCTCCTCGCCCGTTGCCGCCTTGACGAGCGGCGGCCCGCCGAGAAAGATCGTGCCCTGGTTCTTGACGATGATCGACTCGTCGCTCATCGCGGGCACGTAGGCGCCGCCCGCCGTGCATGAGCCCATGACGACGGCGATCTGAGCAACGCCGGCCGCTGAAAGGTTGGCCTGGTTGTAGAAAATCCGGCCGAAGTGATCGCGGTCGGGAAAAACGTCGTCCTGATTCGGCAGATTCGCACCGCCCGAATCGACGAGGTAGACGCAAGGCAGACGATTCTCGGCGGCGATTTCCTGCGCCCGGACATGCTTTTTGACCGTCATCGGGTAATAAGTGCCGCCCTTGACCGTCGCGTCGTTGCAGACGATCACGCACTCCTGGCCCGCGATACGCCCGATGCCGGTGATGATCCCCGCGCCGGGCGCCGCGTCGTGATACATCCCGTAGGCAGCAAGCTGCGAAAGCTCGAGAAACGGCGTACCCGGATCGAGCAATTGAGCGATGCGCTCGCGCGGCAGCAGCTTGCCGCGCGAGACGTGCTTGTCGCGGGCCGCCTGCCCGCCGCCCAGCGCGAGCTGCGCGATTTTTTCGCGCAAATCGGCAACGAGCGCCTCCAATGCAGCCGTATTGGCCCGGAACTCTTCCGAACGAGGGTTGAGCCTGCTTTCGATAATCGACATGAACGCGAACTCCGTTGACGCGAACTTCGTAGACGAGCGCTGCCTGCTTACGCCGTCTCGGCGAAGAGTTCGCGGCCGATCAGCATGCGGCGGATCTCGCTCGTGCCCGCGCCGATCTCGTAGAGCTTCGCGTCGCGCCAGAGCCGGCCCACCGGGTATTCGTTGATATAGCCATTGCCGCCGAGCACCTGGATGGCCTCGCCCGCCATCCAGGTGGCTTTCTCGGCCGTGTAGAGAATCACGCCCGCGCAGTCCTTGCGCACCTGCCGCACGTGTTCGCGGCCGAGCGTATCGAGCTGCCGGCCCACGGCATAGAGATAGGCGCGGCACGCCTGAAGCGTCGTGTACATGTCCGCGAGCTTGCCCTGGATCAGCTGAAACTCGCCGATCGCCTGACCGAACTGCTTGCGATCATGAACGTAGGGCACCACTGCGTCCATGCAGGCGAGCATGATGCCGGTGGGACCGCCCGCCAGCACCGCACGCTCGTAGTCGAGCCCGCTCATGAGGACGTTCACGCCGCCACCCAGCCGGCCGAGGATGTTTTCCTCCGGCACTTCCACGTCTTCGAACACGAGTTCGCCCGTGTGCGAACCGCGCATGCCCAGCTTGTCGAGCTTCTGGGCCACCGAAAAGCCTTTCATCCCCTTCTCGACGATGAAGGCGGTGATGCCGCGCGAGCCCGCCTCGACATCGGTCTTCGCGTAGACGACGAGCGTGTCGCAATCGGGGCCGTTCGTGATCCACATCTTCGTGCCGTTCAGCACGTAACGATCGCCCCGTTTTTCGGCCTTCAGCTTCATGCCGACGACATCGGAGCCCGCATTGGGCTCGCTCATGGCCAGCGCGCCCACATGCTCGCCGGAGACGAGCTTCGGCAGGTACTTGCGCTTCTGGGCATCGGTGCCGTTGCGGTGGATCTGATTGACGCACAAATTCGAATGCGCGCCATAGGAAAGACCGACCGAAGCCGAGGCGCGCGAAATCTCTTCCATCGCCACCATATGCGCCACATAGCCCATGTTCGCGCCGCCGTACTCTTCGGAAACGGTCATGCCGAGCACACCGAGCTCGCCGAACTTGCGCCAGAGGTCCATCGGGAATTGGTCGGTGCGATCGATTTCGATGGCGCGCGGCGCGATTTCCTTCGCCGAGAAATTCGCGACCGTATCGCGCAGCATGTCGATGTCTTCGCCAAGCGCGAACTGCAGTCCAGGCAGGTTGCTCATCGGGTTGTCTCCTCCTCGAATTCCGTGGGCTGCCGGCAGCCCGCACAGGTGGCGCTCGTGACGCTCACTCGAACAGCGCGATTTCACGCCACATTTACGTATGCGTCAATAGGTTTTTCTGAGTACCACTCACTTTTTTGGAAAGCGGATCTGTCCGCATAGGCAGTGCTAATATCGCGGGGACGGATTTCCGACGGTCTGAAAAACTGACCCAGACTCATACGATGGACGAAACCAGGGCCCCTGCCAATGGCGCGCGCCGGCAACCGGCTGGCCGCAAGTCGCAGCAGCGCGTGAAGGACATTCTTGCCGCCGGGCGAGAGGTGTTTTCGGAGAAGGGGTACGAGCGCGCGACGACAGCCGAGATCGCGCAGCGCGTCGGCATCTCCGAAGCCACCGTCTTCAGCTACTTCCGCGGCAAGCGCGAACTCTGCGTGCGCGTGATCACCGACTGGTACGACGAGATCATCGGCGCAATCGAAGCGGGCCTGCCGCGCGACGGCGGCGCGCGGCAGCAATTCGCCTTTATCGTGCGGATGCACCTTCGGCTCATGCTCGGTCATGGCAAGGGCCTCTGCTCGCTCGTGCTCTCCGAAGGGCGGGCGCGGCATCATGCCCTCGGCGACGAGTTGACCGAATTGCAACGACGCTACACGGCACCGCTCATGCACGTGCTCTCGCAAGCGCAGCAGACGGGACAGATTCGTGCGGACGTGCCTTTGCGCCTGATGCGCTCGATGGTGTTCGGACCGATGGAGCACGTGCTGTGGGAGGCAACGCTCGCGCACCGCAGCATCGATATCGATGCGACCGCCGAGCGGCTCGTCGACCTGCTGTGGTCCGCGCTCCGGCCGCCCGAGCCCGCGCTCGTCGCGCTCGCCCAGTTGAAGGACGAACTCGACGAAGCGATGCGGCGCTATGAACATGCAGCCGCACCGGCTCGACCCAGCGGAGAGGCAGCGCGCGCAACACGGATGCGCACGAATCGCAAAGGTGGCGCATAGCCTGCGCTCGACACAGCGGGCATCCCGCCCGCTCAATCTCTACGCCACGACTCGCCTGCTCATCGACGTTTTCGAATCAACCTCGAAGGGGCCGCCTTCGACGGACACCCATGTCCGCCTGGCCATCGAATCAAAATTTCACCCGATTCCACAGATTTTCGCTTTCGAATAATCTTCTCCATTGACATCCAATAATTTAGTTTTCATGATGTCGATCCTTTTACGCGATTTATTTTATTTATCCTCTTATGTCGCACACAAAACGATCAAAATCCATATAATGAACAAGAAATACAGAATTCAGCTCAACGACAACGCGCATCGATATTGCGCGCTTGCAATTGCTTCCTTCATGGCCTTCATGCTTGGTGCGTGCGGTGGTGGGGACGCAGATACGGCAACCACAGCCCACTCGGCAAATACCACGGCCAAAGCGGTATCCATCGGCACCAACGCCTCCACCAATTCATCGGTATGGCTCACCATTGCCAAGGAGAATGCCTCCTTCAAGGTGAGCGGCACAAAAGCCTTGCGCTTCGGCGCAGGGAGCTCGTGGGTCGAAAAGAGTGTCACCGGCAGCGGCCGATGCACCGCCGCGTTCTTCGGCCAGAAAACGGCTGTCAGCGTGAACAGGGTGTGTCAGCAACTGCAAGGCACGGGTAGCCCGCTCTGGCGCGGCGTGAGCCTTGCCGGAGCCGAGTTCGCTCCGGGCAGTTTGCCCGGCAATTACGGCAGCAACTATATGTACCCGACGACCGAGAGCGTGACGTACTACAAAAGCAAGGGCATGAATATCGTGCGGCTGCCGTTCCTCTGGGAGCGTCTGCAGCCGACGCTGAACGAGCCGTTCGACACAGTCGAACTGTCGCGTCTCGAGGGCTTCGTCAAAACGGTGACGCTGTCCGGCGAGACCGTATTGCTCGATCCTCATAACTACGCGCGCTATCGCGGCAACGTGATCGGTTCGAGTGCGGTGCCCGAGAGCGCCTATGCCGATTTGTGGAGGCGCCTCGCGTCGAAGTTCAAGGGCAACGCTCGCGTGATCTTCGGATTGATGAACGAACCGAATTCAATGCCTACCGAGCAATGGCTGTCGGCCGCAAACGCCGCGCTGGCAGCTATCCGGGCAGCCCAAGCGAGTAACGTGGTGTTCGTGCCTGGCAACGCCTGGACCGGCACGCACAGTTGGAGCGAAAGCTGGTACGGTACGCCGAATAGCGTCGCCATGAAGGGCATCGTCGACCCGGGGCACAATTTCGTCTTCGAGGTGCATGAATACCTGGACGGCGACGCTTCCGGCCGCTCGGCTGATTGCACGAGCGCAACGATCGGTGTCGAGCGACTGCAGGACTTCACCAACTGGCTTCGCACCAACGGCTATCGCGGATTCCTGGGCGAGATCGGTGCGGGTGCGAATGACACCTGCGATCAGGCCGTTGGCAATACGCTCGCGTTCATGCGTAATAACGCCGACGTCTGGACCGGCTGGACGTGGTGGGCAGGCGGCCCGTTGTGGGGCAACTACATGTACTCGATCGAGCCAGCCAATGGCGCGGACAAACCGCAGATGTCGGTGTTGACACAATACCTCGATTGACGATCCAACCTTATTGCGGGCACCGCAGCGATCAGCAGCAATACGGGCAACCTCGGCAAACTACTTTTCCAGTGAAACGCGACAAAAACCGCATCATAAAATCGGCTTTACCCATTTCGGCTGGCATCGCGCTGATAACCTGTTCCGGAATGACGTGGTCGGCAACCATTTGCGACACATTGGACCAGCGCGCACAATCAACGAGCGTGGCGGTTGGCGGCAGCGTGGCGCCCAGCAGCGAAGACACACCGACGATCATCGCGCCGCGCGCAGACGGCAGCTCTGTACTGGCATGGACGGATACCGCATCGAACAGCATTCGCTTGCTCGAACTGACCGCCAATAATGTGCCCGTGCGCTCGTTGCCCAGCGTAGAGGGACTGCAGGTGCATGCTGCGCTCGCCACGCCGAATGGCGAAATCGCTCTGGCTGTAGTTGCGAACGACCCGGACATCTATTCGCCGAAGTACTGCAACAGCGGCGCCACGCCAGACAAGGCGGTTTGCGGAAAGATGGACCTCGTGCTGCTGAACGGCAAGGGCCAGCAGACCGCCCGAACCACGTTGACCGGCAAGACGAACGTCGACAGCGTGGGCGCACAGTTCATCTGGTGGTACGGTCATACCGCGCGGTTGGCTACCGACGGCAAAACCGTGGAGGTTTACTACCGTTCGGCCATGTCGACGGCCCGGCCAAACGTACCGGGCGAAGTCGACATTCATGCGGGAGATACGCTGCAGTTCGTGAATGCCACCACCGGAGCGCTTGTGCCAGGTGGCTGGAACTGGGGATGCAGCCACAGCTGGTCGGTCCGTGCGGGCTACGACGGTTCTCAATGGGCGGCCGTCTGCCACGGCGATGCCTATCCGAATGCGATGCAGTACGCGCACATGGCAGCGCCGGCCGCCACGCAGAATACGCTTCAATGGTTGAACGATAGCGACCCGACGCAGCGTGCGCTCGGCGGCCTCGTGCCCGCCAAAGGCGGATTCTGGCTCGACTATCTGGAAGCATCCGGCGGGACCCTATCGCTGAAGCTCGCGAAGCTTCCCGATAGCGGATCGGTGATGCATCCGCTGCGTACGGTGGCCATCGCGAAATCGATCGATAGCACTTATCCTTTCAGGCCTTATATGGCGGCGTATGGCACGGGCAAACTGCTGCTCGGGTGGAGGTCAGGCAACAAGCTCACGCTCGCCGTGGCCGACGCGACCACAGGCAAGACGCTGGAAGGACCGGTCACGACCGATCTCGCGCTCGACTCGTTCGAGGAGATGGTTCCAACCGCCAGTGGCGACGTGGTCTGGGCTCACAGCGATGGCGACGGCTCGATTTCCGTCAATCGCGTGGCAGCGTGCAAGCTATCGAATTGATCGGGGGCAAGGACTCGCTCGTTCCCAGGAACCGTTTGCGCGCATCGCTAGCCCGCCGGGGCGCATTGAGCAAGGGGCAAGCCAGGGGGTTCTTGTGGTGCGACCCGTGCGCATATATCGTGAGCGGAGTTCAACGCCTGCCCGAAACGCTCATGTCGACACGATTGACACCGGCCATCGCCTCGAAATTCGCCGCGCTCGCGCTTTCGCATCTCACGCGCGAATATCCGAACAAGCTGACGCACGCGCTTGCCGGCCCCGAGGACGTACGCCCGCCCCGCGCGCTGCACCCGATCTTCTATGGCAGCTACGACTGGCACTCTTGCGTCCACGGCTATTGGCTCGTATTGCGGCTTGCCGGCCTCTATCCGGACCTGCCGGAGGCACCGACGATCGCCGCCACGGTCGACACGCATTTCACCGCGCCGAACGTGGCCAAGGAGATCGCCTATCTGAGGCTGCCTCACAACCGTGGCTTCGAACGGCCTTATGGCTGGGCTTGGCTGCTGGCGCTCGCGGGCCAGTTGCATGCAATGCCGGGCCGCGATCCGGCGCGCTGGTCAGCCGTGCTCGCGCCGCTGGCCGAGTTGATCGTCGAACGCTTCATGGAGTTTCTGCCGAAGGCCACTTACCCGTTGCGCGTCGGCACGCATTTCAATACCGCATTTGCCCTTTCGCTCGCGCTCGAGTTCGCGCGAACGACGGGGCATACGGAACTCGCCGCGCTGATAGAAGAGACGGCCCGGCGCTGGCACTTCGGCGATTCGGATTGCCAGGCCTGGGAACCGGGCGGCGACGAGTTTCTGTCGCCGTCGCTGATGGAAGCCGAATTAATGCGGCGGGTTTCCGCACCCGGGGATTTTGCCGAATGGTTCGATCGCTTCTTCCCGCGGCTCGCGTTGGGCGAGCCCGCCACGCTCTTTGCACCGGTGACCGTGACCGACCGCAGCGACGGGAAGATCGCGCATCTCGACGGGCTCAATCTGAGCCGGGCGTGGTGCCAGCGCACACTGGCCAAGGCGCTGCCGACCGGCGATCCACGCCGTGCCGTCCTCGAAAGGAGTGCCGAAGCTCACCTGCTAGCCGCGCTGCCGCACGTTGCCGGGGACTATATGGGCGAGCACTGGCTCGCCACGTTTGCGCTGCTCGCGCTCGAGGCGTAGCCCGATCGGCCTGCCGCCCCGGGGTCAAAGCAACGCGGCAACGCGCACGTCGGACCGATCCGCCGAGGCAACGATCTTCCCGCCCACGCGGCTGAACAGAATCGACACTGTCTTCCGGCCTACGCGCAGATTGTTCACTTCGAGCCAGTCGATACCTTCCGGCAGCGCCGGCTGCTCGATCAACACCTCCTCGCGCGTAGCATCAATGGTCATGCCGAGGCAGGCCTCGAGCATCATGAACGGTGCGCCCGCGGCCCACGCCTGCGGCAGGCAAGCCACGGGATAGGCCGTCGGCGGCTCGCCGCGACGCCGCATGAAGCCGCAGAAAAGTTCGGGCAAACGCATATCGAAGTTGACCGCCGCCTCGAAGAGCGCCTGCAGCAGGCGCACCGCCGCGGGCTTGCCGCCGTAGCGCGCGAGCCCGCGCGCGCAAAGCGCATTGTCGTGCGGCCATACCGAGCCGTTGTGATACGACATTGGATTGAAGCGCGCCTGGTCGGCCGCGAGCGTGCGCACCCCCCAACCCGTATGAAAGAGCGTCGATTCGAGCTTGCGCGCAACCGTTTCCCCGCGGTGCCGTTCGGGCAAGCCGAATGCGAGCAGATGCCCTGCGTTCGATGCGAGCACGCGGCACAGATCGCCATGGCCATCGAGCGCGATGCCGTAAAAGCCCTCGTCGGCCATCCAGAAGAGCGCCTCGACCCGTTCGCGCAGCCGCGCGGCACGCGTCGCATACCGTGCGGCATCCTCGGCCCGGCCTCGGTTCGCCGCGAAGCGCGCCATCGCGTCGAAAGCGGCGCAGGCATAGGCCTGGACTTCGACGAGTGCGATCGGCCCATCGGGCATACGCCCATCCGCATGGAAAACGGAGTCATGGCTGTCTTTCCAGCCCTGATTCGCAAGGCCGCGATCCGACGCACATTGATAATCGACGAGCCCGTTCGGGTTCTTGTCGCATACGCCCGCGACCCACTGCGCCGCGCGCTCGAGCGCGGGCCAGAGATCGTCGATCAATGCGCTGTCGCCGGTCCGCTCGAAGTAGGCCCCTGCCAGCACGATGAATAGCGGCGTCGTGTCCACCCCGCCGTAGTAAAGCGCGAACGGCACCTCCCCTGTGCCTGCCATTTCGCTCTTGCGCATCTCGTGCATGATCTTGCCCGTCGATGCGTCGTGAAAGGCGGAATCCTCGCGCGCCTGATGCTCCGCAAGAAAACGCAGTACGCCGCGCGCAAGCCAGGGCTGCAGCCAGAGCGTCTGCAGCGAGGTCACGACCGCATCGCGCCCGAACGGCGTCGAAAACCACGGAATGCCGGCGTAGGGATAAGGGCCGCTCGGCAAATCGGTCGTCAAGAGGCCGAGGTCCGCAAACGAACGTTCGAGCCAGGCGTTGAAAAGCGGGTTGCTCGTGCGGATGCGCGCCGTCGCTCGACGGCGCTCGCGCATCGACAAGTGCGCGCTCGCGAGTGCGGAGCGCACCGCGGCCCGGCCGACGCTCGGACGCACGGCATCGATCTGCGTCAGATGTGCGGGGTTCGTGCTATGCGGCGGTTGCGCCACCTGCGCGCCCGGCGCCTCTTCCGGAGCGCCCGCGGACGCAGGCCCGAGCGACCGCGTTTCGACGGCGACCGACAGGTAAATGGACACGCAGGCCTGCGCAGGCAGCTCGACCGAATAATCGGCCCGATCGGCCGCGAGTTGATCGGGTGCCGGCGAGAACGCAATACGCACATCGCGCTCGACACGATCAAGGCCGATATAGCGCAAGCGCACGTCGGTTCTGCCCACGCGCGGTGTATCGGCTGTGCCGCGCTTCGGGCGGCTCAGGCCGCGCACTTCGAACATGTCCTTGAAGTCGCAGGCGAACGAGATGGAAAGCGGCACACGCGCATCGGCCGAACCGTAGTTCGTGAGCGTGATGGCCTCGTGCAGCACCGTACCCGAAAGAACGCGCATCCGCTCCACGTGAATGACGCCTTCGCGCGTACCTTCGCCGCCGATGGGCGGCAAGGGACGATTCGTGAGGTGCGCGGTGAAGGCTGCATTGTCCTGGCTGACGTTGCCGGAAAGCAGAGACGGCGCCCGCCCGCCGAAGGTCAACCGCAGTTGGGACAACGTGCGCGTGTCGTTGACGAAGAGGCCGTCGTCGAGGCCGTTGATATCGCCCAACGGATCGTTGACGACGAACGTATCGCCCGATTTGAGCACGTATTGGCTCGTTCGCGCGATATAGGGGTGTTCGGGGGCAATGAAGGCGCCGTCGGGCTGGCGTTCGCCCGTGTCGCCCGAATCGTCTGCCCGTGTCGGTCCACCCAGTGCGTCGGTATCCAGCATCGTTTCGCTCCTGATGTCGGCTTTTCTCGATTGTAGAAAGCGATCGGCGAAGAAAAAACCCAACCTGCGTCGCCTGCCCCGATCGGCCCGTGCCGCAAGCCGAATGCCCGCGGCTCAGCTCACCCGTGATCGTGCACGTGTGCCGATGTCGCGCGTATGAACTCGTCCAGATGCCGATTGAACGCGGCCGGATGGGCGAGATTCATGCCGTGCGACGCACCTCTAATGGTTTGCCGCTGCGCTTGCGGTATCCATTCGTCGAGTACGGCCACGTTGCGCCGGAAAAGTTCGGGACTCTTCTCGCCGTCGATCAGAAGCGTCGGAAATTGCAACCGCGACGCCGCCTCGAACGTGTAGGCCGGCAGCGGATCGGCGAACTGGCGCGGCAGCGTCTGCGCATTGTCGAGCGCCATCCTGCGGAAGCCGGCCGTGCTTTTCGCCCAGGAACCGACGCGGCTCACCGAATCGACAAAGAGTTCGATCCCCGCTTCGATTTCGCCCGACTCAACGAGCATCGCCGCATGCGCGCGCAGCGCATTGACCGTCTCCGGCACGGGGGCCAATGGCTGCCCCGGTATCTGCAAGGGACCGCCGGGGTCGGCGAGGGTCAGTGTGCGTACGTGGCGGCCGTGCCGCAAGCCGAAATGAAACGCCACACAGCCGCCCCGCGAGTGCCCGATTACATGCACCGGCCCCACGCCGAGCTGCTCCACGAATTCGGCGAGCTCGTCCGCATGCCGGCTCCAGCTGAAAGGGAGCGTCCCCGGCAGATCCGCGAGCGGCCAGTAGTGGGTGAGGCTCACGGCAATACAGCGGTAGCGCGACGACAGCGCATCGACCTGCGGCTGCCAATATCGATAGTCGCAAAGCGAGCCATGCACGAATAAAAGAAGCGGGCCCTCGCCGCGCTCGACGTAAGCCATGCGCAATCCACCGGAAAGTTCGGCGAAACGCGCATCCGCCGCCGTGGCGGTCTCAAGCGATCGATGACGGGTTGACATCAGCATTGGAAAGGAATCAGTCTTCGAAGCGCAGTTCGACATCGGCAGCGTCTCCGATCGTCAGCGTGGCCCCCGCCCCCTCGATGACGATCGCATTTTCGCCGAACGTCACGGCGCCGTTCATGCGGCTGTTGCCGCGATAGCCGAGCAGCGTATCGGTGGGCTCGTTCGGCCAGCGCGGATCGGGTGCCCCGGTGAGCTGGTCGATCGTGGGCATCGGGCAGCGCGTGCAGGGCTTGACGAATCGCAGTTCGGCCGCACCGCCGGGCCCGCTCGTGCGCAGACTCTCGAAGTAATCCTCTTCGTAGGCGTCCGTGCCGCTCAGCACGAGGTTCGGCCTGAACCGGTTCATCGGGATGGCGTCCACGCCTTTCGCCACGAGCCGCGCATTGAGCGCCTCGAGCGAAGCCTCGCCGATCACGAGCAGCGGGAAACCATCGGCGAACCGCACCGGCGCGACGATCTCGCCGGTCCAGTCGCGGCTCGCGATCCGCTCGGCTTCGGGATCGAAGCGCACGAGCCGCGCGGGCGTGCCGAGGAACGACGAAAACCAGGATGCCGCCGCATCGCCGGCATCGAGTGCCGGGAGCTGGCTGCGCCAGACCGTTACCTCCCGGCGCGGCGCCTGCCGGAGTTCGGCCGGGTCGATCGGCGTATGCAGCGGCGCGGCGCCCGGGGCGCGTACGATCAGTTCGCCACCCTTCAATTCAGGCGTGACGAGTGCAAGGCGCGGCAGCGTCCGTTGCGTAAGAAAGCGCCCTTCGGGATCGACGAGCATCCAGTCGCGATCGTGCTCGAGCCCGTGCGCGGTCAAATGCGCCGAATCGAGCGCAATACCGGCGCAGGATTTGATGGGATAAACGTTGAGCTGGCTGATCTTCGCCATGGTGGGGATGTGCAGGGCAAACGCCGATCCGAAAGCGGCGATGGTAACACTCTCGTTAATCGGCCGCGCTCCGCCCCCCACCTGGGCGAAACGCGGCGCCACGCGCCTTTCGCCTCAGCTGAAGGCGGCGGCGTCGACGCAGCCGGCGGCCGCGCTCGCCCCGCGCACCGCGCAGGTGAGCGGCTCGTTCGCGACGCGCACCGCAAGCCCCGTTTCTTCGCGCAGACGCGCGTCGAGATGAGCGAGCAGCGCGCCGCCCCCCGTGAGCACGATGCCGCTTTCGGCAATATCGGTGACGAGTTCCGGCGGTGCGGCCTCGAGCGCGCCCTTGATGGCCGAAATGACGGTGCGCAGCGGCGCACTGAGTGCATCGGCCACGTCGTGATTCGAGAGCTCGATCGTGCGCGGCAACCCGTCGGTCAGGCTGCGTCCCACCACGCGCATGCGCTCGTCCGCGATATTCAGCGTGGCGGCCCCAATCGTCTTTTTCACATGTTCGGCCGTCTGGTCGCCGAGCACGACTCCATAGAGGTTACGCACATGGCTGACGATGGCCGCATCGAACTGATCGCCGCCTACGCGCACGAGCCCTTGATAGACGACGCCGCCGAGCGCGATGACCGCCACCTCGGTAGTCCCGCCGCCGATGTCCACGACCATCGAGCCGCGTGCCTCGCCGACGGGCAGGCCCGCGCCGACGGCCGCCGCCAGCGACTCGTCGATAAGATTGACCTTGGCCGCGCCGGCCGCAAGCGCCGCCTCGCGGATCGCACGGCGCTCGACTTCGGTGGCGGCACACGGCACGCAGATCGTGAACTCGGCGCGACGGCCGAAGAGCGAGCGCAAATGGGCCATTTCGACGAATTCGCGGAACATGCGCTCGGCGGCGGAAAAATCGGCAATCACGCCGTGCCGCATGGGTCGAATCGCCTCGAGGTTGCCAGGCGAGCGCCCGAGCAATTGCCGCGCCTCTTCCCCGACCGCCGCCACACGCCCGCTTCCGGCATGCATTCCTTTCTGGAAGCATACGACCGACGGCTGATTGAGTACGATCCCCCTGCCGCCCATGTAAATCAGGGTGTTGGCAGTGCCGAGATCGACTGCGATCCGTTGTGGTGCAAGACGGCTGAAAAACATGCGATGCGACATCGTCGACTCTCTCTGATGGCAACGACGGCGTGCGACCCGTCAGAACCAGCGGCCGGCGTATGGGGTCGGCCCGCTCGATAATCGATTTACGGCACGACGTGGATGGACTTTAGGGTCGACCTCCGATTTTTCGTTGTGCATTGCGGCATATCCTTGGCGGGCGGGCTTCGCCGTCTGCGCGACACGGTGCCGCGCAGCCGTGGCATCCTGATGCCCCCGGCCAACGTCGACTGTTCGGGGAACGGAACGCTTGTCCCAACCCAATCGTCTGACGCATTTCTCATGCGCACTACGCTTCGCCGTTTGCTCCTGCTTTTCTGCGCGCTGCGGTACGGCGCGCGGCTGCTTTGGCAGGCCGCGCCGCCCGACGGAAAAGTCCATTGGATCGCCATTTTCGTGACGCGCCTTCACCGTTCGCCGAATGCGCGTGGGCTGCTGCATCGCGCCTTGCCTCAGCTCGGCCCGCTTGCCGACGGGCTTGTCGACGCGCTCGCCGGCGCATTTGCCGAAGGCGTTGCCGCGCAGTCCGGCGAGGGAATGCGTACGTTGCACGACGCCCTCGAATTCGCCAGCCGTACCGAAACGGCGCTTACGACGCCGCTCACCGGCGAAGAAATGCCGACCGCGCTGCGGGCGGCCCTCGGGCGGCCGCTCGACGAAGTATTCGCCTGGATCGACTGGACGCCGCTCGAAACCGGAATAGGCATGCAGGCGCATGCCGCGCGGCTGCGCGAGCCGCCACCGGACAAGCGGCACGGCGAGGTGGTGGTCAAGCTCCTGCGGCGCGGGCAGGTGGAGCGGATCGAAGACGACGTGGCCGTCCTGCGCTGGCTTGCCGCACTGCTCGAGCGGCTCTTTCCGGCAGCTCGCGAGCTCCGGCTGCATGCACTCGCCCAATCGTTCTCGGGCGAGGTCATGCGCCGGTTCGACCTGCGCGCCGAAGCGGCCAACCTCTCGCAGACAGGGCGCCATTTCGCCGACGACGCCCGCATCGCCGTGCCGGACGTCGTCTGGGCATACTCCACCGATTACGCACTCGTCACCGAACGCCTCGAAACGCTGCCCGTCGGCGACCTTCCAGATCTTGCCCGGCATGGCGTCGATCTGGAACGGCTCGCGGTGAACCTGTTGGAAGTCACCGTCGAACAAGCGTTCGAACATGGCTTTTTCCACACCGTCATGAGCGAGCGCCACGTGCGCGTGAGCGTCGGGCGCGATACGCTGGGCCGCATCGTGCTGGCCGACTGCTCGCTGATGTCGAGCCTGACTGAGCCCGAGCGCGAATTTTTCGTCCATGGCGCGACCGCACTTTTCGGTCAGGACTACGGCACCCTTGCGGGCATGCACCACGAGGTCGGTCACGTGGCTCCGGACACGCGCCCCGAGAGGCTCGAAGCCGAACTGCGCACGCGCAGCGAACCGCACTTCGCCCGACCCAGTACGCAGCGCAGGGCCGGCGGCCTGCTGCGCCACCTCGTCGAAGCCGTGAAGCCCTTCGAAGGCGCCGTGCCCCCTGTGCTGGCACTGGCCGGGCACTCGCTGGAACGTGCGGAATCGCTCGCACGCATGCTCGCGCCGGAGCTCGATACATGGCGCATCGCGCAAGCATCGCTCGGCGGGCTCGCGCGCAAGAACGTGGACCACCGCGGATGGCTCAAGCACCTCGCACGCGAACTCCCCCACCTGGCACCGGTCGTCCCGCGTTTGCCGTTGTTGCTCGTGAACCGGCTGCAGAGCCCACGGGAACACCGCATCGGCGTGGACACGGTACGGCGGCTGCGCGAAATAGCACACGAGCAGCGGCGCACGCGCCGGCTCCTCTGGGCCTGTGCCGTCACCGGCGCCTTGCTCGGCGTGGCGCTCGTGTGGTTCGCTTGACGGTCCCGGATCGCTCGTGTTCATGACGTGTCCATTACGTGCCCATCGCCCGCCCGGCCACGCCATTCGCTTTTGACCTTGCCCACCGGCGGCCCGATCAATCGGCGGTGTCCGCCGCCTCCGACATCCGCGCGCGGGCCTCGGCAGCCGGCTCGGGCGCCCACGCCGGGCGCTTCGGGCTGCCCGAATCCACGACTACTAGATAACGGCCGGCCCAAGGTGTGGCTTCGCGGTCGCCATGCAGCACGCGTACGACGTTGCCCGCGCCGGCCAGCACCTCATAATCCGCATCGAGCACTCCGTGCCGATCCAAAAACGCGTCGAGCGACCCGGGAATCCTCACGCATCCCTTCGAATGGGGAATGCCGAGCAAAGGCTCGAGCTTGTCCGGGTCTGTCGAATGCATCTGCAGCCGCATCGGCGAAGCGCCGCCTCGGCCCCAGCCGCGCTCGCCCTGAGTCCAGCCGAAATCGAAGATGCGCGCGCCCTTTGCACCGTAACCGCGGATACCGTTCTCGTTGTCCGTGCCTTCTGCGCGGAAATCCATGTTCTGCGGCGTATGGGCGAACACGCCTAGCGGTGTGAAAAAATGCTCGTAGCCGCGCGGCAAACCCGTGGCGACCGGCGATGCTCCGATCAGCCGCCATGGCTCGGACGCGCCGCCTCGAAAATAGATGAAGAGCGCCTGGACGCGCGGTGCGCGATCCACCAGAACCACGTACTGCCGCGCGAGCCCGGCGAGGCCCCGCGCCGCCAACGCCGCCTGCAGGCGCTCCGCATAAGCGCTTGCATCGCGCTCGGGAACGGGCAACCGCCGCGTGACTTCGGCGGCGAATGCGTCTCGCAAACGCAACCCGTCGCGCGGATCGAGCCGCGCGTTGACTTCGGCGAATTGCTTCGCGGATAGCGCCAGTGCAGCGCGAGCCGCTGCCTCGGAGGCGGCTTGGGCGGCCGCCGCCGCATCGGCCACCCCGCGCACACCCGATGCACCCGATACATTCGATGCGGCGGATGAATTCGATGCACCACTCGCCGCCCGCCCGGCCTGCCCGTCCGTTGCAGGAGCAGTGCCCGCAGCAGCCGGGAACCGCGTTGCATTCGACGCCGCGGCAACCGGCGGGCCTGGCCATTGTGCGCCGCAGGGCCAAGGCCAGATGCTCGCGCCGGCGAACACCACGCACGCAAGACCGAGCAGCCATCTGTTTTCGCCGAATCTCGCGCCTGCATGTCCCCGCCGGTCCATGCTCGCCACCATTGCATTCCGCTTCTTCTTTCCGTTCGGCACTTGCCTGGTACCTTTGCCGCCCCACCGACCAGCCGGCCTGCGGTACCTTCCGCATCGCGGCGTTCGGCGCCGTCACGGCGAGCCTCGTTGCGAACGATTCAGCAAATGCCGTGCGCAGCGCTTCGCCACGGCTTCGGAACACGAAAAACAAAACGGCGGCGAGAGCCGCAAGCCCGTCGCCGCCGCACGCGGTCAGTTCCCAACGCTCAACTGCGGTGCCGCTCCTGCAAAGAACGAATGCGCGCCATCGCGGGCCGGTCCGCTGTGGTCCGGTCATACATGGCGGCGAGATCGGCCTTCAGCGCGGTTCGGGACCCGCCGTCGAGATAAATCATGTGCCCCGAGGGATAGAACGTCGCGGACAGGTTCTGGCGGACCTGCTTGTCGAGCAGCGGCATACGCTGCAGATCGATGATGGTCTGATAGAACGGCGTCACGAAGTCGTACATGCCATTTGCGGAGAGCACCTTCAAATCGATGTTGAGCGCCATGACAGCCGCAAGGTCACCGGCCGTATAAAGGACGATGTTGCCCTTGTCGTCGATTCCTTTTTGCGCCCCTGTGGGATCGGTATGCTTGAAATCCCAGTGCTTGAAGGTCTGGTCGTTGAGGTCAGTGAACGACGAATTCGACGTGTACTTGAGGTGCTCGTTCAGGTAGGTGTTCCACATCGTCGTATAGACGCCCGAGACGGCCGTCATCGTCGGATCGTTGCCGCCCGAGTTCGGGTCGATCTGCCCGGCGATACCGGTCTCGATGCCGGTCACCCGCCCATCGTAAGCGCCGAGCGCAAGCCCCTTCGATTTCAGCAGCGTCGTCAGAAAGAGCGAGTTGCCGCGGCTGTCGTAGCCCGCGATGTCGAGCCCCCACGCAATCAGCGTCGCCTTGTCGATGCCTGTGTATTGCGAGAGCTTTTCGACCGTCGCGTCGTCGGTCTGCGGAAACTTGCGAAGGGCCGCGAGATAGTCGGTGCGGGCGAACTGCGCCACCTCTTCGAGGAAGCCTACGAGGTTCGTCGGCGTGGGCGTGACGCCGAGGCGCTTGTGATACCACGCGTCGGCTGCCGCCGTTGGCAGCACGCCGATCGGATTGCCCGCCTGGCCGTAGTCGAGGATGGACGATTGCAGCGTGACGCCGTTCAGATCGACGCCGTCCTCGTGCAGCAGATAGGCGAGCACGCAGCTGCGCGCCGTCCCGTACGATTCGCCGAACAGGTACTTCGGCGAATTCCAGCGCTGGTTCTTCGTCAAGAACCGCTTGACGAATTGCTTGATCGATCGCGCATCCTGGTCCACGCCCCAGAACTCCTTGGTCGTATGGGGGGCCACGGCGGCGGAATACCCAGTACCAACGGGGTTGATGAAGACGAGATCGCTCCGGTCGAGCAGGCTGTCGGGGTTGTCTTCGAGGTGATACGGGGCAGGCGGCGTGAATCCCGGCATCGACGTCTTGATCCGCTTCGGCGCGAATGAGCCGAGCAGCACGAACACCGACGAAGAGCCGGGCCCGCCGTTGTAGAAGAAGGTCACGGGCCGGGCCTCCTCCTGCTGGCCGTCTTCCGTGAACGCGACATAGAACATTTTCGCGTTCGGCTGGGAGGTGCTCTCGTCGACAGTGACGAGGTGGCCCGCCGTTGCGGTATAGGCGATCTCACGCCCCCCGATAGTCATCTTGTGATGCGTGACGGCTGCCGCCTCCGTGGTGTCCGTCACCGAGTCGTCGGGCCCATTGCCGTAGGCGATCGGGTCGAAGAACGGCTCGTCGCCTCCTGTCGTGCCGATGTGGAACGTATGCGGCATCGACGCTCGGCCCGACGTGGCGGCGTGCGTATTGTGCTCGTGCGGCGATTGCGGATTTGCGGAACCGGGGTTGGGGTTCATCGTGCTCGCTCCATGTCGGTTGAAGCCGGCGAGTCGTGTCCGGACGCTCGCCGACTGTGTTGGCGCACTGCTGCTGCAACTACACGCGCGCGATCGGTGTGGCAGATGTGGCAGATCGCGGCGCGGAATCGAGGAGGCTGGCCGCTACGAAGCGCCGCTCGCGCCCAGCGCCGCCGCCAGATTGCGGCCGTGAGGGCTCCCGAGGCCCGTACACGCGTCCCATCCGGGCGCGGCCGCGAAACTGCCGTTGTTGCCCTGAGTGATGTCGCGGAACGCAGCCGCATTCCGGTACAGCGCCGGATGCACGAGACCCACCGGCTTGCCCTTTGCCGCATTGATCCGTGCGAGCAGGGCCGCGAAGAGCGGCGCGACGGCACTCGTGCCGCCCATTGAAGTCCGGCGGCCACCCACGAGCACCTCGTAGCCCGTGCCGGGAGACGCATCGCCCGCCACGTCGGGCACGCCGCGGCCCGTCAAAGCGGAGGCGGGGCCATCGGTACGCGCGACTTCGAGGCTTTTTTGCCACGCCGGCAGCGGGAAATGCTCGCTGATGCCGCCGCCCGTCGCGCCACCCGACCGCCCATCGTTCCAGACGACCTCGCTGGCTATGGCAAGGCCTGCCCCGCCAGACGACGCGGCCGTGAGCCGCGTGCCGCCGCACGCCACCGCGTACGGGCTCGATGCCGGGAAATCGACGGCATCGCCGCCCGCAACGTCGTCGCTCGAGCCGCTGTCGCCCGATGCGACGCATACGGTTACGCCCAGCGCCGCCGCATCCTTCAGGGCCTCGTCGAACGCCTTGATCGCCTGCGACGTCCATGACGATTCGGGCGCGCCCCAACTGATCGAGATGACCGAAGGCCGGTTCGCCGTATCGTGAACCGCCTGCTTGAGCGCGGCGATGAAACCCGCGTCGCTGTTCGGTGCGAAGTACACGGCGATTTTGGCTTCCGGCGCGATCGCGCCCGCAATCTCGATGTCGAGCATCACTTCGCCATCGGGCCCGCCGGGGTCGCCCGTCGGCGCATTCGCCGCGCCGCCCACGCCCACCGCCACCACTTCGGGCACCTTCACGCCCAGGTCGGTGAAGTACTGCTTGAGCTCGTCTTGATCGTAACCACCGCCGAGCTCGATGATTCCAATGCATTGCCCCCTGCCGTCGCCCGGCGGGAAATCATAGAGTTGCGCGACCTGCAGCGGCGTAAACGTTTCAGCTGCGCGCCGTGCCTCGATCGTGGGCTGAATGCGGAAGTGCGGCCGGGCCTGTGGACGATCGTCGAGGCCAAGCACGGCGGTGACCACGCCTCCGAGATCGGCCGGTATGGTCAAGTGGCCGGTACGCCCTCGAAAATGACCGAGCTTGGGATGTTCGTAATGCAAGAGCTGCACGCCGAACGCTTGTTGGAATCGCTCGATCGTACCTTCGAGGATGACGGTGGAAGCCGCCGTGTCGGCGCTCGACACGCGCAGGCCGTACTCGGCGGCGAACGCCTCGACCTTCGCGATATCGGCCGGCAGCGCGCCGAATTGCTGCGCGAACGCGTCGCGCGCGAGCGGCTCCTCCTGCTCGCCGCGCGCAATCTTCTGCACCGCCTGCTCGAGCGTGTCCTCGGACTGGCGCCGCAGCGTCAGCATTACGCGGATCGTTTGCGCGGGATCACACGGCCCGAGACAAGTCGAGCCCTTCACCTGCTCACGATCGCTGCCCTCGATTCGCTCTCTTGCTTTTGTCATGATTTGACGCTCCTGTCTGGAAGGATCACGTCGGAATTCCGACCGACCCATGCTCGCGCAGTTCCCTCTCACGAACTGGCCCGCATGCGGCATCGCAACACGATTCGTCGGATGACTGATCCAAAGTGTAGTGCATGCAGGGTACGGCCGGAATCGGACAATACGTGTCCTGGCCGATCGGATAAGCGCAGGGCCTGACGGCACGACTCGGCGGCGCGCATCATGCACGTGGCATATCATGCGAGCGCGGCGCGGCCAATGTCGGCGATGCCCGCAACCACAACGTCGAGGAATTCAATGAGCCTTTCGATGTACGAAGCGTCGGTACCCGTGTTCGAGCGCGGACTCACGAACCTCCGCGCGATTCTGCACAAGGGGCAGGAACATGCGCACATGAAGAAGATCGACCCGGCCGTGCTGCTGGCAAGCCGCCTCTTTCCGGACATGCATCCGCTCACGCGCCAGATCCAGATCGCGGCGGATGCCGCCAAGTTTTGCGTGGCGCGTCTGGCTGCGCTCGATCCGCCCAAGTACGAGGACGTCGAGCGCACCTTCGACGAGCTCGACGCCCGTCTGGAGAAAACGATGGGCTACGTGCGCGGCATCGACGCCGCCGCGTTGGAGGGCAGTAAGGAACGCATCGTCAAATTGACGACGTCGACGAGCACGCTCGAGTTCTCGGGCTCCCGATATCTGCTGCATTTCGCGCTGCCCAACTTCTTCTTCCACATCACCACCGCGTACGACATTCTCCGGCACAACGGCGTGGAACTCGGCAAGTTCGACTACCTCGGACGCCCCGGGCAACCCGGGCAACAATAAAAATAGCCAGACCATGGCGCCGGCCGGCGAGATGCCCCCTGTCAGCGGGCCGGCGCTTCCTTCCGTTGTTCGCCGAACAACACGCTTTCTTTCAAAAAGCATTCAATTTCCGCGAATCGCCTCCTCCCTGTAAGACACCCGCACGTCACCGCTTTCGCGGACGACCGGATCGTCGTTCAGCCGGTGCGAAGCCGGCTTTTATGACGGAATATCGAAATGCCGGCGGCGGCTGTTATGCTGCGGCTCTGCATGCTTTCTTTCCCGGAGGCATCGGACAAGCGCGGCACGAAGCTTCCAAACAAGGCTTCAAAACAAGGCTTTCAATACGGCGATCGGCCACGTCCGGTTCCCGGTCCTGGCCTGCCACGTCGAGCGGCGAACGGTGAAACGGATCATGAATCTGCGTACTGAAACACGGTGCTTCTCGGATGTGTTCCTTCACTCGCAAGCCATTGCGAGCTGGAGTCAGCGCTACGATCAGATCAGCCCCGGCCTCGCGAATACCTCGCTGCGTCAGATCACGGGGCAGCGCTTCCAGGTGTTTCGCGAGCGGATGAACCAGCGCGTCATGCAGCACGGCTTCGCGCCGCGCAACCGGCTGTGCTTCGCCTTGCCGGTGGTGCATGCCGTCGCCCCGGTCGTCCAGGGGCGCGCGGTCAGTTGCCCCAGTCTTCTGACGCTGCGCGGCGGCGACGAATTCGTCGCCCACCTGCCCTGCGATACCGATGTAATCGCCTTCACTTTCGAACGCTCGCTCGTCACGGAGCGCGAGCAGGCGGCATTCGCCGATTTGCCCGAGCGCATACTGACGCAACCGGTGCTGCCGGTACCGAGCGAGCGCTACCGGGCAGCCGTGAGCGGGTTGGAGCAACTGCTTCATCAGGCGCTCGACGCCGAATCGCTCACACAGCGCGACGCGTTCGACGAAAAGGTGCTCGCGCATGGCATCGTTGGCATTCTGCTCGATCTGCTGCAGCCCGACGATTCCGAACAGCGCGCGCTGCCGCCGATGTCGACGCAGAGCTACATCGTGCGCAAGAGCCAGGAACTCGCGCTCGGCAGCGACGACGACGTCCTGACGGTTCTCGATCTCTGCCACCACCTGAAGATCAGCCGCCGAACGCTGCAATACAGCTTCCAGAACGTCGTCGGTACGACGCCGACAGCCTACCTCAGGTCGATCCGGCTCAATGCGGTCCGCCGCTTCCTGATGGCCACCCCCGCCTCGGTCCGCATCGGCGATGCGGCGGCACAGTACGGCTTTTCCCATTTCGGGCGTTTCTCGTACTACTACCAGCAGCACTTCCACGAGTTGCCATCGCAGACACGGCGGTCGCGATGATCGCCGCGCCCGCCCGACGATGCGCACTGGGGTAACTCCCAGGCAGCGCGAAACGCACGAATTGCCAATTGCGGACAAAGGTCCGGATTTCGTCGCCATAGAGTGGTTCGACGGTTATCCGGCCCGACCCAGCGGCCGGTCCTCCCAGGATGGCCGTCGAAGCGCGTCTGCATCGCGGAAACGTCATAGGATTTGCCAGAAAACCCTTTGCCGGCAACCTCGAACGCAGGGCTATGGACAAGGCATGCCGGAAGCGAGCTCGAACGAGCGGCCCGGTCACGAGGATCACCCATGAACGAAATATCGACCCGGCCCGCGGGCGGGCTCAGCAAAAACGCCGTCGGGCTGGCGCAGATCGTCTTTTTCGTCGTCGCCGCCGCGGCGCCGCTCACCGCAATGGTGGGCGCCACACCGGCCGCCTTTTCGCTCGGCAACGGCGCCGGGGTACCCGGCGTTTTCGTGCTGGCCGGCCTGATGTACCTCGTTTTCAGCATCGGCTATGCCGCGATGAGCCGCCACATCTCCAACGCCGGCGCGTTTTACGCGTATATCGCCAATGGCCTCGGACGGCCGCTCGGCGTGGGCGGCGCTTTCATCGCGATCGTGGCCTACAACGCCGTGCAGATCGCCATCTACAGCATGTTCGGTTTCTTTCTCAACAATGCCATCCAGCAGCACTATGGCCAGAACGTGCCATGGTGGGTATTCGCGCTGGCCTGCGCCGCAATCGTCCATTTTTGCGGCGCGAGGCAAATCGAATTCAGCGGGCGGCTGCTCGGCGTTCTGATGATCTGCGAGATCGGCATCGTGATGCTGCTCGATCTCGCGATCATCGTGCACGGCAGCGCAACAGGCGGCTTCAGCATGAAGCCTTTCAGTCCCTCGACGGTGCTCGCGCCCGGCCTGGGCACGGCGCTCGTTTTCGTTCTCGGCTCGTACATGGGCTTCGAGGCAACCGCCATTTTTTCGGAGGAGGCCCGCGACGCGAAGCGAACGATTCCGCGTGCGACGTACGTAGCCGTGCTTCTCATCATGGCGTTCTACGCACTCTCGTCCTGGGCGATCGTCGAGGCCTGGGGCGAAACCCACATCGCCTCGCAGGCAGCCAAAGATCCCGCCAATCTGTGGTTCACCGTCAGCGGGCGTCTGCTCGGCAATGCCGCCACCGATGCGATGAACGTATTGCTCGTCACGAGCCTGTTTGCAGCCATCCTCTCGTTCCACAACACGATCGCGCGCTACTTCTATGCGATGGGCCGCGAAGGGGTGCTTTGGCGACAGTTCGGACACACGAGCCCCGTCCATTGCTGCCCGGACGTTGCCGGGAAAGTTCAGACGGCGATCGCACTCGCATCCATCGTCGGCTCCGCCGCGTTCCGGCTCGATCCGTTCGCGATCGTCTTCTCGTGGATGAGTGCGCTCGCAACGATCGGCATCATCGCCGTGCAGATCCTCGTGGCAGCATCGGTGATCGCCTTCTTCGCCCGCGATCATCGCGATGCGGGAATCGTGCACCGGCTGATTGCGCCGCTCGTGAGCGTCGTCGCGCTCGGCGCGTGCCTCGTCCTCGTCGTGCGCAACCTCTCGGTGCTGAGCGGCTCCGATTCGACGCTCGTCGCGCTTTTCCCCTACCTCGTTCTCGCTACCGGCACGTTCGGCGTCTGGGCCGCATTGCGCTTGAAGCGCAACGACCCGGCGCTGTATCAGGACCTCGGGCGCGCCGTTCAGTAACCGAACACGCAGTCGGACGCGCACGGCCGCCGCGGCCCGTGCGTGCGCCCGCGCGCGCTCGTTGCATCCACCGCCGCAACGCCTCGGGTATCCCCTATTACCGCCAGCCCGCAGCGATTGCCAAAAGCGGACAAGCCTCGGGATTTCATCGACATAGAGTGGTACTCGAAGTCGGCCGGACGCCACCTTGCACGCCTCGCGCGAAGCCGGCGCCGTCGAAGCGATCCGGCGACGCGTTCCCTCAGCCATGCGGACATCATGATGAAACTCGACAACCTGATCGCCGGCCGCCGCTGCAAAGCAGCGTCCGGCCGCTACCTGGAAAAATACGCGCCGGCTACCGGCGAAATGCTGGCGCTCGTGCCGGCCTCGGGCGCCGACGATGTCGGGCGCGCCGTTCATGCCGCGCACACCGCGCTGCACGAGGGCCCTTGGGCTCGTATGGGCGGAGCCGCCCGCGCGGCCGCGATACACCGGCTCGCCGACCTTCTCGAACGCCACACCGATGCCCTCGTGATGCTCCTGGCGCAGGAGCAAGGGCGCCCCCCTGCCGAAATGCGCATGATGGACGTGCCACTGTGCATCGACACGCTGCGCTACTTCGCGGGATGGGCCGACAAGCTCGAGGGGCGGACGATCCCAACCGACGGCTTCATGGGCCGTCCGACGCTCAACTACACCTTGCGCGCGCCAGTGGGCGTTGCCGGGCAGATCATCCCGTGGAACGCGCCCTTGATGATCGCCGTATGGAAGCTGGCACCGGCACTCGCCGCCGGCTGCACCGTCGTCATCAAGCCGTCGGAGGACGCGCCGCTCGCCGTCGCGAGACTAGGCGAGCTCGCTTGCGAAGCCGGCATTCCCGACGGTGTCGTCAACGTGGTTCACGGAGCCGGCGCCGAAGTCGGCCCCGCACTCGTCGCCCATCCGCGCGTCAGCAAGATCAGTTTCACCGGCAGCACCGAAGTCGGCTGTGCGATCGCCAGCGAAGCGGCGAAAACCTTCAAGCGCGTCACGCTCGAGCTTGGCGGCAAGGCTGCGCAGATCGTCTTTTCCGATGCCGATCTCGAAACCGCCATTCCCGCTTTGGCGATGGGTATGTTCGCCAACCAGGGGCAAACGTGCGCCGCCGGATCGAGAGTGCTGGTCCACCGCTCGCTCGCGCCGACCGTGGAGGCGAAGCTCGCCGATGCGGCTCGCACGATCCGCGTGGGCCCACCCTCGGAGCCCACCGCGCAGATGGGCGCGCTCATCAGCCAACGTCACCTCGAGCGCGTGCGCGCGCATATAGACGGAGCGCTCGCCGAAGGCGCGGTCGTACTGGCAGGCGACGAGGCGGTGCCGCCGCGCGGCTGGTTCGTCAGACCGACGATTCTCGGCGGTGTGCATCCCGGCATGCGCATCGCCCGCGAGGAAGTGTTCGGTCCCGTGGGCATGGTCATGCCGTTCGACAGCGAAGACGAGGCGGTCCACATCGCGAACGACACGTCGTTCGGGCTTTCGGCGTCCCTCTGGACGCGAAATCTCGGCACCGCCCATCGGGTCGCGCAACGTCTGCACGTGGGTGCCGTCGCCATCAACGCCTGGAGCCCGCTCGATCCTCGCCTGCCCTGGGGCGGCGTGAAGCATAGCGGGACCGGAAGGGATCTGTCGCGCGCCGCACTCGATTCGTATCTCGAAGAGAAAGTCGTCACCGCTGCGCTCTGAGCGCACGGAAACCGGCGACCGATGCGGTCGCTCCCGTGCAGTATTCCGAAGCACTTCACGAGTACCAACAAACACCATGAGCTATCAAAATCGTCAAAAGCGTTTCTGGCATCCCATGAGTTCCGCAGCCGCCGGACACTCCACACCCACCGTCGTGATCGCCCGAGGAGAGGGCAATTACGTCTTCGACGTCGACGGGCAGAGGATGCTCGACGGCGTCGGCGGATTGTGGAACGTCAATGTCGGCCATAACCGGCCCGAAGTCAAAGCGGCAATCGCGCGCCAAATGGACGAATTGTCGTACTACCAGACGTTCGACGGCGTAGCCCATCCGCGCGTCTACGATCTCGCCGATCGCCTCTGCGCGATGTTCGAAGCGGAGGACATGCAACGCGTGATGTTCGGCAGCGGCGGCTCGGACGCGGTCGAAACCGCTTTGAAGATGGCACGCCAGTATTGGGTCGCGGCAGGCGAGCCGTCGCGCACGAAGTTCATTTCGCTGCGCAACGGTTATCACGGCGTGCATATCGGCGGCACGTCGGTGGGTGGCAATGGCGTATATCACTATAACCACGGCCCATTGTTGCCTGGGTGCGTATTGCTCGACACGCCCTGGCTCTATCGCAACCCGTGGGGCTGCGAAGATCCTGCTCAGCTCGTCGAGCACTGCATCCGGCAGTTCGAGGAGGCCATCGCGTTCCATGGCCCCCAAACGATCGCGGCATTCATTGCGGAGCCCGTGCAAGGCGCCGGCGGCCTGATCGTGCCGCCGGCCGCGTATTGGCCTCGTGTTCGCGAAGTCTGCGACCGACACGGCATTCTTCTGATAGCCGACGAAGTCGTCACCGGATTCGGCCGCACGGGCAGCATGCTCGGCAGCCGCGGATGGAAGGTAGCCGCCGACATCCTGTGCCTCGCCAAGGGCATCTCGGCGGGATATGTGCCGCTCGGCGCGACGATGTACAACGGACGGATCGCGCAGGCAATCGAGCATGGACAAGGCTTCTCTCATGTGGTGATGCACGGCTATACGTATAGCGGCCACCCGCTCGCCTGTGCAGCGTCCCTCGCCGTACTCGACATCGTCGAAGCCGAAAATCTGCCGGCCAACGCCGCGCGAGTCGGCAAGTATCTGCTCGAGCAACTGCTGCCATTGAGAGAGGAATTCGAGACAGTGGGCGATGTGCGCGGCAAGGGTCTCATGCTGGCGCTCGACCTGGTGACCGACAAGGCCAGCCGAACACCGCTCGATCCGAACGAAGGCTTCGCGGCGCGCGTAGCCGATTCCGCGCGCCGGCGCGGCGTGCTGGTTCGCGCCATCGCGAACAAGGTCGTCATCTCGCCACCGCTCACGCTCGAACTCGGCGAAGCCGACTTCATGGCGGGAACGCTTCGCGAAGCATTGCACGAGTGCTGCCGGAGCGTCTGTTCCGCCCATTGATCGCGTCCTGTCGAAACGCGCATCGACGGCCCACCGGCCATCGGTGCGCGAGACGCCGGCCCGCAATTCGAAACCTCGCACTCGATTGACCAGAGGGGAAACCAATGGAAGTCCAGACTGTCGATTACGCACCCGACAAATACCCGTTCGTGGTGAGACTGCTTCACTGGCTCAGAGCGATTCTGATCGGCGCGCAACTATGGACCGGATGGCACATGGTTCGGTTGGGCGACAACGTGGCCACGAAATACGACTGGTACTACCCCACGCATAAGGAATTTGGCGTGCTCACGCTGCTGGTTGTTCTGACGCAACTGGCAATCCGTGCCCGGACCGCACCGCTTTCGCTGCCCTCCGGATTGCCGGCATGGGAAAAGAAGAGCGCGAAGACCGCTCATCGCCTTCTGTACCTATTGGCAATCGTCGTTCCGCTGATGGGCTATTCCATGTCCAGCACCTATACGCAAAGCGACGGCGTGCCGTTCTTCATCGGCCAGTTGCCCGAACTGCTTCCCAAAAACGACAACTGGTTTGCCGTATTTCAATGGCTGCATAGAACGCTCGCCTATACCCTGCTCGCACTCATCGTCTTGCATATCGCCGGCGCATTGAGACACCGGCTTTTCGATCCTGACCGCCGAAACGATGTCTTGCGGCGAATCCTGTAATCCGCCGCAAGGCCGTCACTCAACCGCCCCCCTCCTTCCGGATGTGGAGATCTCGATGAAAAAAAATATTCCGGCCCTCGCGGCCGCGAGCCTGGCCGCTTTCAGCACGGCTGGTCATGCGCAGAATGCCGTCACGCTATATGGTTTGATCGACGAAGGCATTAATTTCACGACCAATGCCGCCGGAAGCCGCACCTACCAGATGGTGAGCGGCAATACCATCGCCAGCTTTTGGGGATTGAAGGGATCCGAGGATCTCGGCGGAGGACTCTCCGCAATCTTCGTGTTGGAAAACGCCTTTAATGCAAGCAACGGAAACGTCGGACTCGCATCACGCATGTTCGGACGGCAGGCCTACGTGGGATTGACTTCGGACCGATACGGCACACTCACGTTCGGACGCCAATACGATCCCACGGTCGACATGTGGAGCCCCTTTACGGCCGCGGGGAGTTGGGGGGGAGACTTCAGTGCACACCCATACGATAACGACAATTCCGACCTCGATTACCGGATTCAGAACAGCGTCAAGTACGTTTCGCCGGCCTACGCCGGTTTCAAGGGCGAAGTGCTGTACGGCTTCAGCAACCAGGCCGGGGGATTTGCTCGGAACCGCGTGTACAGCGCTTCCGCTCAATATCAGATGGCGGCGTTCTCCGCAGCCGTCGCCTACCTCAGGACGAACAACGCGGGCACCAGCGCCGCCGGCGCACTGTCGAGCGACGATGCGGTATTCGTCGGCGAGACTCATCAAAACATCGACGTGGCACTGTCGTACAAGTTCAACGACAAGCTCACCGTCTCGGCAGCCTACTCCCATGTCGACGTGTACAAGCCGAGCGCGAATCTCTACTTCGCCAATCAGCCCGCATCGGGCAGCCAGAATGCGTGGAAGTTCGATAACTTCGAAATCAATGGCCAGTATTTCTTCGAGCCCAATTTTTGGCTCGGCGCAGCCTACACCTTTACGCACGCACGTGTCACGGCCACGTCGGGTGACGCGTCGCCGAGCTGGCACCACGTTTCGCTCACGCTCGACTACGACCTCAGCAAGCGGACATCGGTGTACATCCAGGGTGCTTATCAGCGCGCAACCGGGAAAACGGGAACGGATTTCGATCGCGCGCGCATCATCGGGTCGGCCGGTGCATCGTCGGGCGGCAATCAAATGGCCTACCGCGTAGCGATGATTCATCGCTTCTGATTCCCCTGTCACGACGGCGGCGCCGATCATTCGGCCCGCTCGACCTCGCACATCGACCGCTCTCCCAGAAGCAGGCGCTCGAGGTTGTCCCGAATCTCGCGTTTCATTTCCGATATCAACGTCTGGCGGCGCCGGAAGGCCGCGCGCTTGTTCGACGGGACATCGTCTATCGTGCGATGAGGCGGGATCAGCGGCAACACGAAGCGATCGCCGATCCGGACGCCCCCCATCTCCTGCCAGAAGGCGTCGTAATCCGATCTGAACGCGTTGGCATTCGCTGTCGATATATGGAAGGCACGGGTCACCGCCGTCAGTGCGCGAATGTCAAGCAGGCCGCACAATGCGCAAATCGCCTCCATGACCGCCGCCTTCGGCCGCAACCCGTAATTCGCCCGGGTGACCGAACGCACGCGCTCGCGGGCTTCGCCCGCCGGGCCCTGCAAGCCGCCGATGAAAAGCTCGGGCGCGTGGCCGTCAGGCCGCTGCTCGATCGTGAGCGTTGCCCACGCGAGATCCACCCCGGTTGCAATGTCGGTACATGCGACCGTCAGGAATCCCTCGCGCCGGCAGCGCGTGACCGTTTTGAGCACGATCGTGAAATCGGGAGACGTGGCCAGCACGATCCGCTCGTGGCGCAAATACAGCCGCTCGGCGATCGGCTCGCCGAACAATCGGCCCATGAACGTGAAATGGTCGCGCATCATCGCAACGCGTGCCACTGCGTCGAGATGTCGGCGCACCAGGCCATGAAACGGCTGCTCCGCGAAACGCCGATCCTGCCGCGCCATATCGACGAGAAAACGGTTCTGCGAAAGCGCCTTGAACCAGCAGTACGCGGCACCGGGATAAAGCGCCGCGTAGAGCCATATGCGCAGCCTGCGAAAACGCGACTTCGCGTCGTGACCCGGTATGAACGTGGAAAGGAGGGCCGACGTATCGGCCAATAGTTTGATCACTGCTCGCATGAAAGAGTCAGTCCGATACGTTCGTCAGAGGAGGGCGGGCGACGCTCGAGCTCGACGTGTCCGTTTGCCCGTCCCATCCTCCGCCGAGCGCCTTGTTCAACGCGACGTAATGGACGGCGAGCAAAACCTCGCTCTGGATAAGTGCGTCCTGCAGTTGATAGAGCGAGCGCTCCGCGGTCAGGACTTCGAGAAAGCCGGTCGCACCCGTCCGGTACAGCAAGTGGGCAAGGTCCGAAGACGTCCGATAAGACGCAACGGCTGCCTGCTGCGCCGCGATGCGCTCGGTCTCCCGGGACAAAGCAACGCTCGCATCCTCCACATCCTTCAGCGCGATCAAGACGGCCTGACGATAGGCGACGAAAGACTGGTCCTGCTCGGCGCGAGCCACCTCGACACCCGCCTTGAGCCTGCCGCCGTTGAAAATCGGAACCGTGATGGACGGCCCGAACGACCAGCCGATCGACGAGCGCCGGCTCAACTCGCCGGGCCGCGCACCCGTGGTCACGATGCTTCCGACGAGGTTGACGCTGGGATAACGCGCAGCCTCGGCCTGCCCCACCCGTGCAGTGGATTGCGCGTATCGGCGCTCCGCCAGCCGCACATCAGGGCGCGTCAGCAGCACGTCGGCGGGCACGCCAATGGCAATGGGCAACCGTGGCGCGGGAAGCGGCGCGGCTTCGCTCATTCGCTGCAGCAGCGCCTCGGGAGTTCGCCCCGACAACACGGAAAGGCCGTGCACCGCTTGCGTGTAGGCCGCCTCGAGCGCCGGCACCGCCGCGAGCGTCGTTTGCGCCTGTCCCGTCGCATTGGCGGCGTCGAGCCCTGACGTGGCGCCCGCTTCGTACCGGAGCTGCGTGATGCGCGCGGTTTCCTGCTGCGATGCCGCAGTGCTCCGAGCCAGCGCAAGCCGCGCCTGGTAACCGCGCGCCTGTACGTAGGAGGACGCCACGTCGCCGATCAACGTAAGCTGCGTCGCCATCAATGCCCATTGCGCCGCGTCGACGCCGTACTTCGCCGCCTCCGTCGCGCGACGGTTGGCGCCGAAAAGGTCCAATTCCCAGCTCGCGTCGAATCCCGCCTGAAACAGCTCGCTCGAACCGGCCGACAGGCCTGATCCGCTCGCGCCGCTCCGATCGCCCGACGAGCTGCCGGGAGCACCCGACGACAGCCGGCGGCTCGCGCCGCCGGAACGCGTCCCGGAAACAGCCCCCTTCAGCGCAGGGAACATCGTTGCGCCGGCCTGCCGATACATCGCGCGCGCCTCGCGCACTTTCGCCTGCGCGCTCGCAACGTCGAGATTGCCGGCCACTGCCTCGTCGACGAGCGCGTCGAGCAGCGGATCACCGAGCCGAGTCCACCATCGCGCGAGCTCGGGCCGGCCTGCCGAGGTCTGCCCTCCCGCCGAGGACCAGGCGTCGGGTACGGGCAAAGCCGTCGGACGGTAATCGGGGCCAACGGTGCAGCTCGCGAGCGCAAAGCATGCTGCGAGGGCTCCCGCCGCGCATACGCCGGCACGCGATGGGCCGTGCTTCGTCCGGCAAGCCGATATAGTTGTTCTCACAACGATCCCGGCAATCGGTCTCATCGCCTTCATCGCGCTCATCGCGCCTCTCCCCCGTCATCCTTCCGATCGTTTGGCGTGTCCTGCCCGGACCCGCCCCCTGCTCCGACATGGCCCGAAGCCCGCGGCGAACCGCCAAACGCCATGCGCACCGCTACGAAAAACAAGGGAATGACGAGCGCGCCCACGGCTGTCGAGGCAATCATTCCGCCCATTACGCCAATACCGATCGAGTGCTGCGCGCCCGACCCCGCCCCCGTTGCGAGCACGAGCGGCGCAACCCCGAGAATGAACGCCAGCGATGTCATGAGAATCGGGCGCAGGCGCTGTATCGCTGCCCCGATGGCCGCATCCACGGCCCGCTCGCCCTGCGCCTCGCGCTCCAGCGCGAACTCGACGATGAGAATCGCGTTCTTCGCCGCCAGGCCGATCGTCGTCAGCAATCCCACCTTGAAATAGATGTCGTTGGTCTGCCCGAATGCCAGCGCGGCCAATACGGCGCCGGCGATGCCGATCGGCGCGGCGAGCATCACCGCGAGCGGGATCGACCAGCTCTCGTACAGCGCCGCGAGACACAGGAACACCACCAGCGCCGACATCACATAGAGCGCGGTGGCCTGGTCGCGCGACAGTCGCTCCTGCCATGACAGCCCGGTCCATTCGTGGCGGTATCCGGCGGGCAATTGCGAGACGAGGCGGTCCACCTCCCGCATGGCCGCACCGGAGCTCACGCCCGGCGCAGCCTCGCCCTGAATCTGCACCGCGGCGCGGCCGTTGTAGCGCTCGAGTTGCGTCGGGCTCAGCGCCCATCTGCTCCGCACAAACGACGAGAACGGCACCATCTCGCCGCCTCCGTTGCGCACGAACCAGTGGTCGATATCGCCCGGCTGCATCCGGAAATCCGCAACGGACTGCAGGTAAACCTTCTTCACACGGCCGCGATCGATGAAGTCGTTGACGTAATCACCTCCCCACGCGACCGACAGCGTGGTATTGACGTCATGCAGACTCAGCCCGAGCGCACTCGCCTTCTCCTGATCGATATCGACGACGAACTGGGGTGCGGCCTCCTGGCCGGCCGGCCGCGTGTTGCTTAGCAGCGGGCTGCGCGAGGCGGCGGCCAGCACGCGGTCACGCATGGCGGCGAGCCGGTCACGCCCCGTGCCGTTGCTGTCTTCCAGGTAGAAGTCGAAACCGTTCGACGTTCCCATCTCCTCGATCGCGGGAGGCAGCAGCGCATACACCTGCGCATCGGTGATCCGCTCGAAAGCCGCCGTCGCACGCTGCGCCACGGCCTCCGCCGAGAGGCGCGCCGCGCGCCGTTCGGCGAAGGGCTTCAGCCGCACGAACGCGAGCCCCACGTTCTGTCCCGACCCGCTGAAGCCGAAGCCCTCGATCGTCATGACGCCCTCGACCGCATCGCGCTCCTCGCTCAGGTAGTAGCGCGTCACCTCGTCGAGCACGCGCGCCGTCCTGTCGCGCAGCGCGCCCGTGGGCAACTGCACCGCGGTCATTACGATTCCCTGGTCCTCCACGGGCAGGAAGGAGCCGGGCAGGCGGCCGAACAACCAGGCAAGCACCCCAAGGGAGACAACGAAGGCGATGAGTATTCGATTGCCGCGAGCCAGTACGCCCCGCACACCGGTGCCGTAAGCCGCGACGCCGCGCTCGAACGTGGAGTCGAACCATCTCCCGAGGCCGCGCCGCCCGCCATGCGCCTCGCGCGGCCGCAGCAACGTTGCGCACAGCGCAGGGGTGAGAATCAGCGCGACGAGCACCGACAGCAGCATGGACGTGACGATCGTGACGGAGAACTGCCGATAAATGACGCCGGTGGCCCCGGAGAAGAACGCCATCGGCACGAACACGGCGGACAGAACCGTCGCGATGCCCACGAGCGCCCCGGTGATCTCCTTCATCGACTTGCGCGTCGCCTCGCGCGGCGAGAGGCCTTCTTCGGCCATGACGCGCTCGACGTTCTCGACGACGACGATCGCGTCGTCGATCAGCAGTCCGATGGACAGCACCATGGCGAACATCGTCAGGGTGTTGATCGAATAGCCGGCGGCCGCAAGCACGCCCCACGTGCCGAGCAGCACCACCGGAATCGCCAGTGCCGGGATCAGCGTGGCACGCACGCTCCGCAGGAACACGAGCATCACGATGAAGACCAGGACGACGGCCTCCAGCAGCGTCTTCACGACCCCCTTGATCGAATGCGTCACGAAGGGCGTCGTATCGTACGGGTAGAACACCTTCACCCCTGCGGGCAGCGTGCCGGAAAGCGCGTGGATCGACGCCTTGACGGCCCGGGCGACGGTGATCGCGTTCGCATCGGCCGCGAGGTTGATGCCGAGGCCCGAAGCCGGCATGCCGTTGTAGCGCGAGCTGTAGGTGTAGTTCTCCGCGCCGAGCTCGACCCGTGCGACATCGCGCAGGCGGACGATCGCGCCGTCAGCCCCGCTCTTCACGATGACGTTGCCGAACTGTTCCGGCGTCTGCAGGCGACTGCGCGCGGTAACCGTCGCATTGAGCTGCTGCCCCGGGCGCGCCGGCTGAGCGCCCAACTGCCCGGCCGACACCTGCGTGTTCTGCGCCCTCAGCGACGCTTCGATGTCCGCCGGCATCAACGCATAGTGCGCCAGCCGGGTAGGGTCGAGCCAGATCCGCATCGCGTATGGCGAGCCGAACAACTGGGTATTGCCGACGCCGGGCACGCGCTTGATCGTGTCGTTGAGCGTGCTCGCCACGTAATCGTCGAGGTCGGCGGAAGACAGCCGGCCATCGGTCGATACGAACCCGATCACCATCAGGAAGCTCGCCGACGATTTCGTCACCGAGAGGCCCGAGGCCTGTACGATCTGCGGCAATTGCGAGGTGACGAGCTGCAGCTTGTTTTGCACCTGCATCTGAGCCACGTCAGCATTGGCGTCCTGGGTGAAGGTCAACCTGACTTCGACCTCGCCTGTCGAGTTGGAGGTCGCCGACATGTACTGCAGGTTGTCGAGCCCCGTCATTCCCTGCTCGATGACGCGCGTGACCGAATTCTCGATCGTCTGCGCATCCGCACCGGGATAGCTGGCCATGACGGATATGGTGGTGGGCGCGATTTCCGGGTATTGCGCCACGGCAAGCGTGCGCAGTGCGAGCAGCCCGCCGAGCATGACGACGATCGCGATGACCCATGCGAACACGGGCCGCTTGATGAAAAATTCCGACATGGCGCCCTCAACCGCGATTGGGCTGCCGATCTCGGCTCAGCAGGGGACGGCCGGAAGCAGGTGCGCCCGCGTCGCGGACCCCGGCTAGCGGAGCTGCCGGACGGATCGCGCCCGTCGCGGTATCGATCTCGACCCGCCGCGTGACGACGGCGTCGCCCTCGCGCACGCGCTGGCCGCCTTCGACGATCACCTGATCGCCATCTAATACGGCCTTATCGACGAGCCAGTCGTTGCCGTACTGCCGCGCACCGCCCAGCGCCAGTTGAACGACTTTCCCCTCTCGTACGACGAGCGCCGTCGCCTCGCCGCGAAGGTCCCGGCTCACGGCGCGCTGAGGTACCAGAAATGCGCGCGGGATCGTCCCTTCATCGACGACGGCCCGCACATACATGCCCGGAAGCAGGAGGCGGGCGGGATTGCGCAGGACGGCCCGCAACACGAAGGTACCCGTCGCCGGACTCACGTTCGATTCGGAGAACTCCAGTCGCCCGCCAAGCGGATAGGTCGTGCCGTTCTCGAGCTTGAGCTTCACCTCCACGCCCCCGCCCGCGGATCGCAAGCGCCCCGCTTCGAGCGCCTCGCGCATATCCAGAAAGCTCATGCTCGACTGCGTCAGATCGACGTTGATCGGATCGATCTGGCGGATCGTGGTCAAGGCCGTGGCCTGACCGGCCGTGACGAGCGCCCCGGCCGTGAGCGACGACTTGTCGATGCGGCCCGAGATCGGCGCCCGAATCGTCGTATAGTCGAGCGCGATCTTCGCCGCCTCGACGTTTGCCCCCGCCGCTCGCACACTGGCACGGGCCTGGGCAAGAACGTCCTGGGCATCGTCGTACTCCTGCTGACTGACGGCATTGCGCTTCACCAGCGCGCTGTATCGATCGGCCTTTGCCTGCGCCGCCGGCACGGCGGACTCCGCCTTTTGTAACGCGGCAAGCGCGCTGTCGTACGCCGCCTGATAAGTCATCGGGTCGATCTGGTAGAGGGCCTCGCCCTCCCGGACATCGCTGCCTTCGCGAAAAAACCGCTGCTTGATGATGCCGGTGACCTGGGGGCGTACCTCCGCTTCCAGCGAGGCCACCACGCGTCCCGGCAGTTCGGTGGAAAGCGGCACCGACTGGGCGCGCAGTACGACAACGCTGACCTGCGCGCGCGCGCTCGTCTGCCCGGCCGGCTCGCCGTGCTCCTTGCACGCGCCAAGCGACAGCAACGCGAGCAGCGTTGCAGCCTTCGCCGTTCTCCAGTTGTTCTTCATCTCCAACAAAGCGACTCCCGTAGCCATGGTTGATCCGGCTCGCCATCGGGCGCGCCCGGCAGCGGGCGCTTCCGTTCGCCGATGCGGGCACTATCGAAGCTGCCCGATCGTAGGACCGCAGTGCCGAGATCGTGTGGAGACGTTATGGAGATCGGGTGGAGATCAGTCGCCGGCCTCGCAGGGCTCGTACATTTGCATGAACATCGCGTCGGACATGGGCCAGGAGACCCCGCTTGAATCGGTGACGATCCAATCGCCCAGATCGACACTGCGCCAGCCGTCGGGCGTCGGGATTCGCCATCCCCCTTCGAATGCGTCCACGAGCGGATGGCGCCCGGGCTGGTCGTACCGTATTGCCTCGACGATTGCCGATTTTTTTATGTATTTCACAAAACATCCTGTCGTTGCGGTTCAAGCGAGCGGACCCCGGTTCGCGCTCTTGGCAGGCGATCGAACGTAACGGCCGAATACTCCCCGATCATGAGCGCGCATTGTCCAGAAACCGTCGAGATATGATCGAGATTCTGTTGAGCCTGTTTACCAGCGCGGCGCGCTGTGCAAGCATGCACTGCCTGCGTGACATCTGTACAAAAACGAGAAATGACGTATGACCAACGCCTTGATCCTCATCGCCGAAGACGAACGCGAGATCGCCGAGATCCTGGACGCCTATCTGACTCGGGAAGGGTTCCGAAGCTACCAGGTCGCGGACGGCCAGGCCGCCGTGCAGGCTCACGCCGTGCTGAAGCCGGACCTCGTCCTGCTGGACGTCAAGATGCCTAAGCTGGACGGCTGGCAAGTATTGATGGAACTGCGCCGCCGCAGCAATACGCCCGTGATCATGCTGACCGCGCTCGACCAGGATATCGACCGCCTGCAGGGCCTGCGTTTCGGCGCGGACGACTACATCGTCAAGCCGTTCAACCCGATGGAGGTGGTGGCCCGCATCCAGGCCGTGTTGCGGCGTGCCGGCCAGTCGCGGCAGGCCGGGGTGCTGAGGCTGGGCAAGCTCGAGATCGATACGGAAAGCTATGTGGCCACGGTGGCCTGCAAAGACGGCGCCGCGCCGCTTGCGCTGACGCTGACCGAGTTCAGAATACTCGTCCACATGGCCAGGTCGCCCGGCCGCACCTTCGGGCGCAGTGAACTGGTCGATGCCTGTCTGCCCGGCGGCGATGCCCGCGAACGAACCGTCGACAGCCACGTCAGCAACCTTCGCAAGAAGCTCGATCAGGCCGGCGCACCGGGCATGATTTCCGGCGTGCGCGGCGTCGGCTACCGTCTGACGGAAAGCTGATGCCCGGGCGCAGCAAGCTGAGCCGGCAGATCGTGGCCTCCATGGGCCTCGTCTCCGCCATTACCACGCTGATCGCCTTCGTCGGTTCGTTTCTCATCTACGGGCTGCTCTACACGTTCTGGCCACCGGCGGGCCCGCCCGAGGACATGTTCATCCCGGAGGCGCCGGACTACCTGATCTTCGCCGCAGTGCTTTTCGTCGGCCTCGTGATCGCCGTGATTCTTGCGCTGCGTCTTGCGAGACGCATCCTGATTCCGCTCAACTCGCTGGCTGAAGGGGCGCAGCGTATCGCCAACGGCGATCTCGCCGCAAGGGCTGTCCCAGGCGATCGCTCGCTGGGCGAAACGGCCCATCTCGTCGACGACTTCAACGCGATGGCCACGAAGCTTCAGGATATGGCCGCGGATATGGCGGCTTGGAATGCGGCGATCGCGCATGAGTTGCGCACACCCCTCACGGTGCTCAGAGGGCGGTTGCAAGGCCTCGCCGAAGGCGTGTTCCAGCCCGACGAGAACCTCTTCCGAGGCCTGCTGTTCCAGGTGGAAGGACTTTCCCGCCTCGTCGACGATCTGCGCGTCGTCACGCTGCAAGACAGCGGCCATCTGGAAATGCGCGTGGCGTCGATCGACATCGGCGCGGAAGTCCGGCGTGCAGTCGATTCCATCCGGCAGCCACTCGAGCAGGCCGGGCTATCCGTCGAACTGTCGATCTCGCCCACGGTGGTGACGTGCGATGGCGCCCGGATCAGGCAAGCGTTGCTCGCGCTGCTCGATAACGCTCGGCGCTACGCGAGCGCAGGCGTGTTGCGGGTACAGATCATCGCTGACGACGATTACGTCGTTGTGCGCGTCGAAGACGACGGCCCGGGACTCCCGCCCGAATTCGAGCCCCAGGCGTTCGAGCCGTTCACGCGCGGCGACGCTTCGCGTTCGCGCGATTCCGGCGGCTCCGGGCTCGGCCTCTCGGTGGTGCGCGCGATTGCGCTCGCCCATGCCGGCCACGCGCGCTATCGGCGCTCGGCCAACGGCGGCAGCGTTTTCGAGATCGCGATTCCCCGCAAGCATGGTTAGCCGCCCCGCGCGCGTACCGCTCCACGCACCGGCACGTGGCCCGTGCACCGAATGACGGCCCGCAAGGTTGCTAAAATCCGTCAGCGCTTGTCCCATTCGCAAAATTCGCAAAGCTGCCCTTCACGGCCGTTCACAACCATTACGGCCGCGAAGGTTCGCGCCGCGCCGGACAGGCTCGAGCCATCTCAGCCGCAAACATCGCACAGCCACAACCTGCCCCGGGATCATGTCATGTCGAGCCTCACCAAAATGCTCTCCGTCCTCGATGTCTTTTCGTCGTCGGCGATGTCGATGACGGCGGAAGAGATCGCCGGGCACATGGGGTTCTCGCGCACCACCTGCTACCGGTACGTGAAGGAATTGGCATCGGCGGGGCTGCTCGTAAGCAACAACGGCCGCTATTGCCTCGGGCCTCGCATCATCCATCTCGACTACAACATGCGGCAATCGGATCCCACGCTGATCGCCGCCACGCCGATCGTCCAGAAACTGGTTCGCGTAACGGGCGGCGAAGCGGTCGTATCGACGCTGTACGACGAGCAGGTGATCAACGTCATGCACGAGGCCGGCGCCGAGAATCTGGAGTTGGGCTTCGGGCGCGGCCGCATCATGCCGCTCTTCCAGGGGGCATCGTCGAAAGCGATCATCGCGTTCATGTCCCGTGCACGCCTGAAGCGGCTGCATGAGCGCCACCATGCGGAGATGGGCGAGTTCAACGATTGGATGGCGTTCTGGCGGCACTGCCAGGAGATCGTCGAGACCGGCTACTGCATCTCGCGGGGCGAACTGGACGCAGGCTTCGTCGGTATCGCAGCCCCCATCCGGTCCGCCAGCGGCGGCAGCATCGACAGCAGCCTGTCGCTGATATTCCGCGCAGAGCATTTCGCCCTCTTCGATCAGCGGGTACTCGGCACCCTTTTGGTCGATGCGGCCGCGCGCATCGGCGCGGCAACCTGATCAGCAGAACTGCGTCACGAACTTGGTCACGAGGTAGCCATCGAAGGTTTCGGTGCCGCCCTCGCTGCCGAAGCCGCTATCCTTGATCCCGCCGAATGGGATCTCGGCGGGCGCCATGCCGAAATGGTTGATGTTGACCATGCCGGCTTCGAGTTCGCGGCTGATGCGATGAGCGTTTCGCGTCGATGTCGTAAAAGCGTACGACGCCAGACCGAACGGTAACCGATTCGCCTCGGTCAGCGCGCCATCCAGATCGTCGAACGGCACGATGCCGACGATCGGCCCGAAAGGCTCCTCGTTCATGAGACGGCTGTCGTGCGCCGGGTCCAATATGACCGTGGGCGCGAAGTAATGTCCGGGGCCGGGCAATCGCATACCGCCCGCGGCAATGTGCGCGCCCTTCGCCCGCGCATCGGCAGCGAACGCCTCGATGGCCGAAACGCGCCGCTCCTGCGCGAGCGGGCCCATCGTCACGCCTTCTTCGAGACCGTAGCCCACCCGGATCTTGCCCACCTCTTCGAGGTACGTCCGAACGAAGCGTTCGAACACGGGGCGCTGCACGAGAAACCGCGTTGGAGACACGCAGACCTGGCCGGCATTCCGGAACTTGTAGGCTGCGAGCATGGTGGCGGCGCGTTCGACGTCCGCGTCGTCGCAGACGATCACGGGTGCATGTCCGCCCAGCTCCATGGTCATGCGCTTCATCTGCGATGCGGCGAGTGCCGCAAGACGCTTGCCGACCGGCACCGATCCCGTGAACGAGATTTTGCGCACGACCGGCGATTCGATCAGTTGCGCAGAGACCTCGGACGGCACACCCCACACGACGTTCAGGCAACCGGGCGGCAAGCCGGCATCGTGAAAGATGCGCGCGAGCGCCGCAATCGCACTTGGAGACTCCTCCGGGCCTTTCAGCACCAGCGTGCAGCCGGATGCCAGCGCCGCCGCGACCTTGCGCAACGCCTGGTTGAACGGGAAGTTCCATGGCGAAAACGCCGCGCACACACCAATCGGCTCTCGCAGCACCGTCTGCGTCACGTCCGGCGAGCGCGACGGCACCACGCGTCCGTAAATTCGCCGCCCCTCCTCCGCATGCCATTCGAGATGCTCCGCCGACGACATCACCTCCGCCACCGCTTCATGAAGCGGCTTGCCCTGATCCATCGTGATATGGGAGCCGATCTCGCGGGCGCGCTGGCGAATGAGGTGGGCGGCCCGCCTCAGCACCTCGGAACGGGCGAGCGGCGACTCCCGCTTCCACGCGCGGAACGCCCGATGCGCCGCATGGATGGCGCGCGCAACGTCGTCTGCATCCGCATGCGGCAGCTCGCCGATGACGCGCTCGTTTCCGGGATCGGCGACCGGCTCTGTTCGACGCCCCCTCGCGGCGTGAAACTCGCCGTCGATGTAGAGATGGAGCGATGGGTAATCAGGCGCTTGCGACGCAGCCGCACCCGTGGCCGATGGATTGGATGGGGTCAAGATGAACACCTCGATCGTGGTTGTCGTACGGACGGTGGTGAGGCCGGCTGCCGGGCCGCGCGAGACCTGCGTGGATGCTCCGGGGCACTACCGTTCCCGATCGGCCAGCAAGCCGCCGATTTCGTGTTTGAGGATCAGGTTCTCCTGCTTGACGAGCAAATGACGCACCTTTGCGCGAAACTCCCGAAAATCCGGGTCGGCCATCAGCGTCGTCCGACGTACGGAGCGCTCTTCGAGCGAATCGAAAATCCACAGATAGACGAGCTGGTTGAGCGGCCCGACTTCGGTGGTGAAGCATCCGAGCATCTTGCCGAGCACCCGTTCCTGCGCCGCACGACCGCATTCGGCATAGGTTCGCAGATATTCCGCAGTGCCACCCGGCACGAGCGTGTAGATGCGCTGTTCAACAAACATGGGCTGTCTCCGGCTGCCGCGGCGCGAACGCCTGAAAGGCCGCGGTCATGTCGCCGATACCGGCGGCATCGGTTTGCGCGGCGACGTATCGATCGGGCCGCACGAGCACCAAGGGTCCCGGGTATTTCTCGAACCAGTCCGCCATCGCGTTATCGACATCCTCGACGCATTCGGTATCGAACGCGCTCGTGACGCGCCGCTCGCGGCACGCACCGCTGCGCGAACGATTCACCTGCACGAACTTGGCGCCGAGAGCCGCCCAGTACGCGCGATCGGCGGCGCTCAAAAAGGCCTGCGGGTCGCATCGCCAGCCCACGAGCGAGAACCACGGCCCGAGCACGTCGTCGAGTTTGCGACGCATGCCGTCGGCCGTCTCGACGTCGGGCTGCACGATCATCGTGCCGATGGAGCCGATTGTGCCCCTTGAGCCCATTGTGCCCGTGGCGCCTATTGCACTGGTCGTGCCCGAACGGCCAGCCAGGGCCACGCCGTTCGTGTACCGGGGCATCGGCTTGAAACGCATCTGCAGCAGGTAGCTGCGCAACCCGGGCGCACACCGGGCAAGATCGAAAAAGCAGTCGCGCAGAAACGCCACGCTCTTACGCGTGGGCATGAGCATCGCGCCGAACGTATCGGCGAGATCGATCATCGCCTTCACGTGGCCGCGACGCTCGGACTCGTAGGTCGCCAGCACGTCGGTCCGCAGCGTGCCCTTGACGACTCCGGCCAGCTTCCAGGCCAGGTTGCCGACGTCGCGCAATCCGGCGTTGAGCCCCTGGCCGATCCACGGCGGCGTGAGATGCGCCGCATCGCCGACGAGCGCGACGCGGCCAACGAGCAGCCGCTCCGCCACGCGCGAATGGTGGGTATATGTCCGGGCACGCACGATCTCGACGTTCTCCACATTGCCGACGTACGGCGCGATCAGCTTGCGGACCGACTCGGGCCGCGCGATCGCCTCTTCGTCTTCGTGCGGAAAGACAAGGAATTCCCACCGCCGGAAATTGAACGGCAAGTAGATGCAGACGTTCGGACGCCGCGGGTCGCAATTGAGCGCCGTGCACGGCTGCTCGAGATCGGCGTTTTTAACGTCGACCACGACCCATTTGATCGGATGCGTGGTACCGGCCAGCTTCACACCGAGCATCTCGCGCGTCGGGCTGCGGCCGCCGTCGGCAGCAACCACGTAGTCCGCGCGCAGCGTATAGGATTCGCCGTCATCGCGCCGCACGCGCAACGTCGCGCCTTGCGCGTCCTGCTCCAGATGAACGAGTTCCTCGCATGTGCGGAGCTGGACGTGCGGATACCGCTCGAGCCCTTGCCGCAGCGTCTTTTCGGCGAGCTGCTGCATGAAGATGTTGCGCCGCCACCAACCGAATTCGCGCACCGACGGACGAATGTCGGCAAAGCACACGCCGTTCGCCTTGAACATACGCAGCGGCACGTTCTGAATGATGTCGCGGCTCAGTTCGTCGGCCAGGCCCGCAGTCTGAAAGAGACGCAGCGCTTCATCGTCGATGCCCACGGCGCGCGGAAATTCGACGATTCGCGCCTCCTTTTCGATGACGACCGTATCGACACCGTACAGGCCGAGCATATTCGCCATCGCTACGCCATTCGGTCCCGCGCCGACGATCGCCACCGAGGTCCGGCATGACAGGTCCGTTTTCACCGGTCAGCCCCCTCTCTCCATGTCGGATCGTCGAGGCTGTCGAGCCACAAACGCACACTGCGATTGAATGCGTCCGGTTGGTCGTCGTGCACGTAATGCGTGGCGCCGGCAATCGCGTGCGCACGCAGGTACGGGTTCGCGGCCGTCATCGCCGCGGCCGCCTCCACGCACAGGAAGTCGGAATCCGCGCCGTGCAACACCAGCGTCGGCATACGCAGCCCACGCACGAGCGGCCACAGGTCGACCAGTTGCTCGGGCGTAGCGGCAAGACGCGCGGCCGCAATACCTTCGGCATCGTGCCGCCAGACGACTCGCCCCTGCCCGTTGTCCTTCAGCGAATGCTCGACACGCGAGGCAAGCGCCGCCTCGGAAATGTTCGGCCGCTGCCGGTGCCAAAAAGCGCGCGCCTCTGCCCACGAGGCAAACGAATCGGGCGTCGAACGCAGTTCGCGCCTGATACGCTCCGAGCCTCGGGAATCGACCGAGGCGCCGGGCCCCATATCCTCGATTACGAGCCCGGCCAGTCGCGCCGGGTGCTTGCCCGCATAGACAAAGGCATTGGTTCCACCCATCGAGTGGCCCACGAGCACGAACTTTCGTAAGCCCAGCGCATCCACGAGGGTTTCCAGATCGCGCAGGTAGGCGGCGGCGTAGTAATCGCGCTTCGGATCCCAATCGCTGAGCCCGCGCCCACGCTGATCGAGCGCGATCACGCGGTAGCGCTCGACGAGCGCTTCTGCCGCGGGTGCCCATGTCTGCGCATAGCTGCGCAGCCCGTGCAACATGACGACGGGCGGCGCATCGTGCGCTCCCCAGCTCAGATAACGCAACCGCAGGCCGTCGCTGCCGATCCATCCCTCTCGCGCCGATGCCGTGTTCATGGTCTCCACCCATCCCATTCGATGTCAGACAAGCCCGTCCCTGCCGACGATGTCGCTCGCCCTGAGGCCGCCGAGCCGTGCATGGAGACGGCCGCGCGTCGCGAAGGCGAAAATCACGAGTATCTCGTCGGCATTGGGCGCATCGGGGAACAGGCAACTGAGCGTGTCATAGTGCGACCGCACGTAAAGGGCGTCCTTATGAGCCAATGGCACGTCGATCACCGTGTTGATCGGGCCACGCTTGCCGCTCGAAGGTACCCACGACTTTCCGCCGCCCAGCGCGGCGCGAATCGGCTCGGCAAAAATCGAGGTCAGAAATGCGTTGCCGTGCTCGTATTCGCCGGCCGCTCCGACGAGGCACGCCTTGCCGTAGCTCTCGATCTTCCGATCGCCGGCAAGCACCTCGATCCGGCGAGCGAACTCCCGGCCAAGCGCCGGAGACGGATCGACGAGATCATCGAGGTTTTCGCTGAAGCGGCCGGCGTACGGATTGTGCACGGCCGCGGCGATCGCGATCTTGCGCAACGGCTCGCCGTCGGCCAATTGCCCTGATTCGTTGGCAAGCGAATCTTCGATCTGGGTGTACCACTTGCGGATATGGAGGGTTTCGAAATTTGCGGCCTTGCTCACGGCGGCGGCTCCTTGATTGACAGGCTGGTGTGACGGAGATCGCGATCGGCGATCTATCCGAAGAGGGGTTCGAGTTGCGTCGGGTCGCTCGGCGCGCGATAACGGTTCAGTACCCGCTTGCCTTCTTCATCGTCCGCGACGGTCTCGCAGAAGAACTCGAGGCGATTGCCGTCCGGGTCGGTGAAATACACGCCTACGCCGACCTTGTGGTCGGTAATCTTGACGATCGGCACGTTGCGGCGCAGCAGCATGCCGTAGAGCCGCCTCAGCTCGTTCAAATCGCCGTCGATCTCGAGCCCGTAATGCTGCAGGCCGATCGTGCCGAGCTCGGCATCGGACACGGCGCGAACGAGCGCGATATCGTGGTGTTTCCGGCCGAACGACATGAATACCCATTGATCGTCGCGCGCTGTCTCCGTCATGCCGAGGACCTCGGCATACCAACGGCCCGAGCGATCGGGATCACGCACCCAAAGCGAGAGATGGGTGCGCCGAATCCGCGGTGCGGGCAACGGCAGGCCTTTTGCGCTCGCCTCGTTGGCGAGCCGCTGCATTTCGGATGGTGTCATGACACGCTCTTTCGTTCAGTGGGTCGATTGCGCATGGGCGACAAGAGGCGCTTCGAACGGCGTCCACGCCACGGCCGTGATTTCGCTGAAGTCGCGCCACTCCTTCGTCCAGTTGCAACCGCCGTCGCGCGAGCAGAACAGGTGACCGTATTTCGTCCCGGCATAGACGAGTTCGGGTTGCGCCGCGTGTGTGCCGAAGGCCCAGAAGGTCGAATTCGGCGGCGTGGCCAGCGTCATTTCGTTCCACGCATATCCGCGGTCCGTCGAGCGGTAGATGCGGCTGCGGCTACCGGGTGTGCCATCGCCGATGGCCATCAGCAACTCGCCGGAAGGCTTGGGCAACTGAACCGCCGTGCGCGTGTAATAGAGCCCGTCGAAGCGCTCGCGCGAGAGTTTGCCGTCCCATGTCTGCCCATCGTCCTCGCTCAGATACACGGCGTTGACGGTCAGCACGAGTGTGGTCTTGGCCTTGTCGGCTGTCGCGGGCAGCACGACGATGGCATGAATGTCACTGTTCCGAATCGCCGTGCCGGGGCCATCCACGCGCGTCCAACTCGCACCCGCATCGCGGCTGCGCCATGCGCCGCCCTCTTCCACGCCGTACCAGACGTTGCGGCCGTCGTCGGGATCGACGCAGATGGTGAGCAGGCGGGGGCGGTTCACGCCGGCGCAGAATTCCGGCAGCTCGGGCGCGGTGCGGGCCCACGTCAGCCCGGCGTCGGTGGACTTGAACAGTGCGGCGCGCGACGGCGCGCCCGTCCCCGCGTAAAGCACCTGCGGGTTGCCAGGATCGATCGCGATCGACCAGACCGTCTGTCCGTTCAGGATATTGTCGGGGCGACGCCAGTGCGCGCCGCCGTCCTCGCTGATACAGAGGCCCGAATCGGCTCCCGCATAGACGCGCGATGGCGTCGCGGGATCCACGGCGAGCGAGCGCACGATGCCGTCGAACTCGATCGGCTCCTCGAGCCCGAGCCGATGCCAGGTCTTGCCGTCGTCATTGGAGCGCAGAATGCCCTGCCCCGCCGTTGCGACCAATAGGGTTGCCGTCATGAACGAATACTCCCTGCGTTACAGGAAAATGCCGCGCGTGAGGCCACCGTCGCAGCCGATCGATTCTCCAGTGATCGAACCGGCCTTCGGCGAGGCGAGGAATGCCACGATCCAGCCCATTTCCTCAGGCTGCAGCACGCGGCGGATCGGCGTGGCCTTGACGTAATTGGCCTCGACTTCGCCCGCCGTCAGCCCCTGCTTCACGGCCTCCTTTTCGTAGAGTTCGTGGATATGAGGCGTCTCGACCACCCCCGGATGAATGGTGTTGACCGTGATGCCGTGAGGTCCGAGCTGGTCGGACAAGGTCTTGGTCATGTGAACGATCGCGACGTTGCGCATGCCCGAAAGCTGCTTGCTGCCGCGCCCGGTCAAGCCGCCGATATTGACGATGCGGCCGAAGCCGTTGCGGCGCATGTATGGGACCGCGGCCTTCGCGCAGCGCAGATAGCCGACTACCTTGATGTCGATATCGAGCAGGAGCCCTTGCGGATCGGCATTCTCAAGTTCGGTGCGCACGAGGCCGCCCGGGTGCGCCGCTCCATTGAGCAGGATGTCGAGTCGGCCGAACCGGGCGGCGGCAGCGGCCATCGCCGCCTCCACCGACGCCATGTCGGTCGTGTCCGCACTGAGGGGCAGTATCGTGCCCACGCCGGTGCCCAGCGGCGCAAGCGCTGCGCGAATGTCGGCCGCCGCGGCTTCGAGCTGCTCCATGCGCCGTGCGGCAATGGCTACGTCGACGCCCTCGCGGGCCAGTTCGAGCGCCACCGCCTTGCCGATGCCCATGCTGCCGCCCGTGATGAAAGCGGACTTTCCTTTGAGTTGAAGATCCATGGCAATAACAGATGCGATTGAGAAAAACGAATTGATGGGCGCTGCCGGACGCGCTCAGGGCAGACACATTTCGATGAGACGCGGCCCTCCGAGGTCGGCCAACGCATCGTCGAGCGCGAGTTCGAGCGCCTGCGTCGTACGCACGCGCTCAGCGGCGACCCCATAGCCTTGCGCAATCGCCAACCAATCGATCGGGGGATCGTCGAGCACGGTGAGGCGACTTGCATGAGGTGCGTCGGCGGGCAACCCGCTGCGGACAAGTTCCGTTTGCAGAATCCCGTAGCGACGGTTCGAGGCGATCAGCACGATGACGGGCAGGCGCTCGCGCGCCATCGTCCATAGCGACTGGATCGTGTATTGAGCGCTACCGTCCGACTGCAGGGCGAACACTCGGCGAGCCGGGCAGGCGATGGCGGCGCCGATGGCCACCGGCAGCCCCTGGCCGATGGCGCCTCCCGTGTTGGTGAGGACCGTGTGCCGCTTCGCCCGCGCCGATGCGGTCACGAACGGGTAGCCGCAAGTGCCGCCTTCCACGGAGACGATGGCGCCTTCGGGCAGCGCATTGGAGACGATCCGTCCGACCGCCTGCGGGTTCAGCGGACCGTGTTCGACGTTCCAACGCGCGGCATCCGCACCGGGAGCGACGGGTGGCGCATCGAGGCAGGCGGCCAGTGCCGACAGTGCCTCGTCCGCCGCCTCGCCAGGCTCCGCCAATATCACGATGTCCTCCGGCCGGGCGAGTTCCGCGGGAATGCCTTCGTAGCCGAAATACGTGATCGGCGCGCGCGCGCCGGCAAGGACGACCCTGCGCCCGGCGAGCGCCTCGAGGGCCGGCTCGGGAAAGTACGGCAACCGATCGATGTCGGGTAATCCACCGCCGCGCTCGGTGCGGGCCGGGAATGTCTCGCCGAGACACACCGCGCCCGTGCCAGCGGCAATGCGTGCGGCGGCGCGCTGCCCCTCCTCGGAAAGCGCGCGATCTCCGAGCAGCAGCACGATGGGCGCCCGCGTCCTGAGCAACTCGGCGACACGCGCAACGCGCGACGCGTCGAACGACGGAGTCATCACGTGCGGCAGCGGATGCGGCGCGCGGGCACTCACCGAGGCGGACTGCAGATCGACGGGTAACACGAGCGTCGCAACTCCGCGCTGCGCGCCCATCGCGGCCCCGATCGCTTCACTGGTATCGCGGGCGAGATCCGTTTCGAGCGCGACCCGGCGGTACCAGACCGACACGGGGCGCGCGAGCGATTCGATGTCCGAAGTCAATGGGGCGTCGTACTTCAGATGCCCGCGCATGTGATCGCCGACGATATTCAGGATGGGCGTGCGGGCGCGGCGCGCATTGTGCAGATTCGCAATCCCGTTCGCATGGCCCGGGCCGAGGTGCAGCAGCGTCATCGCAGGCTTGCCGGCCATGCGGCCGTAGCCGTCGGCAGCACCCGTGCAGACGCCTTCGAACAAGCCTAGAACCGGGCGCACACCCGACACCTTGTCCAGCGCACCGACGAATGGCATCTCGGTCGTTCCCGGGTTTGCGAAGCAGACCTCGACACCCGCGCGGCGTGCCGTCTCGAGCACGATGCAGGCGCCATTCGAGTCACGGTCGTTCTGCGGCACTTCTTCCATACGGCACCATCGATGAGAAGTTTCGAATGATTTCACTTTAATCCCGTAAAACGGGATTTGTCAAATTCAACAATGAGAACTTCCACGACACCGAAAACAACGCATCAAGCCAATAATTTGCGGTCGCAATGCGTACATACCCTACGTTTTCATCTCGCGTGACGACACGGAAATTTCTCTAAATCTCTAATCTCGGGATTTCACATTTTCCAAGGAGGGGTGCGTCCGGCGACTCTCGGCTCAACGAGATAAAGACGGGAAGCGCCGTGGTCGGGCGCTCGTTGATGCTCGTTGGTGCTCGTTTGTACTCGTCGGCGCTCGCGGAAAGCCGTGGGGCGGCTGGCGGCTGTTGACCGGCAGGCCGGTCAACCCTGGGAATGCCGCGGGTCATCCGCGGCAATGGGGGAGTGGCCTTGTGCGCTTCGCACAAGTCTCATGGCAGGCGTTGGGCGAAGCGCGACCGCCACGCCCAGGCGAATCAGCGCCGCCCGATATGCGGTGCGAGCGCCCCGAGCAGGCACGCGATGGCCACCGCTCCGCCATCCTCGCTGCCCAATGCGCGCTCGCCGATATAGCTCGCTCTTCCCGCGCGCGGCACGAGCGTCGCCGTCTTGTGCGCACCGCTTTCGGCAGCATCTATCGCACGCAGCCACGCTTCGCGGGGCACGAACCCCGCACGAAGTGCCGCCTCGAACGCATCGATCGCCGGCACCAGCGCGTCCAGCATCGTGCGATCGCCCACGCGTGCGCCGCCAAGTTCCTGAATCGCATCCGCTGTGGAGCGGAACGCCGCAGCCCAATCTTCGACTGACGGCTCTGCCTTATCGGCGAGTATGCGGGCCGCGCGGGTCAGCGCCGAGGCATAAAACGGCCCCGAACTGCCAGCAATTGCCCGGCGCAGCGCCGCGGCCAATGAGGCAAGCGCACGCGCTGGCGAAGCATATGCGCTGTCGGGCAACGCCTGAATAGCTTCGGCCGCTCTCTTCATGCTGGCGCCGAGATCGCCATCGCCCGCCTTCGAATCGAGCGCAGTCAGCAACGGTTCGCGCTCGAGCAGCGCACGTGCGGCGTCGAGAAGCGCGGGCTTCAACACGGATACCCATCGATGCGCGCCAACGCCAGCGTCAGCGCGCTCGTGCCGCGCCAGTGCCTCGACGTTCCCTGCACCGCCTGCCTCGACGGTCTCCCGGTTGACGAGGCCCGGCCCCGGCCACGCCGGTGCATTCGTTGCCGCATCGAGATACTGCAACATGCCCGGCTGCAACCGCAGCAAGCTGATCGAGCAGCCGGGCATGTTCAGAGCGGACATGAACGTACCGCACCACATTCGCTCGACCTCTATTCCGAGCTGGCTGAGGACGTCGTAAGTCGCCCTGGCCATGACCGCAAGCTCCATCGCCGGCGTGGCGCCCAGACCGTTGATCAATACCGCGACCTTCTCGCCGCGCCGAAGCCCGAGATCGTCGACGATCTTCCCGACCATCAGTTCGCACAGGTCGTCGGCAGGAAGCAGCGTCCTTTTCTCGACGCCCCGTTCGCCGTGAATGCCGAGCCCGAGTTCGATCTCGTCCACCCCGAGTTCGAAACCGTGCCCGTCGGCTCCCGGCAGCGAGCATCCGTCCAGCGCAACACCCATCGTGCCGAGGTGCTCGCTCACCTGCCTCGCGATTTCCGCCACTTCGTCGAGCGGCAGGCCTGCGTTTGCCGCGGCCCCCGCGATCTTGTGGACGAACACCGTGCCCGCGATCCCGCGCCGTTGTTGGCGCGCCCCCGGCAGCGCAACATCGTCGGCAACGATCACCATGCGCACGGGAATGCCCTCGGCCCTGGCAAGCTCGGCCGCCAGACCGAAATTCAAGCGATCGCCGGTGTAGTTCTTCACGATCAGCAACGCGCCGTCCGGGCCGGCCGTTGCCCGGATGGCGTGCAGCACCGCGTCGGTCGAAGGCGATGTGAAGACTTCGCCGCATACGGCAGCGCTCAGCATGCCCTCGCCGACATACCCGGCATGCGCGGGCTCGTGGCCGCTTCCGCCTCCCGAGATCAGCGCCACGCAGCGTGGAGCGTCGGTCGCGGGCGCGAGAGCCAGCACGTTTTCGGCCCCGAGAATCCGGGCACGCGGATGGGTACGCGCGATCCCCTCCAGCATCTCGCGCACGATGTCCGATGGCTTGTTCATCAACTTCTTCATATCTCCGTCCCCTTTGGAAAGTGACGTACGGGCCATGATCGAATGCGCCCGGCAGCAACCACGACAGGCGGTGAAACGACACACGGCCGCTTTTCGCGCACGGGCTCGAACGCGCGGTCGCGCAAGCGGGCGGTGCGCGGCGTGAACGTCGTACTTTACTGTGGGGACTCGAAAGGCACACTGCAGATGCACTTTCGAAAGTGGCCGGAACTCACCGGCCGGAGCATGGAAGTGCCGTGGAACCGCGTGCGCGCAAACGCCGGGCCACGGCCGTGTGCGTTCCTGCGCCTTGCACTGCAATTGGCGTGAACGGGCCCGGTGTCAGTCGAAGGAAAGGCGCAACGCGAAGCCCAGCAGCGCGGCGGAAAATCCCCACCGTTGCAGCGTTTGTGCGCGCGGGTGCTTGCGGATCAGCGTCGAGATCCGTGCCGCCCCCGCCGCGTAGCAGATGTCGAAGAGCATGCCGAATGCGACGAGCGCGGCGCCGAGTTCGCTCACCTGCGAGCCGATCGATCCCGCAGACGGCCGCACGAACTGCGGCAGCAGCACCGAGCAAAAGAGCAGCGCCTTGGGATTGAGCAAATTGGTGAACATGCCCTTGACGAACGCCGCTCGCAGCGGCGAGGGCACGGCCTGCCCCGTTTGCGCCGCATCGGGCAGCGCGAACAACGGCGAGCGGAAAATCTGCACTGCGACATATGCGAGGTAGGCGGCTCCGCCATAGCGCACGATCTCGTAAAGCCAGGGCGCCGCCTTCAGCAACGCCGCCACCCCGCAGGCCGAAAGAACCACGTGGGTGGCACGCGCGACGGCCAGACCGCCCGCCGCCGCGAGCCCCCGGCGCGTACCGCCTGCGATGCTCGTTTGCACGACCAGCGCCATATCGGGGCCCGGAATCGCATAGACCACCGCCAGCGCGGCCACGAACGCCAAAAGCAACTCCACCGACACCATCGCCAAACCTCGAATATGCAAAAAGGAATGACGTTATTGTGCTCGACGATATGGAGCGAATTCTGGCGAAAGACGGCAAGTGCGTAGCACCGATTGGAGGATTCCTCCACGTTTTTATATTTATGTAGTTGAAATCAAGTGCTCAGACAACAACCGAACCGGCTGCGAGGGGAAGGCGCCCGCCGCCGCCCCGGTCAGGTGAGCGATCAAACGAGCGATCAGACGAGCGAATCGCCGCGCCGCATGGCCGCTGCATCGTCGCGCGGAGCACCTTCTATGCGCCGGCGCGCCATGAACCAGTAGAAGAACGCGGCACATGCGGCGATCGCCCCGCCGCTGACGAACGCGAGCGAGTAAGAGCCGGTCCGGTCGGCAATCAGTCCCACCACGACGGGCGAAAACGCGCCGCCGAAATAGCCGCCGAAGTTCTGCACCGAGCTGACGGAAGCGACCATGGCGGGCGGCGCGAGGTCGGCCGCGAGCGCCCACGCATTGCCGATAGTCGCGGCGATGAATGCAAGGCCGAACGTCATCAACGCGAGCGTCGCGGCGATCGACTGCACGAACGGCAGCGCGATCACGCAGGCGCCCGCCAACAACGCACAGCAGACAATGACGATACGCTTCGCGTCCATCGACGAAGCAACTCCGCCATCCACCATCTTCCTCGCTACCCAGCCTGCCGCGATCTCGCCGATCGCGCCGCCGAACCAGGGGATGCTCGCGTAGACACCGAGTTGCCCCAGCGAGACATGAAAGCGATCGAACAGATAAAGCGGGAGAAAGACGAGAAAGATGTTCCAGAGCCAGATCGCGCAGAAGTAACCGAAGATCATCCCCCACACGCTGCGATGCATGAACAGCGAACGCCACTTGAGCGCCGAACTCGAGAGCGGCTGCTCGTGCCCGCCGCCGCCCGCCTCGATGTAGGCGAACTCCTCGCGCGAGAGTCGCCGGCTTTCCGTAGGGTTGCGATAAAAAAGCAGAAACAGCACCGCGAAGACGATGCCGACTGCGCCCGTTACATGAAAAAGCGAGCGCCATCCGAACGAGATCATCAGCGCCACGAGCAACGCGGGCGCGAGCGCGGGGCCCCACTTCGACGCGGAATCCCAGATCCCCGTTGCGAAGCCGCGTTCCTTGCCCGGGAACCAGGAAGCAGTGATCTTCGCCGAGGTCGGCCAACAGGGCGCCTCCCCAATGGCCAGCATCGCACGCATCGCGATCAGCCCGGCAATCGAACCGGCAACGCCGGTCAACCAGGTTGCGACGCTCCACCAGATCATGCCGACGGCGTAGGCGCGCTTTGCGCCGAAGCGGTCGATGATCCAGCCTGCCGGCAACTGCATCACCGCGTAGGTCCAGGAGAACACCGTGCCGAGCAGGCCGATTTGCGTACGTGTGAGGCCGAGATCCTGAATCATGCCCGGCGCGGCAATCGACAGATTGGCCCGGTCCAGATAGTTGATGATGCCGCCGATCAGCAGCCAGATCAGCACGTGCCAGCGGTACTGCGTATGCGTCGTTGCCTCGGACTTCCGGTTCATGCTCGTCTCCTCCTCTCTCGGGAAATGGTCGGATATTTAGTCCGACTATAAGGCGAAAACGGTATTCAGTCCGGGAACTGCTCCTTTCCTGTGGCAACGACATCACAGTCGGCGCAGTGCCTCGCGCAGAGCGCGATATCGATCCGTCAGGCAAATCTGAATTTGGCGTCAACTCGCCGGAACGCACGACGTTTCGTGCTTTCGTCATGCCAGAATTGACAGACCATTTGCGGACACCGCTCCGCGAAGGCCACCCATACCAACAGTGGCGACGGTCCGGAACCGGAAACCACCCTAGCTGTCGGCCGCGCCGTCAATCCCATTGCGTAGCCCGCAGCCAACTCGAAGAAAGCAACACGCATGCGCACCAACCTTCCTGTTACTCAACGCGAATTCGACTTTCCGAATGACGCGACGCTGATGTCGACCACCGACGCCCAAAGCCATATCAGATACGCGAACGCCGCATTCGTGCAGGTGAGCGGCTTCGATCACGATGAAATCATCGGGCAGCCGCACAACCTCGTACGGCACCCCGATATGCCGACGCAGGCGTTCGCCGACATGTGGAGCACGCTCAAGGCCGGCCGCTCGTGGACCGCGCTGGTCAAGAACCGGCGCAAGGACGGCGATCACTATTGGGTCCGGGCCAATGCGACACCGGTCATCCGCAACGGCGCGCTCGTCGGCTACATGTCCGTGCGGACGAAGCCCACGCGCGACGAGATCGCCGCCACGGAAAAGCTCTATCGCGACTTCCGCGAAGACAAGGCAGGCAGCCGGCGGTTTCATCAAGGCATCATCGTTCGCACGGGCGCCTTCGCGTGGATGTCGCTGTTGCAGACGATGCCAGTGCGCTGGCGCATCCGCTCGGCGTTGCTGAGCGCGCTCGCCCTCTCCATCGCCGGCGCGTTCGGCTTCGGGCTGCGTGATGCCATGCTCGCGGGGTTCAGCGGGCTCTCCGCGGTCCTTTCGCTCGTTGCGATGGCATGGCTCGACGCTCAGGTCGCCCGGCCGCTCGAGCGCGTCCTCCAGCAGGCTCAATCGGTTGCGGCGGGCCAGCCCGGCGAGAACGTTCATTTGAACCGCGTCGATGAGATCGGCATGATTCTGCGTGCCGTCAATCAATCGGGATTGAACCTGCGCTCGCTCGTTGCCGACGTCAGCGAACAGGTGAGCGGCCTCAGAACCGCATCGAACGAAATCGCCGCCGGCAACGGCGATCTGAGCAAGCGCAGCGAACAATCCGCCGCGAACCTCGAAGAAACGGCCGCGTCGATGGAGCAGATGACGGGCACCGTGCGCAGCAACGCGGAGACCACCAAGCAGGCGAGCGACCTCGCGGGCGAGGCGCACAAGGCTGCATCCGCCGGCGGTGAAGCCGTCACGGAGATGGTCGACACGATGGCGACGATCACCGCGGCCAGTCAAAAGATCCGCGAGATCATCGGCGTGATCGATGGCATCGCCTTTCAGACGAACATTCTCGCGCTCAACGCAGCCGTGGAAGCGGCGCGGGCGGGCGACCTGGGCCGCGGCTTCGCCGTGGTGGCGGGCGAAGTCCGCTCGCTCGCCCAGCGCAGCGCGGCTGCCGCAAAGGAAATTGCAGGCTTGATCAACGACAGCGTCGACAAGATCGAAAGCGGCAGCGATCTCGCCCACAAGGCGGGCGAGGCCATGCAAGGCATCGTCGCGCAAGTCGCCGGCGTGGCCCAATTCCTCGGCGCGATCGGCACCGCCACGCGAGAGCAGGCGGATGGCATCGGCCAGGTGAACATCGCCATCAATCAACTCGACGAAATGACGCAGCAAAACGCCACGCTCGTCGAACAATTGCGGGATGCAGCAGACGGGCTTCAAGCAAGAACGATCAAACTCGTCGATGCCGTGTCCGTCTTCAATGCCTGAGCGCAAACAGGCCGTTCGCACGGAACACCCCAGCGCTGATTGCACTCGGGCCCCGTCACCACGGCCACATTAACCACACCTTCACCATGGTTTATACATATCGTTAAGTTCCGATATATGATTCCACTCGAAGCGATTCATGTTCGCTCGAATGTTTGCTTACGTTGCCCTGCCCAGAGATGACGATCGACGTCGATGCCATTCACAAAGCGCTGGCCAATCCGGTGCGTCGTGAAATCCTTGCCGCGCTGAAGGACCCGGAAAAGAACTTTCCGGATCAGGCATTCGCGTTCGACCACGGCGTGTGCGCCGGCCAGATCACCGCGCGCTGCGGCCTGTCGCAGTCCACCTGCTCCGCTCATCTGGCGGCGCTCCAGAGTGCCGGGCTCGTCACCGCGACGCGCATCGGCCAATGGTCGTTCTTCCTGCGCAACGAAGCCGTCATTCGGACGTTCCTCGACGCTCTGCGAGCGGATCTCTAGCGAGACCGCCGTTCCGAAACTATCCGATCAGCGCGGGCACGCCCCGCCAACAAGGTAAATGACCATGCCTACTCTTTTCGATCCGCTCGTCGCCGGCGACCTGACACTGCCGAACCGAATCGTCATGGCGCCGCTCACGCGCCAGCGCGCGGGAGACGTACGCGTACCCAACGCGATGATGGCGCAGTACTATGCCGAGCGCGCAAGCGCCGGCCTCATCATCAGCGAAGCCACCTCGGTGACGCCGCAAGGCGTCGGCTATGCCGCCACGCCGGGAATCTGGTCCGACGAGCAGGTGGCCGGGTGGAAGCTCGTCACAGAAGCCGTTCATGCCGCCGGCGGCCGCATCATGCTGCAGCTCTGGCACGTGGGCCGCATCTCCGATCCGATCTTCCTCGATGGCGAACTGCCGGTCGCGCCCAGCGCAATTGCCGCGGGCGGCCACGTCAGCCTCGTTCGGCCGCAACGCGCCTATGTCACGCCTCGCGCGCTCGAACTCGACGAGATCGCGGGCATCGTCGCCGCGTTCCGCAAGGGTGCGGAAAACGCCAAGGCCGCCGGGTTCGACGGCGTGGAAGTGCATGGCGCCAACGGCTACCTGCTCGACCAGTTCCTGCAAGACGGCACGAACAAACGCACCGATGCCTACGGCGGCTCGATCGAAAACCGCGCGCGGCTCATGCTCGAGGTCGTGGACGAGTGCATCGCCGTATGGGGCCCGGGCCGCGTCGGCGTGCATCTCGCACCGCGCGGCGATTCGCACTCCATGAGCGATTCGAACCCCGCAGCAACGTTCGGCTACGTTGCCCGCGAACTCGGCCGGCGCCGCATCGCGTTCCTCTTCGCGCGCGAATCGCTCGGCGACAACCGCCTCGGCCCGTCGCTGAAAGCGGCGTTCGGCGGCGTCTATATCGCCAACGAGCAATTCACGAAGCAATCGGCCGAGGCGGTGCTCGCCTCGGGCGAAGCGGACGCCGTCGCATGGGGCAAGCTTTTCATCGCCAATCCTGACCTGCCCGCGCGCTTTGCATCCGACGCGCCGCTGAACGAACCCAACCCGGCCACGTTCTATGCGCAAGGCCCGGCCGGCTATATCGACTACCCCAAGCTCGCCGCCGCTTGAGCGCGGCAACGGCCACCCGGAAGCGCCCGATGCTGCCGGGCCCAGCCTTGCGCGGGGCGCGCCCGCGCACGGCTGGGCCACATCCGTTGCGAGTATGCAGCCGTCGTTTCCAAACGGCTTCAGCGCTCACCGGGATGACTTGCCCGCGGCGGTCGCGACCAGACCCGGTTGCAGTCATGCCCCTCTTTGCGCCATCATCGGGTCTTGCCGCCAATTCCCTGGTTAGCCGCCCTCACTGACTTATCGGAATTGCCCATGACCCCTCCGACCCCATCCGCGCCCAAAGCCATCGTCACGGGCCACACGCGCGGCCTCGGCGCCGCGCTGAGCGAAGCGCTGCTCGCACGCGGCTTCGTCGTGCTCGGTGTCTCCCGAACGCGCCAAGCCACGCTCGATTCGCGTTATGCCGATGCCGTCGAGCAAGCCGAAGTCGATCTCGCCGATACGCGCGCCATCGAGCAATGGCTTGCGCAAGGCCAGTTGAGGCGCTTCGTGAGCCACGCCGCGCACGCGGTGCTCATCAACAATGCCGGGACCGTTGCGCCGATCGGCCCGTGCGGCGAGCAGCCGCCGCTCGAGGTCGCGCGCGCGGTCGTCCTCAACGTCGCGGCGCCGCTCATGCTTGCGAGCGCCTTCTCGGAGGCCACGTGCGAAGCAGCCGACCGGCGTATCGCTCACGTATCGAGCGGCGCCGCGCGCAATCCCTATGCCGGCTGGAGCATCTACTGCGCGACCAAGGCAGCGCTCGATCACCACGCGCGCGCCGCGGCGCTCGACGGCGAACGCGGCATGCGCATCGCGACGATCGCGCCCGGTGTGGTCGATACGGACATGCAGGCCGCGCTGCGGGCCACGGACGAAGCGCGCTTTCCGTCGCGCGGCAAGTTCGTCGACCTCAAAGCGACGGGCAAGCTCACGTCGCCGGACGAAGCCGCGCACAAGTTCGTCGATTACCTGCTGAGCGATGCGTTCGGCACCGAGCCCGCCGTCGACCTGCGTTCGCTGCCGGCCGGATGAGCGAACGCGATCGCACCTTGGGCCGCGCGGGGCCGCACCTTGCATCGGCGGCCCGGCAAAACCACAATCAAGCAACGTTCCCTACATCGATCGACAGGAGCCACGCATGAACGCATCGCGTCGCACGTTCGTGATTGCCTGCCTCGGAGCCGCTTCGTTCGCAATGCAGCGTGGCGCTCGAGCCGCCGCGGAGCCATCGAAGCTCGAGGAAAGCGATGCCCAGGCCAAGCAGTATGGGTATCGGCTCGATGCTTCGAAAGTGGATGCGAGCCGCTACCCCACCTACAAGTTCGGCCAGCGCTGTGCGAACTGTTCTCTCTTCGACGGCAAGTCCGGTGACGCCTGGGGCGGCTGTATTCTGTTCGGCCAGAAAGAGGTGGCCGCGAAGGGCTGGTGCAGCCAGTACACGAACGTCTGAGCGCGACTACGCACCCGCGAGAAAACGATCCCGCGCAGCGTGAAGCCGGTTTGCGGCGGAAGGAACCGCTTTGCGCGATAATCGCTGCCTTCGGGCGTCGCGCCGCCGCGATGCAGTTCGACGCACGCAACTCGCCTTTCATTCCATCGTTGTCGAGCGTTCATGAGCAAGCCAGGCAATCCGCGGCATCTCGACCAGCTTCTCCACCAGGCCGTGGCGCTGCAGCAAAACGGCGCGTTCGCTGACGCCGAAGAGCTTTATCGCGAAATCCTGGCCAAGCGGCCCCGGCATTTCGACGCGCTGCAACTGCTCGGCGCCCTTGCGCTGCAGTCCGGGCGCCTCGAAGAAGGCGCGCGCCTGCTCGAACAAGCCATCGCCATCAACGGCATGCAGGCGCCGATTCACTCGAATCTCGCCTTCGCCCTCAATGCGCTGGGTCGGCCGGACGCCGCACTGGCCGCGGCGAATCGTGCGCTCGTGCTGAAACCCGGCTTCGCCGACGCGCTCAACAATCGCGGCACTGCGCTTGCCGCCCTCGATCGTTCCGCCGAAGCCCTCGCGAGCTTCGAGAAGGCGATTGCCGCACGGCCCGATTATCCCGAGGCCTGGAGCAATCGCAGTTGCGCGCTGCGCGACCTCGGGCATCCCGCCGACGCACTCGCGAGTTGCGACCAGGCCGTGACGCTGCGTCCGCACTACGCGGAGGCGTGGAGCAATCGCGGTAACGCGCTGTCCGATCTGAACCGGCCGCAGGATGCATTGGAGAGTTATGAACGGGCGCTCGCGCTGGCGCCCGGGCTCGTCGATGCCTGGAGCAACCTCGGTTTGACGTATGTCGACCTGAACCGTCATGCGGATGCGCTCGCCTGCTACGATCGCGCGCTCGCGCTGATGCCGGATGCGGCCGAGACACACTGGAACCGCGCGCTCTGCCTGCTGCAGATGGGCCGCTTCGATGCGGGCTGGCGCGAGTACGAATGGCGCTGGGAACGCAAGCGCATCAAGGTGGGCAAACGCCCGTTCGCACAACCGCTTTGGCTCGGCGACACCTCAATCGACGGCGAGACGATCCTGCTGCACGCCGAGCAGGGGCTCGGCGACACGATCCAGTTTTGCCGATACGCGGCTCAGGTTGCGCGGCGCGGTGCGCGCGTCGTTCTCGAAGTGCAGCCCGAACTGATGCGTCTGCTCCGCCCTCTCGCCGGCGTGGCGGAACTCGTCGAGGCCGGTCAGCCGCTGCCGCCCTTCGACTGCCATTGCCCGCTCCTGAGTCTGCCGCTTGCCCTGCGCACCGGACTTGCCTCGATTCCAAGCGAAACACCTTATCTGCAAGCCGATGCCGAGAGCGTGCGCCACTTCGGCGAGCGCATCGCGGCAAACGGTATCGACGAAAAGACGTTGAAGGTCGGGCTCGTGTGGGCCGGGGGCGCGCGACCGCACGTCCCCGAGCTGCGCAAGACCGATGCGCGGCGTTCGCTGAGCTTCGAGCAATTGGCACCGATCGTCCACGTGAGCGGCGTGCGTTTTTTCAGTCTGCAAGTCGGCCCGGCCTCCGCGCAGTTGAAAACCGCCGCCGAACATGACGAAGCGAGCCGGAATATCGTCGATTGGACCGACGACCTGCGCGATTTCGCCGATACCGCCGCGCTCGTCGAAAACCTCGACCTCGTGATTTCGGTCGATACGTCCACCGCGCATTTGACAGGCGCGCTGAACAAGCCGCTTTGGATCCTGAACCGGCTCGATACCTGCTGGCGCTGGATGCTCGAGCGCGAGGACAGCCCGTGGTACCGAAGCGCGCGGCTCTTCCGGCAGCCGGCGCTCGGCGATTGGGCCAGCGTCATCGATTCCGTGGCGGGCGCGTTGGCCGAACGTGTCGAGGCACACCGCCAATAGCGCGCAGCGGCATGTGCGTGGGCCAACGCCCGCGTACCGTCGTACCGTCAACGAGGCCGGTGGCTCCCGCGCTCGGCATACGCCGTCGTTAGTGCGGCTAGTGCTGCGCCAGCAATTGCGCCAGCCGTGCGCCGAGCGCCTCGCTCGCCACGGTCATCGGCTTGCGCAGCTCGTTCGCGATAAGCCCCTGAATCGCGAGCGCCGCCTTGACGGGGGCCGGATTCGGCTCGGATATCAGCGCGTTGACGAGCGGCGCGAGTTCATGAAAGATCGCACGCCCTTCGACGAGCCGCCCTTGCGACAAGGCCTCGTACATAGCGACGAAGCGTTCCGTCTCGAGCTGCGCCGTCGCGCGTACCGTTATCATCATGACGTCGTGAAATTGCGTGCATATACCCAAAAATTTCTCGTCGAGGGCCGTTTTTTCGCTCTTCAACGCATCAGCCATACTTCGAAAGTGCGACCTTATCCCCACATTAATCAGACGAATAATCAGGTCGTGATCAATCAAATCGGTAATGTGAGCGTAGCGACTTCCCTCAGTCACGCAGATGACACTGAAGCGCGGCTATCGAACGACAGCCTGACGCACGAGGGGAATCGGACAATCCAGCGTAGTGAGCACCTCAGCGAGTTGTGTCCAAAGCGTCATTCGAATAGCGTGCACTCGCCCTCCCCTTCAATCAGAAGCCGGATCGGGTCGAGCGTCGTCCGGCGCAGCGCCACTCAGTCGGGCATGCAGATAAAGCCAGGCAGTAAACCGCGCTGGCTCCCGCCGGTGGATGTCTATGATGCCCCGCATTTCGCATCCCGTTCAATTCTCCAATTCGTCCAGGACCAGTTGAAGGTTCCCAAAAGTCGAGTTTTGCAGACACTGTTCGATGCACTCCCCGAGAGCTACAAAACCGCCGAGCACGCAGACACCAACCGTCAATTGCTTGAGCGTGCGATGGGTCTTTCCGTCAACGCGAGCGGCGCAGCAATGCTCATGGTTCAAACGGACAAAGGCTTGTTTCTGGTGGCAGCCAACAGCCAGCGACGCAAACTCAATATCCAGACCAACGGGGCCTGCGAGAAGGGCGAGTCCATCCGGGAGACCGTGAAGCGAGAATTCATCGAGGAGTTGGGCAATCCCCCCAAAGACGGAATGCTGCTCGGCACACTTAGCGACGACAACCTGCGAGCAATCAACGGCGCCAATCGAATCGGAACAACGGCCGCCGAGATTGCCAAGCGTATCGTCGATAAGCAAGCCAATCAGGGCGATCTTTACTTGAATGTTTCATGCCTATACGTGAACCGACAACCCGTTTCTCTGGCGGAGATACAGCACGAAATTACCGTTTTGAACGAAAGGCTTAGGCGTGCGAAGCCTTTTTATAAGGAAGCCGTGCGGGCCGTTTATGGCGACCGTCAACAGAATCTCCCACCGTTCGATCTTACCGATGAGGGAGCCTGTCTCAAGGCCGCAAACATCGTCACACGTTTCCGCGATACCTGCCCGGACATCATTACTGCGAACTTCGCTTCCTCTTTCGAGTCGTTCGATCCGAGAGACGTCGTTGCGGTCAAACGCGGCCTGGACGCCATCATCGATCTGTCGGAAAACGACGAGGTTCGCTTGATCGACGAGCGGTCTATGGCTTCGGCGATCACGCTGCACAAGGTAGCCCCGGATAAATTGAAGCGCAACTATTTCGGCGCGCCATTTGCCACTAGCGCGCTGCACATGGGCGACCTCGCTCCGAGAGCGTTCATGACACTTCTGAAGTCGGGCGCACGCGCGCACTCCGTTGGCGAGCCGTTGGGTGCTCACAGCAGCGATAGTCCAATTCGCAATAACGATGCGCCGCCCCCGTTGACCAGATCGCTAAGCGCTCCTCCGAATTTCACCTTCCGATGAAGCCGCCCGTCGTCTGCCCGAAGTTGCTCCACTTCGACCGAAAGACTCCAGTACTGATCGATGTGCGAATTGAATCTCTGGCAAATCGCACATCCGAGCGAGAGCGGTCGAGCACGTGGAGCAATACAGTTCGTTGTCGCCTGCCAGTAAGAGCTACCTGCAGGAGACGACCGGCAGCAGCCGCAGTGGGTGATGCGCGGCTCGTTGCGGCACGAGCGGCGTACGTTTCTTCAGTCTGCAAGTCGGCCCGGCCTCCGCGCAGTTGAAAACCGCCGCCGAACATGACGAAGCGAGCCGGAATATCGGCGATTGGTCCAACGTCATCGATTCCGTGGCGGGCGCGTTGGCCGAACGTGTCGAGGCACACCGCCAATAACGCGCAGCGGCATGTGCGTGGGCCAACGCCCGCGTACCGTCGTACCGTCAACGAGGCCGGTGGCTCCCGCGCTCGGCATACGCCGTCGTTAGTGCGGCTAGTGCTGCGCCTGCAATTGCGCCAGCCGTGCGCCGAGCGCCTCGCTCGCCACGGTCATCGGCTTGCGCAGCTCGTTCGCGATAAGCCCCTGAATCGCGAGCGCCGCCTTGACGGGGGCCGGATTCGGCTCGGATATCAGCGCGTTGACGAGCGGCGCGAGTTCATGAAAGATCGCACGCCCTTCGACGAGCCGCCCTTGCGACAAGGCCTCGTACATGGCGACGAAGCGTTCCGTCTTCAGGTGTGCCGTCGCCGCAATGGCGCCGCTTCCGCCCATGCAAAGCGTCTGGAAGATCGCGTCGTCGTTGCCCGCGAGCACCTGGAGCCGGCCATCCGCGATTAGCGCCCTCGTCGTATCGACCGAGCCGGCGCAATCCTTGATCGCCGCAATGCGTGGATGCGCGGCCAGCGTCAAGAGCGTTTCAAGTTCGATACGCACGCCGGTACGGTACGGAATGTCGTAGAGCACGAACGGATGCGCGCTCACGTCCGCAAGCGTCGAGAAGAAGTCGATGAGCCCGGCTTGCGACGGGCGAATGTAATATGGCGCGCTGACGAGCAAACCCGCCAGCGGCATTTCGCCGAAATGCCGTATCCGCTCCGCGACCGCGGCCGGCTGATTGCCAGCCACGCCCGCGATCACCGGTGTGCCTTCGGCTGCATCGAGTATCGTGGTCAATACGCTCGCTTGTTCGTCGTGCGAGAGCGCCGCCAGTTCGCCCGTCGTACCGAATGCGGCGAACCCTGCGACGCCCGCGCCGCGATAGCGTGCGACGAGTGCGGCCAGCGCCGCGTGGTCGACCGCACCGCCCGAAAACGGCGTCACGAGCGGAATCCAGATACCGGAAAAATTCGACATGCTTTCACCTCCAAAACCGACCGAGGGAATTCCGTCGAGTGGAAACAGGAAGGCGAATGAGGGTGAAGAGGCTGATCGCTGTCCCGTCGCACGTCCGACGGCAACAGCGCGCCGGTCAGACGAGCAGCTGTTTTTTGGATTTGGAAACCGTGCGCGCCGGCACGCTCGCCACAATCGCGGCGAGTGCGGAGCAACGAACGAGAGAGTACGTACGGCCGGGTTCCATTCGGCGAGTATAAACGAGTTTGGCGATCAGCCCTACCCGTTTGCAGCACCGGAATGCGAAAGACCACTATGAGCCCCCCGATAGCGGTGCTTGCGTGATGATGGGTGCCCAGGGCCCGCCCCGCTACAAATAGGCGATCGGTCGATATAAAAGTAATGAAATATTTCGCAGATCACAGAATCGCAGGCGCAACGGCGTCATTTGTGGCAGATCTGTGTCTCGCAGCAGCTTCGTCGTCTGGCGCTGTATAGCCATCATCGTTAAGCCCCAAGGCCCCGACAAGACTGACTGCTATCGGAAGGCCCAGCAAACGTACTTTTCCTGTCTCAACGGCATCCAACTGGAGGGGAAGTGATGACAGTCGAGCAATTGCGAGCGTTATTCAATAAGACCCGATCGGCACTTGACGCGGAAGGATATGTATTTGTCGATCAGAAATTCGATCTCGATGAGTACTTGGCACAAAATCAACGCCTTCGCAAAGCATGCGCTCGGTACGGAAAAGTGTTTCCGGATGAATCCGATCCACTCACCTTCGATGCAGAGTCATTCGACATACGGTCTTTCATCATCGGCACGCTCGGAGGGTCCAAGGTAAGCGATAACGAGTAGTCTTGCACAGATGGTGTCAAGCTCGGCCGCATAGGAAGGAGACGTGCTGCTCCCTCATCAACACACCACTCGTGGCCGCCGCACGGCGCCTCCCCCCAATCTTTCCCGGTCGCGGATCACTCGAGTTGCTGCGTGATGCGCCACACCGAGCACGGGGCGAGGCTATCGTGAAATGACTTCCTGGTGCCCAGGGCGGGACTCGAACCCGCACGCCTTTCGGCGCTACCCCCTCAAGATAGTGCGTCTACCAATTCCGCCACCTGGGCAATGAGGGGCGCCATTCTAACCGCTAACTTTCGTTTTGTGAATATCGCGTCAACGCGCCGCCGTCGCGCGCTTATCGCCCGATCACTTCATGAAGGCCACGCTGACGGGCGTGACGACATCGGCCCAGTGCCCCGTGTCCGACAGCCGGCCGGATACCGGGTCGATGCCGAATACGTTCACCCTCCCGCTACGTTGATTGGCCACGAGCATCCACCGTCCCGAAGGGTCGAGCGCGAACCCCCAGGGCTTCTCGCCGCCCGACGCTATGCGTTGGACGGGCGAAAGCTCGCCCGAAGCTTCGTCAATACGGAAGACCACCAACGCATCCTCACCACGGTCTTCGACATAGAGAAAGCGCCCGTCCCGGCTCACGGCTATTCCGGCTCCGCTCTTCACGCCGTCGAATTGCGCACGCGTGATCGGCAGTGTCTGCACCAGCGTCAAACGTCCTTCCGAGGCGTCCCAGCGAAACGTCATGACTTGGGCGCTGAGTTCGGTCAGCAGATAAGCGAATTGCCCGCTCGATCCGAACGCGATATGCCGCGGACCGCTGCCCGGCGGCGCAACGAACGATCGCGCAGGCTTATGGTCATCGGGCAGTAAGCGGTGCGTCGCGCGATCGAAGCCATAAACGAAAACGCGATCGGCGCCAAGATCGGGAACGAGCACATAGCGCCCGGACGGATCCACGACGGCGCTGTGGGCATGCGCGCTCGCCTGCCGGCGGTTGGGGCCCGAGCCTGTTTCCTTGATCGTCGAGATACGTGGCCCGAGACCTCCTTCGTCGTTGAGTGCAATGCTGGCGACAGAACCGCCACCGTAGTTCGCAGCCAGCAACGTCGCCGAGGGAACGTCCAGATAAAGGTTCGTCGTTCCGCTTCCACCGGTTTCGACCTCGTCGATTCTGGCAAGCGCACCCGTCTCGCGATTCACGGCATAAGCCGTCACGCTCCCTTGTTTCGAATTGTCGTCGTCCACCGCATAGAGCATGGGCAGCCTCGGGTGAGCCGTCACCCATGTCGATCTCGGACCCTCTGCCGCCGGGCCGATTTCCGCCAGCTCGCCCGTCGAGGTATCGAATCGCAACACGTGAATTCGGCGGTCCTGTGTGCCGATATAAACGAATTCGGCCGAATCTTTCGATAAGGCGGCCGCTCGATTATCGAGGCTTTGCATCGCAGCCCATAATGCCATTGCGGTCACCACCGCACTGGCGCCATACCGCGACCACATCGTTTTCAGAAAGGAAGGTGTCATATCGCGTTGACCGATCGAAAAGAGGCACGCCGGCCTGCGCCGCTCGCACAGGCCGCCCGTCACACCGGGATGTCGATCGCCGCTGTGGGCCCACGGCGAGGCTGGCGGCATCGTGCCGCCGCTACTTCGATAAGACGTCGTGGTGTGTCTGCTGTCGCGCGGCGGCACGGAACTGGCTTGGCGCCTGTCCGACTTCGCGCCGGAAAAACCGCGTGAAGTACGCCGCATCCGCAAAGCCCAGCCCGAATGCGATCTGCTCCACGGACATATCGCCGAAAATAAGGCTGCGCTTGGCTTCGGTAATGATACGGGCGTGAATCATCTTCGTCGGGCTTTGATCCGCAGCCGAAGCACAGGCCGCGCGCAATTGCACGAGCGATATGGCCATCATCGATGCGTAATCCTGCAGCGTCAGATTCTCGCGGAAGTGCTCGTCGATCAGCTTGCGAAACCGCTCGACCTGCCGAACGTCGTTGCGCGTGGCATTTTCACCACCGGCTTCGTCCACGTGCGCTTCGCGCACGAGCATGAGCAAAAGCGTCGTGAGCAGTGCTTCGGTACCGACCACCCGGCCCACCGCGTCGGACTCCACCTCTCGCTTGAGGCCCTGTATCAAACCGCAAAACGCCACGCCCGCATCGGCGGAATCGACAAGCGGGATCACGCGGGGTAACGCCCAGAGCGCGATGAATTCGCGCAACTTCGCATTGACCTGTGTCAGATAAGCGAGTTCGATCGTCACGACCCATCGGTCGACGTCGAGCTCATAGTCGAGCCCGTGTACGCATTCGGTCGGCACCAGCAACGCGCACGGCCCCTCGAACGGTACGCGCCGCCCCTCCAGATTCATGACGCCACGGCCGTTGCGAACGAAAATCACCTGGCCGTAAGCCGGGTGCGCATGGGGCTCCGTTCGCCACCGCCCGCGTTCGGTAACGTGTCCCACGTGCACGAACCAGTTTTTTTCCTCCGGGCGCTCGACGTATAGACGGACCTTCGGAACGGTCATCAATGGCGCTTGCCGGGCCGGCTTGGGCGGGTACTTCGCCGAGGCACCGTATGTCATAAAGTCTCCTGGGCGGCCAAAACGGCTTTGGAGCAATCGGGAGCAAACGATATTCTTCCGCATGTATCTGTCTGGCGCTCCTGCTATTTACCCGAACGCAGGCGCCGCGCTCACCGCGGCGCCTGCCCGCTTCAGAATCGATGCAGCATTCCGAGTATCACGCCGCGCGTATTGGCGCCCGGCGTGACGGCGAGGCCCGTATATCCGGTGCCGTTGAGCGTGAAACGCGCCTGATTGCGGTTCTGAAGGAATCCGGCCGAGCCATAAAGCGTGGTCCGCTTCGAGAGCGAATACGAGTAGGTCAGACCGATCTGCTGGGCGTTGTTGCCCTGCCCCAGCCGGTCGTGCGCATACCCGTACATGAGCGAGAGCTGGTCGGCCGGCGTGAACGAGTACGAGCCGGACACTTCGTACACGTCGCGTTTGACGCTATTGTCGGTCTGGCGCTCGTTGTGATAGGCCAAATAGAGCCGGGCCGCCCCCACGCCGACGGACGCACCCGCATTGAAGATCTTCAATATCGAGGTACCGGCGGCATTGGCCGCTTGCTCATAGCCTGCCGCCAAACGAAGCGGCCCGTTGACGTAGCGCAGTGCTGCGTTGTAGAACTGAAAACCGTTTGCCGGCTTCGTCGTCGAATCGCGCATCGCGACCATGAACTGTCCACTCAGGCCGTAGAGCGTCGGCGTGAAATACGAAATCGCATTATTGACGCGGATCGTAAGGCTGTTGAAGCTGTTCATCGGCGAGCCGAGACTTTGAACCGCCACCGGATCCAGCTCGGGATTCATGAAAACGTATTGCGGCGTATTCTGCAAGCCGAAGCGCGCCTCGCCGAAACTCCCCGAAATACCAACCCACGCCTGCCGGTTGAAGGCCTCGGCCGAATTGGCCGCCGCGCCCGTCACACCCGAAAAGCCCTGTTCCAATTGAAAGTTGATTCGCAGGCCGCCGCCGATGTCCTCGCTGCCTTTCAGCCCATATCGGCTCGCAAAGAGCCCGCCCGATACGGCACGGACCACCGTTCCTGAAGCGGCGGTGCGATATTCGATACCATTGTCGATGATGCCGTAGAGCGTGACCGACGATTGCGCATGCGCAACATGAAAAGCGCATGCCGATGCTGCGCCGCATATCGCGGCGGCCGTCTTTTTCATTGTGTCTCCTGGTACGTTGTTATTCTGCGAATCCGAGGTTATGCGATGCTCGATTGCACGTCCCTATAAAAAAGTCAGATTCGCTGGCATTTTTTTCGATCGGATCAATACGCCGCGCGTCGCTATTCATCGCCCACCCCACCGCGCGGCCCGACAGTGCCCGATACGGCGTCCGGTGCGCCGTCGTGCCCCAGCACCTCAGACATGTCGTTGACCTTCGGCGCCCACTTGCGCCGCATCAGCAGGATCGTGCTCGCCGCGCCGAGCACGAGAAACAGAAAGATTGCCCTCATCGGCCACGCGTAGCTGCCTCCCAGATGGAGCAACCATCCCGACAGGCTCGCCGATACGCCGCCCGCAAGGCTCGTCGCCACCTGTTGCAGGCCAGTGTTCAGTCCCACCGCCTGTTTGGGAATCAGCGTGAGTTTGCAAAGCGCGAGATTGTTCGCGGTAACGAGGCCCAGCAGCGAGAGCGAGAGCACGTTCCAGAACAAGGCCAGACCAGGCGATGGGGCCGCCGCGCCGAGCAGCACCGTCGTTCCGCCCGCGAACCCGGCGACGATAAAGCACTTGCGCACGAAAACGGCATCCTGGCCGCGTGCGATCAGCCGGTCCGCGGCCCATCCCGCAACCGCGGCCACGATGGCGATACCGGCAAAGCTGAAAAACGTGTAAAGCCCCGATTGCCGGAGCGAGAGCCCCCGTTGCTCGACAAGGTAAGCGGGCATCCACGTCATGCAGTAAAACGCAAAGTAGCTGTAACAGAAATTGTTGACGAGGCCGCCCCACACCACCGGGCTCGACAGCAGGTTGCCGAGCGGGACGGCGCAAGCACGGCGCATCGCCGCGGCCAATTCGTCTTTCGACGGGTAGTCGTTCCTCACGACAAGAAGCCAGGGCACGAGCCAGAACAGGCCTGCGAGGCCGGTGACGACGAACATCGCGTTCCACGAGTAGGCCACGATCATCCACGCGGCCATGGGCGCCCCGAGCGCGGGTCCCATTTTTCCCCCGATCGAGAAGATGCCGAGCGCCGTGCCCTTGCGGGTCTCCTCGAAGTTGTTCGCAAGGTAGCGATAGGTCGCCGGAACGACGACCGCCTCGGCCACCCCTATCAGCAAACGCATGACGATCAATGCGGACATCGACGTCACGAGCCCGGTCGCTGCGGCCGCGAGACACCATACGACGAAGCACACGGCGTACGGCCACTTCACTCCGTAGCGGTCGACGAGCCAGCCCATCGGCATCTGAAAGATGCCGTATGACCAGAAAACAGCCGAGTTGAGCCAGCCCCGCTCCACGCTCGTGAGCGCAAATTCGCGAATGAAGCCCTTGTCCGCCAGCGCGGCGGACAAGCTCGTGCGGTCGACGAAAGAAATCAAAAGCCCGAGCGCAAGGAGCACGAGCACGGACCAGGGATTCTCCGCCTTCGATGGTGCCGCTCGACGTGTCGCCATCGCTCGTCCCTTCTATGCCGTCGTCTGCGCCTCGTTCAGTCCAGGCTGGCGGTCACATCGTCGAACAGCTCATCCACCGAGAGGCGATGGGGAATGATCTTCTGGTCGAGTGCCCAATCGATCGCGAGCTGTATGCCCTTGCGGTTGCGCTCGAGGCCGATCGGTGGAAACGCGGCTGGCACGCCTTCGGCAAGCGAACGGCTTTCCACGATCATCCGGTACAGCTCCCGAACGATATCGGGTCGCTGCTTCGAAACGTCCTCGTGTACGACGAACATGTGATTGATCGGCACGATTCCCTCGCGTGCAAACCAGTCTTTGGCCGCGGCTTGGGCATCGGGCACGAGCGTGCGCACGCGCGGGTCTTTCGGCATGTCCTCGCCGAGCAACGCGGCACTCAGCCGCCCGTCGAGCATCATCTGCGGGATATTCGAGCCCGCCGGCAGACGCACGCAATTGTTCGGGTCGCGATACTCGGCGAGATGACCTTCGCCAAGCGTCATCCACGTCACCTTGTCCAGATCGACGCCGTATTCGTGGCGCAGTATTCCGCGAATCCACAGTGCAGTGGTTTGCGTATAGGTGCGCACGCCCACTCGCTTGCCTTCGATGTCCTTCGGATCGAGATGACCGAAGTCGATGTTGTAGCCCGCGCAATGATGCTGGAAGCGTCCCGATATCGGTGCAGGCAGCAGGACGTAAGGCTTGCCGTAGGCCTTGGCCTGCAAAAACGTGACGATCGCGAGTTCGCCCGCGTCGAATGCGTTTTCCCGCACCATCGCCTTGAAGCCGTTATGAGCGGGCGTCGGCCCGCAATAGTCGAGCCTGACGATATCCGAGGCCACCCGCCCGTCTTTCATCGCCCTCGTCACCGGATAATCGGACAGGTTGGTGCGCAGCGTTGGCACGCCGCTCAGCATGGTTGTCATGAATGTCCATCCTTATGCATGAGATCAATCAAAGTCTGACTTCGATCAGGCACGGCCCGCGCTCGCGCACCGAATCAGTCATTGCTTTATGGAAAGCCTCGGCCGTATCGACGGCCACGGCCGGCACGCCCATGCTTTTCGCCATCGAGAGCCAATCGATGCGCGGACGATCGATGTCGATCATGTCGAGTGCACGGGTACCGGGTGCGCCCGCGCCCATGTTGGCGTATTCGGCTTTCAGGATCGCGTAGCTGTTGTTGGCGAAGATGATCGTCGTCACGTCGAGTCCTTCGCGGGCCTGCGTCCACAGCGACTGGATCGTATACATGGCGCTGCCATCGCCGACCATGCAGAACACGCGCCGCTCCGGGCACGCGAGCGCCGCCCCCGTGGCCACAGGCGTGCCGTAGCCGATCGAGCCACCCATGTTGTTGATGAGATCGTGCGGCGCCGCGCCAATGGTCAGCCCCATCGTCTCGCGGCCGGTGGTCAGCGACTCGTCGACGAGAATACAGTCCTCCGGCAACGCGGCCGCCAGTGCCTGCGCGATGCTCGCGGGATTGAGCATGCCGGTGGGAACGCCCACCTCCGCGCGCGGCTGCAAAACCGGCGCCGCCGTCGTGGCGTCGAGCGCGTCGAGCAGCAGATCGAGGCCGGCCGCGCCATCTTCGCCGGCTTCGACGAGCGCATGCACGCTCGTACCCGGTGCTTTCAGCAGGCTCGGTTTGTCGGGATAGCTGAAAAAGGCGATCGGCTCGGTCGTCTCTATCGTGACGATATGCCTGAAATCCTTCAGGTACGCCACGGCTGGGCCGACCGCATAGGGAATGCGCTCGAGCGCGACTCGCCCCGCGCCGCGCTCGATGCGCGCCGTGAAGAACTGTGTCGCGAGACGGCAGCCCGTTGCGGCCTTGAGCTTGCCCGCGAGTTCGAGCGCGCGGCCGCGCGTGGCGCGGCCCGCCAGGATGACGAGCGTCGGCTCGCCCGAACGCAGCACGCGCGCAATGTGGTCGATACGCGCCGCATCGGGCGGCATGGGCCAATGATGCGCGCGCGGCGCGGCGATCGTCTCGCCCGCGTCCTGCCATGACGTATCGCCGGGAAGGATCAGCGTCGCGATTCTTCCCGGGTACTCGCTGGCCTTGTGCACCGCCGCCGCGGCGTCCCACGCCACCGCCCGCGGTGACTCGACGCGCCGCACCCAGTGGCTCAAAGGCCTCGCGAGGCCCTCGATATCTGACATGAGCGGCGGGTCGTATTTGAGGTGGGCCGCCGAGTGTTCGCCGACGATGTTCACCATGCCCGACGACGCACGCCTCGCATTGTGAATATTCGCGAGACCGTTCGCGAGACCCGGGCCTAGATGCAGCAGCGTCGACGCCGGGGTGCCCTTCATCCGGTAGTACCCATCCGCCGCGCCGGTGCAGACGCCCTCGAAAAGACATAGAACGCTACGCATGCGCGGATTCTCGAGCGCTCGCAGAAAGTGCATTTCGGAGGTGCCCGGGTTGGCGAAGCAGACGTCGACCCCCTGCTCCGTCAGCGTTCGGACCAGGCTTTGCGCGCCGTTCATTCAGTACCCCGCCATTTCGCGCGCCATCCCGACCACCCCATAGCTGCGCAGCGGCGCCGACATGAGCAGCCGGTATCCTTCTTCGATCAGACGCTTGTGATTCTTGGCCGTGACATGCGGATGGCCGACCACGACGTCGTGCTTGCGGCATGTGTCGACGATCTTGCGCATCGCATCGAGTACGGCTGGATGCTCGTACTCGCGCGGGTAGCCGAGTTCCTGGCTCAAATCGCCCTCGCCGATCAGGATGAAACCAATGCCGGGTACGTTCGACAGGATGTCGTCGAGATTGTCGATCGCCTCGGTGCTTTCGCACATCAAGCCGACGAGGATTTCGCCCTGCTCGGCCAGCGGCCACACGTCCGCCTTCTTGTAGTAGTCGGCCATGCTCACGCCCCAGTAGCGCGAAGCCGTGGCGGGACCATCTCCTCGTACGCCCCTGGGTTCGTAAAGCGGCGCGTTTTTCGGCCGCGCATAGCGGCACGAGGCCACGGCGTTATAGGCTTGCTCCACCGTCGAAACATGTGGCCAGATGACGCCGTAGGCGCCGCGATCGAGCACCTGCTTGGCGAAGGCCTGATTCATTTCCACGCCGTTTGCCGGGATGCGCGCGAGCGGGGTGACGCCCGGCGCGATGGATCCCGATTCGGCGATCCGTTTGCGGCTGAGCATGTATTGCAACGCGTCGCCGAGCGCCGATACGTCATACGGGTTGTGCTCCATTTCGAACACGATGCCGTCGTAGGGCGCATCGCTCATCTCGATCGCGGTTTGCTTTTCGAGCTTGGAAAATGCGGCGAATGCGGGCTTTCCCGATTCGAATGCGCGAATGATGCTATTGAGGCGAACGTCGCTCATACTCTTTCTCTCTTCGTTGATTTGAATCGGTGCGCCGTTCACTCGGCGGCTTTCCAGTACATGAATCCCATGCCCTCACCGGTGCCCGCAGGGGTGCGCCAGCACGGCACGTAATCGACGAGTGTCATCTCGGCACGAGTGTCCTCCATCACTTTCATCACGCTGACGTAAAGCTTGATCTCGGAGGTGCCCGACTGGTAGGAACGGTTGTCCACCGCGGCCAGCCCGTCGTAGTCGTAACCACCGAGCATCTTCATGATGCGGCGGTCGAACTCCTCGTCGTTGACGAAGTGCGACAGCCCCCCGGAGGCGAAGATGCCGACGCGCACGTCTTCCGGCCACGCCTCGATCGCATCGCGCAGCGTCGCGCCAAACTCGATGCAGCGCGACATCGACGGCTGCGTGGGCGGGTAGAAGCAGTTCATGATGATCGGAACGTGCGGGGGCGGATCGTCGTTCATGATCTGGTGATAGACGAAGCTGTAGGCGTGAGGCACCACCGGATACGCGGGAAGCGGCTTCATCCATACGTTGTCCGGCCATGCGAAGAGATCGGTCAGATCGAATCCTTCACGCTGAAAGTGCTCGATGAGGTAGGTGGCGAGTCGCGGATGGCAGCGGTGCGTAACGTGACGGTCCGGTGCGTAGACGGGGCGCTGCGGCGGCCCGTTGTGCACTTCCTCGCCGCTGTAGATGGCGATGGAGGGCGACATATGCGTGAAGATCTCCTTCTGGTCCTTGCCCAGGACGATCGCCACATCGATCCTTGCCTCGCGGTAGGCCGCCGCCATCGCGTCGAGCGCGGCGCGGCAGCGCGCGGCACGGGCCGTACGCTCCTCCAACGTCAGAAACTTTTCGAACGCCGCTTCGCGATGCGCCTCGAGTTCGGGATAAGTCCAGGTCCGATTGCGGTACCAGAGTTCCGGATTGCCGCGGTCGCGCTCTCCGTTTTTCAACCAGTCCTCCGGTGCCTGACCCAGCATGCCGCTGTGCGGCACTGCCATCCCGAATACAATCTTCGCCATTTACAGGTTCTCAGTGAATTGACATGTTCGACCGTGCCGGCCATACGGGCCGCATCGGTATTGCGACAGCTATTTCCAGGCGCGCTTCAGCTCAGGCTCCGCTTGCGTTTCCCGGGGGGCCCATTCGGGCCGGTAGAGGATCGCCGTCGCCGCCGCGCCGATCAGCAGGAATACGAGGATCACTCTCATCGGCAGCCCATAGCTTCCGCTCACGTGGAGGAGCCATCCGGAAAGGCTTGCCGCCACGCCGCCCGCGAGGCTGGTGGCAACCTGCTGCACGCCCGTGACGAGGCCGATGCACTGCCTGGGAATCAATGTGAGGCGTGACAGCGCGAGATTGTTCGCGGTGACGAAGCCGAGCAGCGAGAGCGACAACACGTTCCAGAAGAGCGCCATCTCGAGCGAACCGGCATAGGCGCCGAATACGACCGTACTGCCGCCGACGAAGCCCGCGATAACGAAGACCTTGCGTACGAGAATCGGGTTGTGCCCGCGGGCGATGATCCGGTCCGCGGCCCAGCCGGCAACTGCGGCGACGATTGCGATGCCCGCAAAGCTGAAGAAGGTGAAAAGGCCGGAACGCGACAGCGAGAGGTGACGCTGTTCGACGAGGTAGGCAGGCATCCACGTCATGCAATAAAACGTGAAGTAGCCGTAGCAGAAGTTCGTGATCATGCCGCCCCATACGACCGGGCTCGACAGAATGCTCGCCAGCGTGACCGAGCGCGCGCTTCGATGGGCCTGCGCGAGCATCGTCTTCGACGGAAAATCGTTGCGCACGAGCAGCAGCCAGGGCACCAGCCAGACGAGGCCCGCGAGACCGGTGACGATGAACATCGCCTGCCAGGAATGGTGGACGATGAACCATGCGCCAACCGGCGCGCCGAGCGCGGGGCCGAACTTGTTGCCCATGGCCAGAATCCCGACCGCGAAGCCGTTCTGTGTTTCGTCGAAGTGATTGCGAATCCAGCGGTAGCTCGCCGGAATCACGATGGCTTCCGCCATACCGATGACGAGGCGCATGACCACGAGGCCCGCAAGCGCCGTCACCGCACCCATCAGCGCCGTGGCGAGACACCACAATGCGAAGCTGATCGCGTACGGCCATTTCACCCCGTAGCGGTCGGCCACCCAGCCCATCGGAATCTGGAAGGCCCCGTACGACCAGAAGAACGCGGCGTTGATCCAGCCGCGATCGACGTTCGTGAGCGCGAAATGGCGAATGAATGCCGCGTCGGCCAGCGTCGAGGAAATACTGGTCCGGTCGATGAATGAAATCAAAACGCCGAATGCAAGGAGCGCGAGTACGGCCCAACGGCCCGCGTTCCCCGATCGTCCAGGTTTGCCTGTCTCCATCTGTGTCTTTCTCTGTGGTGTCGTCGGGTTGTGTCTGCCGGCCGCGTCGATGCACTTCGGCATCGTTGGCGACCGGCTCGCGTGGGGAAGCACTCAGGCGAGAGCCGGATAGAGTCGTCCCGCGGTCTTGCCGAAGATCCACGTGAGGTCTTCCTCGCTCAACGACGCAAGCCCGACACGCGCCGCATCGAGAATCTCCGAGAGCGTGCCCGGCGAAGTCGGATAATTCGACCCCCAGGCCAATCGGCTCGCGCCGAAGGCCTCGACCACGCGCGGAAAAAACGTCTGCGCACTGGCTTTATCCTTTTTCGCGTCGCCGAAGATGCGCGGCGTGAGCTTCAGATAGATGTTCTCGAGCGGCGCGAGATCGAACAGGCTCTGTGCCCGCGCGTAGGGCGGCCCATCGGCGATGTCGGGACGACCGAGATGATCGAGGACGATCGCCACCTCGGGAAAACGTCTTGCGAGCGCGGTGACTTGCGGCAGGCCGATCGGCCCCGTCTGGATGCACATCGGCAGGCCCAGTTCGGCGCACAGCTCCCACGCCGGGAACGAGCGCGGATCGTCGAGCTCGCTCGGGTCGAACGCCTTCGTGCTGCCGCCCGTGAAGAGCCGCAAGCCCGCAAGGCCAAGCCCGACCCATTCGCGGATGCGCAGCGGCGCATCGGGCTGCAGCACGTCCACCGAGCCGACGGCAACGAGCCGGCCCGGATATCGGGCGCAGCCTTCGACCACGTAACGGTTGTCGAAACCGTAGGTCGTGGAGGAATGCACCACGGCCGCCTTCTCAACGCCGGCTGCGTCCATCGCCGCGATCAGGGTCTCGACCGTGGTCGGGCGCTCCTTCGACCAATCCGAACGCTTGCCGAACAATGGCGCCGGCGGATAGCGCGTTTCGTCGTCGGAGATGATGTGCGGGTGAATATCGACAATTGAAGAATTCATGAATGTCTCGAAGCTGCTTGCATTGCCCGGCGCTTGCGCCGGTTCTATTTGCCTTGCGCTTTCAGGCGCGCATCGAGGCGCGGATAGACGCGTCGTGCGTTGCCTTCGAAAATCTTGAAGCGGTCGTCGCTCGTCAATGCCGGACAGGCATCGATGTAGCGCTTCGTGTCGTCGAAGTACTGGCCCGTCGAGGGATCCTTACCGCGCACGGCGCCGATCATCTCCGACCCGAACAGAACGTTGTCGACGGGTACGACCTTCGTCAGCAATTCCACACCGGGCTGGTGATAGACGCAGGAATCGAAAAAAACGTTGTCGAGCAGCCCCTCCAGCGGCCGCTCGCGCATTTCGAGCGACATGCCGCGATAACGGCCCCAGTGATAAGGCACGGCGCCGCCGCCATGGGGAATCACGAAGCGCAACGTCGGAAAATCCTTGAAGAGATCCGATTGCAGCAGCTGCATGAATACCGATGTATCGGCATTCAGATAATGCGCACCCGTGCCGTGGAAGCAGGGATTGCACGACGCCGCGACATGAATCATGGCGGGAACGTCGAGATCGACGAGCGCTTCGTAAAGCGGGTACCACTCGCGGTCGGTCATCGGCTTTCCGGTCCAGTAGCCGCCCGTCGGATCGGGATTCAGATTGCATCCGACAAAGCCGAGCTGCTCGACGCAGCGCCGCAGCTCGGGAATGCAGCCCTCGGCATCCACGCCCGGCGACTGCGGCAACTGGCAAACGGGCGCGAAGTTCTCCGGGTAAAGCGTCGTTACGCGGTAGACGAGGTCGTTCGATAGTTCGGCCCACTCGAGGCTCGTGCGCTCGTTGCCCAAATGATGGCTCATCAAGCCGGCAATCGGCGAAAAGAGCGTCAGGTCGCTGCCGCGTTCGCGTTGCAGCTTCAATTGGCCGGTTTCGATCGCTTCGCGAATCTGGTCGTCGCTCACGTGCGCCTCGGCGCGCGACGGCGCGCCGGCTGGGTCGTTCGCAAATTCGATCTGTTTCGCACGCCACTGACGAAATGAAGCAGGCACGGTCGTGAAATGGCCGTGGCAATCGATGATCATGTTGTCTCCGTGCAATTCAGCGAGCCAGGGGGTCGACGAACAGTTCGCCGATGGACATGCGGCGCGGCGTGAGCGCCTGCTTGAATGCCGTGGCCTCAAGCGCTTCGATCGTCTTCAGGTTTTCCGCGAGCCCGTACGGCAAGGGATCGTGTCCGACGACCTTGCGCAGTTCGAGGTATTTCCTGTCGCTCGCGGCCGTGGCCTGGCCCGCGTCGAGGCGCCCCAGCCATTCCCTTTTGGCCTGCGCGAAGGCGTCGAAGATCGATCGAGCGATCCACGGATGTTCGGCAAGTACCGAGTCTTTCACGACGATGGTGCCGTGCATCGGATATACGCCGGTCCGTGCGTAGTAATCGCGTTCGAGCTCCGCCGCGTTCGGAAAAAGATCCGGGTAGTCGGCCTCCACTTCCTTCCAGCCGCCCGTGGGCGCGCCGGTGCGGCCTATACCGGCGGCGGCGTCAAAGCCCGCCGACAATTCGCCGGCGGCCATCATGTCGGCGAGCGAGCGCCCGGCGGACGCATGAACGACGTTCGGCGGCAACTGGAGCTGCGTCACGTGTTCTTCGTCGTCGACGACCCACGTGACCTTCGACGAATCGAGGCCGAACTCGTCGATGAGAACCTGGCGCGTCCATACGCCCGTCGTCACCGAATAGGCGCGCACGCCTACCTTTTTGCCCTCGAGGTCCTTCGGGGTCTCGATACCCGCGTCGGGGCGCACGAGCAGTCCCGCGTGATGGAAGCGGCGCACGACGAAAATCGGCAACGCGACAAACGGCGCGCCATAGGCCCGCGCAATGATATAAGTCGTCGGCGCCAATTCGCAAACGTCGAATTCGACGTCGCGCACCATACGGCGAAATGCACCGATTTGCGGTTGCACCGTGACGAACTCGGCCTCCACGCCGTCGATGGGAATGGATCCGTTGCGGATGGCCGACGTGTGCGGATGCTCCGCGATTGCAATCTTGAGCGGGACTTTACGGGTCAACATCCTCTCCTTTCGATGGTTCCGTGCCTGCGGGACGGATGAACTGCATCGGCGCCCGCATATCGTTTCGATGAGGCAAGAATATTTGAGGAAGGCTCGGACGTCCCTGCACAAAAGTCAGTTTCAATGGCACTTTTGTCCGATGGCAGGCGCGGCCGGTTGCACCGTGAAATGCTGGCCACGTGCCAGCGGCCGAAGCGGCATCTGTCGTCAACGCATTGAAAGCCAGCCAGGCCTCGGTGCACGCGCAAGCCGAGCCCATACGCGGCGCCCCTGCGCCTCATGGAAAACCCGCGCCAATCGAAAAGTCCCGGCGAAACTCGCTTTTGTGCAGGGACCGAGGGTTGGACATCCAATACGCTGACTCACGACAACGATTCCGTTGTCATCGAGATCGGGCGACTTCGGCTTCGTCATTCAGCACGAACGAGGCAATGCCCCGGACCGCTTTCACACCGGCTTGACGATGCCGATCGCTGCGCTGATCGGTGGCTGCGGCTTGCCGATTGCGCGCTCGGCACGCTTCCGGACGAAGTCGCCGCGTCTCGAACAATTAGAAGGAAAACCGGAGACGAGATGAAAAAGCGGTTCGCAATTATCTTTGCCATTGCATCCGCATGCGCGTTCGACCTCGCGCATGCACAGTCGCTGATCACCCTGTACGGCGTCATAGACAACGGTATCGAATACCAGAACGGCGGTGCGGGCCCGGTAGTACGCGCGGCGTCGAGCGGGTTGTTCGCCACGGTCTACGGACTGAAGGGCCGCGAGGACATCGGCGGCGGGCTCCACGTCAACTTCCAGTTGGAACAGGGTTTTTCCGGCGTAACGGGCGCCGCGTCCGACCCCGCCGCCGCGTTCAATCGCCTCGCGTGGATCGGCCTGTCCGGGAAGTTCGGCGAGATACGCTTCGGCCGTCAAAAGAAGCCTCAGTACCTCTTTCTCAACGACGACATGGACCCCACGGGGGTAAAGAGCTTCGCCTCGCCGTTGAACAACTTCAATGACGTCTCGGTCCGCGCCAACAATGCGATCGTGTATGTCATGCCCACCGTGTACGGACTGGCCGGCCAATTCATGGTCGCCATGCGCGATCAGTCGACCCAACCCTCGAATGGCGTGCGCGTGTACAACGCCGCGCTCCGCTATACGAATGGGCCCTTTCGCATGGTTGCCGGCTATGAGCAATCGGGCAGTGCCGACGGCACATCGACACAGAGAGCGATCAGAGCGGCCGGTTCATACAAGATCGGGAACGCGCAGCTCTATGCCGCGTATCAATCGGAACGGCAGACGGACAATAGCGACAAACTGGACGTCTACGAGGTATCGGGCTCATACCTGCTCAACCCCTTCAACATGGTTTCGGTGATGTACGGCTACGCCCACGACCGTACGGGTCAAGGAAACAACGCGCAGCAAATCGGCCTGATGTACGCGTACTTCGTTTCGAAAACGACGATCCTGTACGCGGCCGCCGCGCTCATCCAGAATCGAAATCAGGCGGACTATACGCTCAACGGGACCCAGTATTCCGGTATCGCGGTGGCGCCGGGAGCATACGCGCGAGGCGTCATCGTCGGCATGACCCACAAGTTTTGACGTGAATGCATGCTCGAGATAAAGGCGGATCGCCCCGGTTCCACGACATACCTCGTCAGCAACGGGGCCCAGCCGCGCACTGCGGTTTGCCCATTGCGGAAAATTGCCGCAATGGGCAGGCATGCCGCAAATGCCTCGATTCGATTTACGCGTTTCGAGTAGTATCCGGATGCAAAATCAGCTCGCCGCTCACAGATTTCGGTTTTCGAAGCGGATATTCGCCGCAGCTGATTCAGCAGTCTGGCGCCGGTGGAATCATCGCTCCCAACCGGCGAACGATCACGGAGCCGGCGGCACTCGGCTAGCGATGCACCGAGCCCCCGATCGAAGACGCGTCGGTCTATTTACACGGCAACCGAAATCCCCTATCGTCAATATATGGTAACGGTGCCTCAAAAGAGACTGACGATTCGAGACATTGCGACACTCGCGGGCGTATCCACGTCCACGGTATCGCGTGTGCTGAACAACTCCGGCTATGTAAAGGCCTCGGTGCGAGAACGCATCGAGGCGGTGATGTCCCAGACGCATTACACGCCGTCCGAGCTGGCCAAGCAATTGAAATCGCATCGCTCCGGCCTGGTCGGCGTCATCATCCCGAAGATCAATTCGTATACCACGAGCGAAGTGGTGGCCGGCATTTCCTCGATTTTGAGCCCGCTGCGATATCGGATGCTGCTGGTCAACACCGACAACTCGGTGGAGGAGGAACAGGCGGCCTACGACCTGTTCCGACGACAGCGGGTGGCGGGTGTACTGCACCTCGCAACGACGGTGAACGGCGATCTCGTCACTGCGATCCGCGAAGCCGGCTTGCCGATGGTGATGGTAGGGCAGGACGCGAGCCACCTGGGCATTACCAGCGTCATTCAAAACGAGCGCTCGGCGGCGCGCCAGATCACCGAGCACCTGTTCGCGTGCGGGCATACGCGCATCGGCCTCGTCACGGTGAGCGAAGACGATATACAGATCGGCGGAGAACGGACAGCGGGCTATCTCGAGGCATTCCATGCCCATGGGCTGGCGGTCGCTCCCGAGTCGATCGTTCGCGCGAGTTTTCAGGCGGAAGCGGGCGAAGAGGCGGCGGAGCGCTTGCTGCGAGCGCCGGCCGCCATGCGCTGCACCGCGATTTTGGCCGTGACTGACCGCTTGGCAGTGGGTGTGCTGGCGTGCCTGCACGATCACGGCATTCGGGTGCCCGGCGATATGGCCGTGGCGGGCATGGGCGACAGCGACATGGCGCGCATGGTACGCCCCTCGCTGTCGACCGTGCATTACGACTACGCCGGCACCGGCGCGCAGGCCGCACGCCTCATGCTGAACATGCTGGAAAACGGAGACGGCGAGCCCGTACGGGCCGTGATGCCCTACAGGCTCGCGCTGCGACGCAGCACCTGACGCACGCTACCCGAGCGCGCGCCGGGCGATCTCCAAGGGGATTCATAGCTTTGATGTGGTATCGATACCATATGGTATCGATACCACATTCACATACATGGAGACAGAGCATGACCGAAAGCGAAACGGCAAAAGCCCTGCTGCCACTGATTGGCGGCTCGGAAAACGTATTGAGGCTCTCGCATTGCGCAACGCGGCTGAGGCTCGTCGTTCGCGACGGCGGCAAAGTCGACCACAAGGCTATCGGTGCGCTCGAAATTGTGAAGGGCTCGTTCAGCGGCGCGGGACAGGTGCAGATCATCGTCGGTCAATCGATGGTGGGCAAGGTGCACGACGCGCTGCATCAGTTGCTCGGCGAGCGGGCGGCCGCGTCGCTCGAGGCACTGAAACAGGAGGCGAATTCGAGGCAGAACGCCGCGCAGCGCCTTGCGCGCACGCTATCGAACATTTTCGTACCGATCATCCCGGTGATCGTGGCGTCGGGCTTGCTGATGGGACTGCTCGGCATGCTCAAGAGCAGCGGATGGGCGGCCGCCGACAGTGCTCCATTTCAAATCCTCGGCGTTTTCGCGAGCACCGCCTTCGTCTTTTTGCCGATTCTGATCGCATTCTCGTGCGCACGCGACTTCGGTGTTTCGCCGTTCCTGGCGGCAGCGCTGGCGGGAATCATGATTCACCCGGATCTTCAGAACGCGTGGACCCTCGGCAACGGCGTTCATGAGTACTGGAACGTATTCGGCATCGAGATTGCGAAAGTCGGTTATCAAGGCACCGTCTTGCCGGTACTCCTCGCGGTCTGGATGATGGGGTGGATCGAACGTGGCGTGAAACGCCTCGTGCCGAACAGTGTCGACCTGATTTTCACGCCGTTTCTCACGCTGCTCATCTCCGGAGCAATCGCGCTTACCGTGGTCGCGCCAATTGGACGAACGCTGGGCGACGGTCTGTCATTTGCCCTCCAGGCAATTTATCGACACGGCGGCGCGGTGGCCGGTATCGTGTTCGGCGGCCTCTATTCGACGATCGTCATTACCGGCATACACCACAGCTTCCACGCGATCGAGGCCGCCTTGCTCGCGAACCCTGAAATCGGTGTGAATTTTCTGCTGCCCATCTGGGCCATGGCGAACTTCGCGCAAGGCGGCGCCGCACTCGCCGTGTTCTTCACCACACGCGATCCCAAGATCCGGCAGGTGTCCGTTCCGGCGGCATTGTCCTGCCTGATGGGCATTACCGAAGCCGCCATATTCGGGGTCAACCTGCGCTTTTTCTGGCCATTCGTATTCGGCGCACTGGGCGGTGCCGTCGGCGGCGGCTGGGTGGTCGCGACGCATGTCGGAATGACGGGCATCGGCCTGACGGGGCTGCCCGGATTGGCCATCGTTCGCCCCGACAGCTTCTTCGAATATCTGATCGGCGGCGTACTCGCGTTCTCCATCGCGTTCGTGGGCACGTTGTTGCGCAGCGTGGGAGCGAAGATGCCATACGGGGAGATGTCCGGTGCATAACCCCCCCGTATTCGCATTCGTCGAAGATCGCTGGCGGCAGTCGTTTCATCTGTGCCCCCCGCGGGGGCTCATCAACGATCCGAACGGATTGATTCATTGGGGAGGCGCTTATCACGTCTTCTATCAATGGAACCCCGACGGCTGCGAGCACCTGAACAAGCACTGGGGACATGTGCGGACCACGGACTTCGTCCACTGGGAAGCGCTTCCGACTGCGCTTGCGCCGGACGCCGCCTATGACTCCCATGGCTGCTATTCAGGCTCGGCCGTCGATCTCGGCTACGCAATGGCGCTGCTGTATACCGGAAACGTGCGCGATGCGGCAGGCGATCGCTCGAGCTTTCAGTGCCTCGCGCTTTCATCCGACGGCATCCAGTTCGAAAAGCTCGGGCCCGTGATCGCCGGCGCACCGCCCGGCTACAGCGGGCACTTCCGCGACCCGAAAGTGTGGCGACAGCGCGGCGCGTGGCATGCGGTCATCGGCGCGCAGCGCGCAGCGGATTCGAAAGGCACTGTCGTGCTCGCGAGGAGCGAGGATCTGCGGGATTGGCGAATGATCGGCGAGTTGCTGAGACCAGAAGCGTCCTGCTACATGGTCGAATGCCCGGACCTGTTCGAGCTTGACGGCACAACCGTGCTGATCTGTTGCCGACAGACCGTGGACACGCGCAACGGCGTCATGAGCCGGGCCGATATCGCGAGCTATACGCTCGGCAACCTCGAACTCGACCGCGCCGAATTTGCGCATGGCGGCTTCCGCCCGCTCGATCGCGGATTCGACTTCTACGCGCCGCAAACGCTAAGGAGCCCCGACGGACGCAGGCTCATGATCGGCTGGATGGGACTGCCGCTGAGGCCCGAAACGCCGACGGCCCCGTTCGGCTGGACACATTGCCTGACGATGCCGCGAGAACTGGCGCTCGAACAGGGGCACCTGCGCCAGCGGCCGCTCAGAGAATTGACCGCCCTGCGCGGCGACGCGGTACGAATGCCGTCCATCCGCGTCGATGCCGGAGGAAAAGCCGCGTTGCCGCACGCACCCGGCGACGCCTGGGAGTTGGACCTGTCGTTCGACGCGGGCTCTGACGATGGCTGGACGCTGCATATCCTCGAGAGCGACGAGCAAGTGCTTCGCCTCGCCTATGACGGAAGCCGGCGCATGCTCGCGCTTGTCCGGCACTGCCCCGTGGCGGGACAGTTCGACGAGCGCAGCGAATGCGCATTCGAAGCGGGCGTGACACGCATTCAGGCGTTCGTCGATCGCAGCTCCGTCGAGATCTTCGTGAACGACGGCGAAGAAGTCTTCACCACGCGCTGCTATCCGTCCGGCGAAACTGCGGCGCCGTACCTCACCGCGAAACGTCCGCTCCGGCTTCACGCAATCGATATGTGGCCGATTCGGCACGTGCACGTCAGACCCGATCAGCGAACTCCAACAACGAAAAGTAAGCGGAGAGAAACATGACCTCGTGGCGCGTAATGCTGCTCACGATGGTATTCGCTTGCCCGTGCGAAAAAGCAATCGCAATGGAGCTCGGCGACGGTTTCGAATTCGGCGGTTACGTTCGCGCGGGTGTCGTATCCGAGCATGAAACGGATCGCGGAGGCGTCAACAAATATGCGCTCGGCTACGGTGCCGAGGAGTTCCGCCTCGGCAACGAAGGCGATACGTATGTGGAACTCGGTCTCAAGAAGACGTTTCGCTTCGATGGCGGCGTCCGGTGGTCAGCGGCCTACACGGCAACGTATTGGAACGACGGGGCGAACTTTCGAGGCCTGCGCGGCAATGGCGCCTATGTCGCCAAAGAAGCCTACGTGGCGACGAGCGGTTACCGCTTTTCGCCGTCGACGGAATTCTGGGCGGGGAAACGCTATATCGAACGCGAGGACGTTCACATCGTCGATCATTTCTTTTACAGCGTGGGCGGCCCGACGATCGACCCGGGAATCGGCGCCCACGACATTCCGCTTCCAGCCGGAGCCAGGCTGGGCATCAGCGTCTTTCGCAGCCAGCAGCGATTCAGCCCCACCGAAAATCGAGAGGACGCCACGCGTATGAATGTGGACGTCTACGACCTGCCCGTCGCGCGGGGGGGAAAGCTGCGCGTGATCGGCGAGGTCATGCATGGGCATTTTCCCGGCGGCAGCGGTGGAACGGCGCTAACGATCAAGTATGACCAGGCGGACTTCCCGCTGCGCGGCGTGACGAACAGCGTCTGGCTGCAGGGCAGCACGGGCTATGCATCGCTCGAAACGGGATTCGGCGCGTTGGAGAACCGCAGCGGCACGCACAGCGTGCGTGTCATCGATTCGCTCGGCTGGCAGCATGGCCGCTTTGGCGGGCAACTGATCGCCGAATATCAACGCGGACAGGACGAGCACGATTCCGGCAGCACCACCGGCACTTCCTTTGGCGGGCGGATTTCCTATGCGCTCGCCCGCCACGTGAAGCTGCTGTCCGAATGCGGCTGGACCACGCTGCGCGTCAATGGCGGCCCGCTCCAAAAGCTCGACAAATATACGGCAGCCCTCGCCTTCAGCACCGGCCCCGATCTGATGACCCGGCCGGAACTTCGTGTCTACGCGACGCACGTTGCCTGGAATCAGGCCGCGCTCGACGCGCAGGGCCCGGCCTGGGGTTCGTGGTCCGCGGACAGGCACGCCACCAACATGTTCGGCGTTCAGGTCGAAAGCTGGTGGTGACCCCATCGACCTGACTCTCATCGTTTCCATTTCCAGGAGTGGCATATGTCGACTCAGCAAACGCGAGTAAGCGTATTGGCCCCGCTGTCCGGCTCCATCGTGCCCATCGAGGACGTTCCCGATCCGGCATTCGCAGAGAAGATCGTCGGCGACGGGCTCGCGATCGACCCACGGTCGGATCTCGTGCTCGCGCCCATCGACGGACGCGTGATCGAATTGCATGCGTCGCGGCACGCCGTGGTTATCGAGCATTCATCGGGCGTGAAGCTCATGGTGCACGTAGGCATCGATACGGTCATGCTCAACGGCGACGGCTTCGATGTCCTCGTCGAACAAGGCGACGATCTGCGTGCCGGCCAGCCGCTGGTGCGCTTCGACTGCGCCTACGTGGCAGCCCGCGCGACGAGCACGCTGACGGAAGTCATCGTGCTCGACGACGAGGCGATATCGATCGAAAAGATGTCCGGGGCCGTCGAAGCAGGCAGGAGCGTCCTGATGACGCTGCATCTCGCCGCGGATGCGCCAGCCTACACGGAGGCGCCTCAGGACGGCGAATGGATCGACTCGCAGTTCGTGACGCTGCGCAACCCGTCGGGCCTGCATGCGCGGCCCGCCGCGGTGCTGGCCAGGGAAGCCCGACGCCACGACGCGCACATCGTGCTGTCGTGCGGCATGGCCGACGCCGACGCAAAATCGGCAATCGACGTGCTCGCACTCGCGACGCGGTACGGCGACGTCGTGCGCGTGCGGGCGCGCGGTGCCGACGCCGCGCGCGCGATCGCTACCTTGGAGCGATTGCTGCGCGACGGCTGCGGCGAGCGAGTCGGAGACGGCGCCGTCCTGGCGGTGGACGAGAGCGTGCCACCACCGGCGAGTGCCGCCGTAGCGGCGGAGCCAACCGTCGCCCGCGCGCTGCCGCCGGCCGACGGACGGCTCACGGGTGTACCCGCATCTACCGGGCTCGTGGTTGGCCAGATCGTGCAATGGCGTGCGCCGGACCTCGCGTTCAGCGAAACGGGAGGCTCGTTCAACGAAGAAAACGCGCGTCTTCTGACTGCGCTGCGGCTTGCGGCCGAGCAAATCGAGGCACTCGGCGCGACAGGCTGCGACGCCGACACCGCCGAGAGCGAGATCATGCATGCGCATCTCGCGCTGCTCGACGATCCTGCGCTGCTCGGCGGTGCGATCACCGCACTGCGCGGTGGCGCGAGTGCGCCCGCCGCCTGGCATCGTGCCTACGAATCGGTGGCAGGATGGTTGGCTGCCAACCCGCATCCGACCGTGCGCGAGCGCGCGCTCGACGTGCGCGACGTCGGCATGCGTGTGATGTCCTTGCTGAACAGCGTGCGCCGTGTCGCCTCGTCGATGCCGGAGCGGTCGATCGTCGTAGCCGCGGATCTGACGCCGTCGGATACCGTGTCGCTCGACCGGACGCGCGTCGTTGGCCTCTGTACCATATCGGGCGGCCCAACGAGCCACGTGGCGATTCTCGCTCGATCGATGGGCATTCCTGCAATATGCGGCATCGATGTATCGGTCCTGTCGCTCAGCAACGGCACGCGCGCCGTGCTCGACGGGACTGCCGGCACGCTGCAGATCGAGCCTGATGCAGCGATGCTGGCCGACGTCGAGCAACGGATGGCCGATGCGGCCGCAACCGCCCGGGTCCATGCACAAGCGGCCCATCGGGCCGGCGCCACGCGCGACGGACATCGTGTCGAAGTCGTCGCCAATGTCCGCGATGCTGCCGATGCGCAAGCAGCCGTGGCGGCGGGCGCCGAGGGGGTCGGGCTGCTGCGCTCCGAGTTCTTGTTCGAAGACCGGATGGAAGCTCCCGATGAAGACGAACAGTGTGCCGCGTATGGTGCCGTGATGGACGCACTCGGGCCACAGCGCAAGTGCATCGTCCGCACGCTCGATGTGGGCGGAGACAAGCCGCTTCGCTATCTGCCCCTGCCAAAGGAGAGCAATCCGTTCCTGGGCCTGCGCGGTATTCGCGTGAGCCTCGCCTACCCCGATCTCTTTCGAAGCCAATTGCGGGCCATGCTGCGCGCGGCGCCGGGCGGAAACCTTCATGTGATGTTCCCGATGGTCTCGGATCTCGACGAAGTCGTGGCGGCCAAGCGGATTTTGAGGGAGGAGCAGCAACGGTATGCCCACCCGGTAAAGATCGGCGTCATGGTGGAAGTGCCTTCCGCCGTCGCGATCATGGAGGCGCTTGCGCGCGAAGTGGACTTCTTTTCGATCGGCACCAACGATCTTGCGCAATATACGCTCGCGATCGACCGCGGCAACGCAAAACTGGCATCGCGCATCGACATGCTGCATCCCGCCGTGTTGAACATGATCGACCTGACGGTGTCCGGCGCGCATGCGCACGGCAAGTGGGTGGGCGTATGCGGCGCGATGGCTTCCGATCTGGCCGCGACACCGGTGCTCGTCGGCCTCGGCGTCAACGAACTGTCCGTGAGCATCCCCGCCATCGCTGCCGTCAAGGCGAGGTTGGCGGCTCTGGATTTCGGTGAGTGCCGCGAGCTGGCCACGCGCGTGCTGAAGCTCGGCACCGCGGCACAGGTGCGCGCGGCTATCGCGCGTTGAATGGGCCCCGTATGGGCGGGATCCACTCGCGCGCATGGGGCAAACAAGCGAACCGAGGCGGTTTCAAGCACGCCGTATTGATTAACCCTGGACCGCAGAATAAGCCTCGAATAAACCCCAAACAAACCCCGAATAAATCCTCAATAAAATCCCAAAAACCGATCGATCCGTTTTTATTCCGAATCCATAAAAATCCAGACACCGAAATTTATATTTCGCTCCAATACTGAATAAAACGTTCACGCGAATCCGCTTGCAATAGCTGTTTTCACACTCGTGGACCGACCGTCGCCCGCCCCCGGCCCCAAGCCACCGAACACCGGTGGCCGTGGGTGCCGCGAGCGCATGCCCTTAGCTTTTTCCGATCGAAGTTGCGCTTGTAGCGCGCCCCGCTCGGCTTTAAATCGGGTGCCGCCTTTTCGTTTCTCTGTTGAAATTTTTTATCGAGACCGTTATGAAACTGAGCAATATAATCAGCAGTTGTTTCACCGTACGCGCATCGAAAGAATCGAAAAAGCCTGCGGCTACCGAGCACAGCATGCTTCGCCCTGCAAAGCCGCGCACGGCAATCATCGTCGAGCAACTGCGCGCTCGCGAGCAAGACGGTGTACGGCAGGCGGGCAATGCAAAAGCTGCGCCGCGCGGCAGCCTGCAGCGGCTCTTCGACTCGATCCGCCATCCGCGCGCGGGCAAACACCGCGTATCGGCGCCTGCCGACGCCCGCGCGCAGCGCTTGCACGAACATTCGCGCGCCAGGCCGTCGTTCGACCTGAAGCTCGAGGGCGGGAAACTGCGCGTACGGCCGCTGCACCCCTCTTTTTCGCGCGAACAGGCACGCCGCCTGGAGCGAGAACTCAACAACAAGCAACGTCCGGTGACCGGCCTCGCATGGAACGACGCCACTCACGGCTATACGATCTTTCACAAGGACGGCCCACCACACTGGTTGGGAACAGTGGGCACGGCAATTCCCATCGTGGGGCTTGCACCGCACCATGCAGCCGGCGATCTGTCGACCCCGCCGCCCATCGGCCTCCTTGCGGGCGTGAGCGGGTCCGCCGACGGCGGATTGTGGCGCGCCCATCACGGCAAGCTGTATCGATGGGACGCGACGCGCAACGAATGGGAACCTGTACGGACAGCCGCGGACGAACACGGTCCGATCGAGTTGATCGGACGGCAGCTCGACGGGCACGCATGGGCTCGAGCGGGGTCGATGCTGCTGAAGCTCGGTGCCCATGGTATCGAAGCGCATCGTCTGCACGACGGCGGCCCATATTCGGCCGTATGCGTCGGGCCGAATGGCGCGCGATGGGCGCTCGATTCAGGCGGAAGACTATGCAGGCCCGACCAGCCTGGCGCAGCCCCCTGCACCATCGCGCTGCAGCTTTCCGACGGCCGCGCCGCATTCGAACCGATCGAGCTGGGTAACCCCGCCAAGCCCGCCGAGCGGGCTCGTGCCATCGATTTTCAACTGGCGCCGGACGGCAACACGGCGTTCCTGCGCGACGGTGCGGGGCACCTTTATCAAGCCGATCTACGTGGTTCAAACAATCGTTCCGGGCAGATCGTTGCGCGCCGGCTTCCGAATCCGATGCATCAGCCGGCCGCCCGCGAAGGCTGGCGCACCGATGCGTTGACCATGGCTCCCGATCGCGAAGGGCAGACGGCAGCGCTCCATGCGGTGTTTTCGAGCAGCAACGGACAACGCGTGACGGCCGTATGGGACGGTGAAGCCTGGAAGCCCCAATTCCATGTGGAACAGCCGCTGTTGCTGATCAACGACCGGGGCCTGGAGGAGGAGCCCATGTCGAACGTGGTCGACTACGGCAACGGCATCTCGCTGGGGATTTCCGAAGACGGGCATGTTCATACCCGGGAAGGCGAGCTCGGTTGGCAACCGCTGTTGATGGCGGACGGCCGGCGCGTGCCCGATCTCGTCGATCTGAAGCTCGGGCCGGCCGGGTTGAGCGATGCGAAGTCCATCTACGCACGTCAACAGGACCGCGACGGCCGCGCTCGAATACTCAAGCTGGATCTGGGGGGGGCGTTGGCCCGCCTGCCGGCGCGCGCGGGCGGCAGCCTGGTCGCATTGCCCGCGCAACGACATGTGAATCGCATTACCGCGATTGCACAGACGGACACACCGATGCTCGATTTCGCCGTCGACGGCAAAGACGTCGCCTATCACCTCTCGGGCAACCGTAGCGTCGTTCGTACCGCACCCGGCTCGCAGCCCCAACCATTGCCCGCATTGCCCGGCCGTGCACGGATCCAGCAGATCGCGGTTGCCGGCGACGGCGATCAGCTGTTCGCCCTCGCTCGTGGCCCCTTGCGGCATGGCGATGCACCGAGGATGCCCACGCTGTTCCGATTCGACAGGCAATCGGCCTCGTGGGTCAACTGCAGAATCAATGTGTCGTGGGACGATCCGCTGCATCTGTCGATCTCGAATCTGGGCACGCTGCAACTGGCGGTCGACAAACCCGGCGGCGAGCGCAAGCTGTATCGCCTCCTGCCCCCTGTCGGCAACGGGGACGCCTACCGGCTACAGGCGATCGGGCCGGACGAGGTGCCGGTATCGACGGCGTTGGTCGATGCGGCGCCAAAGCGGATTCGCATTCCCGGCACGGGTGCGTTCGCAACGGTCAGCCAGACTCGCGGCGGGGTCACCGAGTGGGGAAAGAGCCGTTTCTCGGCGGCGCTCGGTCATGCCGAGCGCGTGCTGAGCGCGCCAAAGGGGGCAATCGCGCGCATTCGCGAGGAACGGGACGGACGCGAGGATATGGCGGCCGAATACAGCGCAATGCGCACCATTCATGAAGCGCTCGACCGCCTGCTCGCGAGCGGCCATTTTCCGCTGCCGCCGGCGGCACAAGCGGACACCTTCGTTCGGCCTGCGCTCATCGAGGCCGAGGAACAAACGTGCGCATCGCTGCGTGACGATGCGCTGGCGGGCATGCTAGCCGAGCTGCAGCGCATCGGAGTGCGCGCAGGCGTGCTCGGTCCCGACCTCAGCCTTACCGCGAAGGCGGAAAAACGCCGGCGGGCGGCGGGCTCGGTGGAGCCGGACCCGCACGACCTGCTGCCGCGGATGATCGCCTGGTTCGCCGAGGCAACCGCGCGCGCCGAGGCGAATGCGCGGCGCGCGTCAACCGAGGGCACGAGTACCGATGCACCGATCTTTTCCGGCGCGGAACTCGGTCGCATGCGTCGTGTGCTGTCGCTGATGCAGCAGCTTCGCGATCATGGCTTGACGGTGCCGGACGCGGACCTTTCCTTGCCGCGCGACAATCGCCATGACGCCGCGATCACCGCCGGGGCCATCGGCCGTCATCTGCTTACGTTCGAACGCGCAACGCGGCTCGTTGCAACGGACGATGCCAAGGGACGGGCTGGCAACGCGGAAGTCGATATGGACCCCACGGCCGCTGCCGCGGCACTGAAACGCGAGGTATCCGGCGACAAAATCCTGCGCCTTGCGCGGCTCGGCTTCAGCGGCTGGCAGGATGCGGAAGCGCATTGGGAAGTCGTGCAGTCGTTCCGCAAAGAAATCGCCAAACCGCGTGCGCCGTTGGCTCGCAAGCTGAAGGAGAGCCTGGCGATCGAGGACGTGCGCCACACGGATGAAGTGGCCGTGAAACTCGCCGAGGCCATGAAGGGACTCAGCAACCGCTCGACGTTGTTCGGCATCGAATCGAGGGGCGCGTCGGTGGGCGCCACGGCGTCCGGTGCCGTATTCACGCGTGCCGGTGCATGGGGCTTTACGACCCTCGGGATCGACCGGACAACCATGGTAGGCGTCGAACGAACGGCCGACCAACTGAACGAGGGACCGCTCGTTGCATTTTTCGTGCGTCAATCGGTCAAGAGCGTGGCCACCGGCAGCGGATTCGGCCTCGACTTCAAGCCGCTCAATCGGGTGCTGGGTACGCGCGCCCAAGGGCAAATCCAGGGAACAGCGGGTCTGATGCACGGGAAAGGCGCAGCCATGCTGGTCCAGCCCAATGCCATCGACGAATTCTGCCGCCGGCTGTGCGACGCCAACGAAGATCCGGGCCGCGTACTGGAACTCGGCATCAACAGCGGGGCAATCGGCCTCGATATGCAAGAGAAACAAATCACTGTCGGCGCGACCGTGGGGGGGCTTGCGGGATACGGCGATCCGATCCCCGCGTTCGGGCCGCCTGCCGGCAACGCGGCGCACGCATTCCAGCAAACCGGGCTGCAACGCGGCTTTCTGGGCGGCAACGTCAGTTGGACCGCGCGCGACTTCCTCCTGAAGTTGCAGCACGCATGGGAGCCGATCTCGGGCTACGAATATCAGGGAGGAAGCGGCTGGACCGCCAATGCCTTCGCATCGCTCGTCGAGCAGGGCGGGCTTTTGCCGCATGTGAGCGACGCATTCACGCTGGTGCTGCGCTCGCTCAACGTCACGCTGATAGGCGCGAGCGTGGAGTGGTCGGGCGTCGAAAGCTTCAAGCGAACCCTGGACTGGAAAACGGCAACGCCCGTGCCGCCGGAAGAGTGGCAGCAGCTCGCCGAGCTCGCGAAGACGGTGTTCCCGTCTCATGCGATCGGGCACATGGGGGGGCCCAAGTTCAAGGACCTCATTCCAGCAATGCTCGAAGATGCCCGCACGACCTGGAGCGCCAGTAGCGAGCACGAGCGTGCTGCGTTTGTGCATCGCGCGGAGCAAATGCTGTTGCAGGATGCGCTCGCCGAGCGGGGACGCGCGATGTTGCTGCCGGGCGCAAAAATCGAAATCAACATTCCGAACGTCGACGCATTGAAAAAAGGCCAAAAGAGCAGCAAGGCGCACCGTTCGCTCGGGCCGGTCATGGAGTCGTCCGTCCGCGCGCGCGAATCGATTCCAGGCCTGGATAACGCCATGCGGGCAATGGCCAGGCTCGAAGGGACAAACGACACGCGCTTCGTATTCCAGATGGACCCCGGCTACATCAACGCTGTCAACCGGCAAATGCTCGAAGGCACGATGTCATGGGAAGAATTGAACGTGCTGGCGCGCACGATGCCGGCGCCCTACCGCCTCACGGAGATCTGCGCCAAAGACAGCGACACCAATCGCAGCGCGCTGTCGATCAATCCGCTGCCGGTGCTGGCGTTCAACGACAGCGCCGAGACATCGCGCTCGCTGTTTACCGCGGAGGCGCATCTGCGCTACGGCCTCGACGGAAGCATCATCGGCTGCGATCTGCTGCCGGGCGCGCAGCGCGCCGCGCGGGACCAGCCGCTGCTGCAACCGTTTGCTCGCGCGGACATCCACCCCGTGCGCCCCATGGTCGGGTCACTGCCGCCACAAGCACCGGATCTGCCTCAATTGAGGCGCTCGCAGTCGCACCCCACCCTGCGGCGGGACGGACGCGCGGCAAAACCGTTTGCTTCGCGAACCCGGTAGCGATCTGTCACGCGGCGCGCGCCGGCCGAACCATCGCCGCGCTCGCCCGCGGTAAGATGACTGCCTGCCACCCTTTTCGGACGTATTGCAATGCAAGTGCTGGTTGACGCGGATGCCTGCCCGGTTGCAGTGAAGGACATCCTCTTTCGGGCCGCGCGGCGTGTCGAAGTGTGCATCACGCTCGTTGCGAGCCAGTACTTGCGCACGCCGCCTTCCCGCTTCATCAAGGCGCTGCAGGTGCCGGTGGGCATCGACGCCGCCGACAATCGCATCGTCGAACTGGTGACGCAAGGCGATCTCGTCATTACGGCGGACATCCCGCTGGCCGCCGCCGTTCTGGACAAGGGCGGCCATGTCCTCGACCCGCGCGGAAGCTGGTTCACCGCCGAGAATATCCGGGAGCGCCTGACGATGCGCGAGGTAATGGATCAGCTCCGTAACTCCGGCGTGGCCACCGGCGGGCCCGCGCCTTACACGCCACAGGACAGCAAGGCGTTCGCCGGTCAACTCGATCGCTTTCTCGCGCGGTATTGCAAGCCGCCGGTAGCCGGCACGTGACCCCCGCTCAGGAATCCACCATAAACATGAGACGACTCTTCCTCGGTGCGCTGGCAGCCGCCTCTTTTGCCACTTGCGTACAGGCGCAGAGCAACGCGCCGGGCCCCCTCGCCACGCCCTCGGGCGCGCTGCAATTCGCGCGTGCAGATCGCGATTTCGTGGGGACGCTCGACACGCAGATCTTCGATCGCTTCGCCGCTTCCTCGCTCACACACTTCGACGACGATGGCAATGCAAGCGGCACCGTCATGCGCACGCTCGTGCAGACCGATTTCGGCCCGGTGTTGTACGACTTTCGCCGCCGTCCGCCGCTCGTGCAGCGGGCGGGCAAGCGCATGACGATCAAGCGCGTATTCTGGCAGGCCGACGAGGCCGTGATGCAAACCTCGCAAGGCTGGTTTCGACTCAAAGGGGGGGTGTTGACGAAGCTGCAATCGTCCAAAACGACATACCGTTGAGGGCCACGCCGTTATCCGATCGGGCGGCTGGCGGTCATAGCACCGCGACCGCTTCCACCTCGACCTTCAACCCGAAGTGCAGCGCTGCGGTTGGAACGACCGCTCTCGAAGGACGCGCTTCCCCGGCCCAGGCCGCATAGATGCGGTTGAATTCAGGCCAATTGCCGATGTCGTCCAGATAGACGCGAACCTGCACCAGTCGATCGATGCCGCTGCCCGCGGCGAGCACCGCATGCTCGACGTTGCGCAGCACCTGTTCGGCCTGCTCGGCGAAGGACCGGTCGGTCAGTTTCGCGCCATCCGCGGTAATGGGCAGTTGGCCTGAGACGAAAACGAAGCCGTTCGCCACCGTGACATGGCTATAGTGCCCGCCCGGCGCAGCCAGAGCGCGCGTGGCCGGATGCGTGGGCTGCTGCGAACGATGATCATCAGCCATGAATGCGGCTCCATACAGTAAGATCCCCAGCCGGCTGCTGGGCATGGTATTCGAGGAACCGAGCGCCCGTGGCGCACGCGTGGTGACAGCGTAAAGCACGTCCGTCACGCCTGCCGCGAAGAAAGCTTCCGCTGCGTTCGGCAAGGCGGCCGCTTTACACGGTGGCAGCCGGCTTTCGCCCGCAAGCCGCAGCCCATCCATGAAACGTGAGCGCCCCTACTCCTGCGAGCAACGTGATCGCAGCAACGGCGCCGCCTATCCACGGAGCACGCACCAGCAGCGAAAGCACGAGCACAGCCAGGGCGGCAAATACGATTCGCCACCCTTTGAGCGCCGCGTTCAGCGGCCTGACGCGATGCAGCACTGCGTCGCCGAGCGCAACGCCCGCGCTTGCATAGCCGACGAGGAGCAGCGCGGGATATATCAGCAGCACCACGATGCCGAGCGGCGCGCCGATCCCGGTCACGAGCAGCGCAATCCCGGCAACGGGCGTACACACGATCACGACGAACGCCAGCAGCAAATTCACGAGAAAGCGTCTGCCGGCTCTCTCGGACACGCGCGCGCAAAAGCCCGGGAATGCTGCGATCAGCACGGCGGCAAGCACCATCAGCCCGATCGTCCAGATCCAATGTCCGACCCGATACCACGCACGCGCAGGTGCCGCGGCACGATGCGTCATCGTTCGCTCGATACCGCCGCTCACGACGGCTTGCGGATGCTGCACGATCCGGTTCGGGCTGCGATAGTGCACCGCGCCGGCCACTCGCGCGTTCGGCCCGAGGACCACTTCGCGCCCGCGCGCCTCCACGTCGCCGCCCACCTTGCCGTCAATGTAGATGCGGCCGCCTGCCGCCTCGAGGTAGCCTTCGATGTCGCCGAGCACGTTGATCTGCCCACCGGCTGCACTCACGTTGCCCGCCACGCGCGCGCCCCGGCTTATGTCGACTCTGCGGCCCGCAATGCGGGCATTGCGGCCGATCGCAGCGTTCACGACGAGTTCGCTGCCTGCCGCGTAGAGGTTCTGGCCGGTATCGCCATCGACGAGGACGTTGCGCCCGGCGAGCACCGCATCGCCAGCCACCTTCGACGAGAGCACGACCGCACGGCCTGCCGCGATTGCGTCGCCGGACACCGGTTGCTCGATCTCGATGCTGCCGCCAGCGGCAAAGCGGTCGCCGCCCAGTTCGCGGGCGAAGCTCCGTTCCTCGTGCCCGGCTGCGGCGGCAACGTTGGACAATGCAACAAGCAATGCGAGGGATACGATGGCAATCCGGTGCATGATCGTGCTCCTTGTGTGCGCTCGCGTATCGAGACCCGTCTGTTCGATTTACATTCGCGCATGAAGAAATGTTCCCGCGAAACCCAAAAATCTTTCGCTGTACAAATCCTGCCACAGGCGTAGCATGAAACGGTCGATCGACCCGTGACGAGTTTCTTCGTCGCCCTGTCCTCTCCCGCGTAGCACATCTCGGTGTCATCGAGCACGTTCTCCGCCAACGGTCGAACAACGCAAGTGCTCGCGCCGGCACGGAATTCGCAAGTATTTCTTTTTTCTCCGTCTTGCCGCGTGATAAGACGGCTTCGGAGGCTTTATGACAACTACCGGTTTTCACCTTTACCGCGGGCTCGAAGTTTATCCGCTGGTCTATCCGCATCGCGCCACGGAACCCGGGCGCACACGCAACTACGACGAAGGATTCGATGCGGCCGTGCGTATCCAGGAGCCAAAGGACTCGTCCGATGCCCCGCGCAGCCGTGTTTTCCGGCTCGCTGCCAGCAAGCCGTTCCAGAGCGCGGGCGACGCGCGACGCGCCTCGATGGCTTATGCGGAGCACCTCATCGACGCGTGTCCGTCGAGCGCGAGCGTACTCGACAGCGAATCGGAAGTTCCGGCTGCGTAGCCGCAGCCCCCCCGACACTTGTCACCGGCGCGACGTGGGCCGGCAACACTGGAGGTTTCGAATGCGCAGGGATGATTTATTGGAGTGGATCAAGAACGATGGCGGCGAACTGGTGGACCGTTACCTGCCTTCGGGAGCCGAGGCGGAACTGGAGCGCGTGATTCGCGATCAGCGCCACGAGGTTCATACCGATGCGTTTTTGATGTTCATGTCGATACGTTCGCTGCTTCGCGAGCGCGGCATGCAGAGTTGCGAGTCGGACCGCGAGGCTGGAAAGATCATGGCGCAGTTGAACGCCTGATCGAGGGGAGCCGAAGCACGCCGGCGATCTTCGATACCGGCGCTTCAGCCGCGCGTATCGATCCAATCTTGCGCCCAGCGGTCGGAATGACCCAAGGCGTCGGCTTCGTTGTCGAAGTATCCGAGCGAGTAAAACTCGTAAAACGCGGGATGTGCAGCGATACCGGAGCGAGTCAACTTCAGGTTCGACGAGAAGTAGCCGTCGGGTAGCGCGTGCGCAGACGGCGAGACCGCGTAACCGCGGTAATGCCGGGTGGCAAGAATTTGCATTGTTTCCTGTAGAGAATGAAAAAACGAATAGGTGAACGCAATAAAAGACGGCCCGCCTCCGTGGAAGGCGCCGATGCGTTCGATCAAAAGGGGGAGCCCTGGATCAAGGGCGAGCGGACTACGGCTTAGACCTCGGACGAGGCCCAGGACATCGTAGAGACCTCAGAGCGGCGGGCAAGAACCCGCCGGCGCACCAACGAGAGCGAACGGCGTCCAACGCCGAGAGGCTGTGGACGCCGCTTAAGCTTACAGCGGCTTGATGTTCGTTGCCTGCAGACCCTTCGGGCCGCGCTTCGTTTCGAAGCTGACCTTCTGGTTCTCGGTCAACGTTCTGAAGCCGTCAGCCGAAATCTCGGAAAAATGCGCAAACAGATCCGCGCCACCGCCATCAGGCGTAATGAAGCCGAAACCCTTGCTTTCGTTGAACCACTTGACCGTACCGGTTTCCATGATGGATACCTCAAAAAATAAATTGATCACGCCCGCGTCGCATGGAAACGGGGAAGTTTCAAGGGGGAGAAAGAGAACACCGGGGACAGCGAACTCCGCGCAAATGGCGGACAAGAGACGAGCACCAATTGGACTTCCTGAATACTTCACCGCTAACGATACGCGGCTGGCTCGAAGGCGTCAATCGATTTCAACGAAATTGATGTAACAGCGGGAAACGATCGGAGGCCGCCGGCGATCTGCCGGGAAGTGGAGAAAGAAGCGCGATACCGGAATGGCCATCAGGCGTATAGTGCCAAGGTTGCTGCTGTCGGGCGCCGCATCGTTGGGACGCTCGACTGCCCGATGCCGCGGCGCGAAATTCATTCTTGGGCGCCAAAGGCGGAAGACCAGGGCCGAGAAGACCAGGCTCGAGAACAGAGAACGCCTGAGCCGAAGGCCCGCTGCTCCAGCCCGCATTTCCTCACTGTCCACTTACCGCTTCGACGGCGATACAGCGCAAGCCGTCGAAGGTATTCAGCCGATCCATCGCGCCACCGGCCGTTTGAAAAGGCGCTCGATGCTGCCCCGTTTCGGCCGCCCGGATCGCATCACCAGGAGAAAGATTGACTACTGTCACACTGAAGCCGAACGAACCGGTCGAAGTCGCGCTGCGGCGCTTTCGGCGCACTATAGAGAACACGGGCCTTATCAAGGAACTGCGGGCCAGAATGACGTACGAAACCCCCACCGCGAAGCGCAAGCGGAAAAAAGCGGCGGCAGTCGCGCGGTTGCGCAAGCAGATCAAACGCGCATCCCCGCCGAAGAAGCTTTATTGAGCCGGTAGCGCCACATTCGTCACCGCCGCGAGTGGGCCCGCTTGCCGGCCCACGGCGGCAGCGGCCCATCGGCCGCAGATAGCGGCGTATCGGCAGTATCGGCAACCACGTCGCTCGCTCTCCACGGCGCGCGCCGTCCAAGCAGCCGCGCCACCGCTGTGCTCCGCGCCCTTCGGCCGCCGCCGCAACTTGACTTCTCTCGCATTCGACGTAGTATACGCACCGCGTATATACCCCTATTTCGAAGCGAGGCTTCCGATGAATGTGCCCCAGCAGGCGTTCCTGCGCGATGCGATGCGCCGCATGAATATGACTCGGGACGCGTTCGCCACGCGTATCGGGGTGAGCCGCCGCGCATTGGACACATGGCTGCTGCCCGACGACTCCCAGGAGTCCCGCACGATGCCCGAGATCGTGGAACGCTTCGTCCGAGAGATCGTCGAGCGCGGACAGCCCAGCGACAAATATACGCACAGCGTAGAGCCCTCGCCGCTTTCGAGCCAAATCCTGTTCGAGGGCCGGCCACAGTTGGTTTCCGTCGACCAGTTCTCCTCGCGCGAAGCGGTGGAGGCGCTCTTTCGCGTGGCCGACATCATGCAGCCGATAGCCCGGCGCAAGAAAATCTCGCGCGTTCTAGAAGGCGCCGTGCTCGGCAACCTCTTCTTCGAAGCAAGCACGCGCACGCGTGTATCGTTCGGCGCGGCCTTCTGCCGCCTCGGAGGCTCCGTTTGCGACACGACCGGCTTCACGTTTTCGTCGATGGCAAAAGGTGAATCAATTTACGATACGAGCCGTGTGATCAGCGGCTATGTCGACGCGCTCGTCGTGCGACACCCCGAGCAAGGGTCCGTGGCCGAATTCGCACGCGCGACGAATCTGCCCGTCATCAATGGCGGCGATGGCCCCGGCGAGCATCCGAGCCAGGCGTTGCTCGATCTCTACACGATTCAGCGGGAGTTTTCACGGCTTGGCAAGATCGTCGACGAAGCGCATATCGCACTCGTCGGCGATCTCAAATACGGCCGCACCGTGCATTCGCTCGTGAAGCTGCTCGCGTTGTATCGCGGCGTGAAATTCACGCTGATATCGCCGCGCGCGCTCGAGATGCCGCAATACATCGTCGATCAGATTTCGCGCAACGGGCACGTGGTCGAGCAAACGAGCGAGCTGGCGGCGGGCCTGCGCGGCGCCGACGTCGTCTATGCCACGCGCATTCAGAAGGAACGCTTCACCGACGAATCGTTCGAAGGTTACACGCCCGACTTCCAGATCAATCAGGCACTCGTCGATAGCGTCTGCGGGCGCGATACGCTGATCATGCATCCGCTGCCGCGCGACAGCCGGCCCGGCGCCAACGATCTCAGCACCGATCTCAATCACGACCCTCGGCTTGCAATCTTCCGGCAGACGGACAACGGCATTCCCGTTCGCATGGCCATCTTCGCCGTGCTGCTAGGCGTCGAGAATCAAGTTCAGCATTCGATGCGCGACGCGGCGTGGAGGCCGCCCACGTACCTGGGCCCCGACGACGCGGTCTTTCACGGGATCGATTGAACGCCGGCAGTAAAACCATCGCCGGAACGGGCTCGCCCACACGTGCTGGCGGCAGGCCGTCAAAGGCTCCAGCCGCCGCGCGCTCCGGCACTCACAACAACGCTTTGCAAAGCGCCCGCGTCCGAGGCGGCATCGATCGCGGCCTCCATATCGGCGAACGCAAACACACGCACGTCCACGGCGTCGAGCGGTAATTGCCCCGAAGCGGCCAACGCCACGAGTGCGAGGTAATCGGCACGCGTGTACATGAAGTGGCCGATCAACTCCCAGTTGTTGCTCAGCAACTCACCGTACGGCACGGGCAGCGGCACCTGCATGCTGCCCATCAGCACCAACCTGCCGCCGCGGCGCAAGCTCTTGAGCGCGGCAAGCGTCGAATTCGGGTCGCGCGCCTGACCGACCATGTCGAATGCGAGATCGATGCCGCCTTGCGCCGCGTCGCGAATCGCGGCCGTGTCGCGGTCGACCTCGCCTGACAACGACACCGGCACCACCCGGTTGCCGCCGAGTTCGACGATGCGCGCGAGGCGCTGCGCGTTACGTGCGGTTGCGACGACACGGCGCGCCCCGAGCGCCAGCGCATCGAGCACCGCGGCCGAGCCGAACGCGCCGCCCGCTCCGTTCACGGCTACCGTCTCGCCGGCCGCCAATCGCCCCCGGCGCAAGCCGCCAAAGGGCACCGCGAACTTCGCCAAGGTGGTCAGACGCTCGGGCGAGTGCGCGCTCAGTCCGGCGAGCGGCACCAGCGTGGCGGCCGGGAACTCGGCCAGCTCGCGCCACGTGCCATGCGCAAACTCCTCGAGCAGACGTGTGCCGCCGGCCCCGACGGCCGTCAATCCAAGCAACGCCTGCGGCGGTTCGGGCACGGCCTCGTCGCTGACCCAATAAGGGCTCACGAGAACGCGCTGACCAGGCTCGAATGCGTGCACGCATTCGCCAACGGCTTCGATGCGGCCGATGCCGTTCGTTCCCGGCGAAAACGGACAGGGTGGATACGCGTACGGCAATCGGCCTTGAACGTAGCTGCGCGTATAGCTCAGCAGCGGCACGGCCTCCATTCTCACCAGCACTGCGCCGCGTCGCGGCGCAGGGGTCGGGACATCGCGCAACGCGAGCGGTCGCCCCGGTTCGTCGAGCATCCACGCTTTCATTTTTTCTCCCGTCGGATGAGCGCTCGGGCAAGTCTGCACGAGGCAAGCAACAGCACGGCGCCGGCTGGCGCGCCGACGAGCATAACCGACATATGCGTGCCCGACGATACCGATCGATGTCGCTACGGATACCCGTCATTCGGCGCCTGTCCACACCCACCGTACACGGGGTTCGACTCGGCGTTCAATGAGCCGGGGCATTCATTTTCCGCTTTCAAGCGGCCGTTCAGGCACCGCGCTTGCTCGCATCCGATACTGTTGCGAGCGCAAGCGAATGCGATGCGGTCGCATCGATCAACGGAGAAGCGACCGTCATGTCGAAACCGCCTTTTTCCGAGCGCGAGCGCGATCGAGCACCCGCAGCCGATATCGAACCGCAGCATACCGCTTCCCCTGCACGCCGCCGATTCCTCCAATCGGCCGCGGCGGTCGCGCTCGGAACAACGCCGCATCTGCGGGCCGAGGAATCCCCCATGAACCAGACCACCGCGCCGTTGCGCAGCGCTCCCCCCGCCGTGCGCGCCGCGCCTTCGCGCCCCGTCAAGCTCACGATCAATGCCAGACCCTATGTGCTGCAACTCGAGCCGCGCGTGACGCTGCTAGACGCGCTGCGCGACTACGCAGGTCTCGCCGGCACCAAAAAGGGCTGCGATCGCGGCCAATGCGGCGCATGCACGGTGCTCGCGAATGGCCGCCGGATCAACGCCTGCCTCACGCTTGCCGTCATGCACGAAGGCGAGTCGATCACGACCGTCGAAGGCCTCGCCCACGGCGATGCGCTGAGCCCGATTCAGCAGGCGTTCATCGAGCACGATGCGTTTCAGTGCGGCTATTGCACGCCGGGGCAGTTGTGCTCGGCCACGGCGCTGCTCGACGAGTTCGCCGAGGGTACCGCCAGCGTGGCCACGGGCGACGTACGGCGGCGCCCGCCCCAACTGAGTGCGGCCGAAATCCGCGAACGCATGAGCGGCAATCTGTGCCGGTGCGGTGCCTATCCGAACATTGTCGCCGCCGTCGCGGCGGCCCAGCGCCGCACCCGCGGCACTTGAATGCGCCGGCACGCCGGCGCCCGCTCAACGATTCTGGCAAGGACCCCCGATGGAAGCGATCTCGTACGAACGCGCGACCGATCTCGCCGGCGCATTGCGCGCGGGCGGCGAGCCGGGCGCGATGTTCATCGGCGGCGGCACGAACCTCGTCGATCTCATGAAAGGCGGCGTGGCCCGGCCAGCCAAGCTCGTCGACATCACGCACGTGGGCGGCGGGCTCGACTTGATCGAAACCCTGCCCGATGGCGGGCTGCGCATCGGCGCCCTTGTCCGCAACAGCGATGCGGCCAATCACGCACTCGTGCGAGAGCGCTACCCGCTGCTCTCCCAAGCCTTGCTCGCGGGCGCTTCGGCACAGTTGCGCAACATGGCGACGATCGGCGGCAATCTCATGCAGCGCACGCGCTGCCCGTACTTCTACGACATCGCGTTCGCGCAATGCAACAAGCGCCTGCCCGGCAGCGGATGCGCCGCCATCGACGGCCACAACCGCACGCACGCGATCCTCGGAGCCAGCGCCCAGTGCATCGCCGTCAATCCGTCCGACATGAGCGTCGCGCTGGCCGCGCTCGATGCCAGCGTGCACGTCGCGGGCGCGGGCGCGGGCGCGGGCGCGGGCGCGGGCGGAGAGCGTGCCATTCCGTTTGCCGAGTTTCATCGACTGCCCGGCGAGCGCCCCGATCTCGATACGACGCTCGTGGCCGGCGAACTCATCACGGCTGTTCATCTGCCCGCGCCGCAATTCTCCGACCATGTCCACTACCTGAAGATCCGCGATCGCGCGAGCTACGCGTTCGCCCTCGTCTCGGTGGCAGCGGCACTCGCGCTCGACGGCGCACAGGTGCCCTCGAACGTGCGCATCGCGCTGGGCGGGGTGGCGCACAAGCCCTGGCGGGCGACGCTCGCCGAGCGGATGCTCAAAGGCAGGCCGCTCACGGACGCAGCCTTGCGCGAAGCAGCGGCGGCCGAGCTGCGTCAAGCGCACCCGCTACGCGAAAATCGCTTCAAGGTCGCGCTCGCCGAACGGGCGATCGTCCGGGCCGTCAACTTGGCCGCCGGCCGCGGTGCCGCCGGCGCTACGGGAGTCGTCGCATGAACATAGTCGGTCAGCCGCTCGATCGCATCGACGGTGTGCTCAAGGTCACGGGACAGGCTCAATACGCCGCCGAATTTCCAGCCGGCAAGCTCGCGCATGCGGTGCTCGTCACGAGCACGATACCGCGCGGCCGGGTGGCCGCCATCGATGCAGCGCGCGCCGAGGCAGCACCCGGCGTGCTCTTCGTCATGACCTCGCGCAATGCGCCACGCTTGCCCGCAGAGGGCCAGGCGAAGGTGGCACCGCCCGCCTTGCGGCGCTTGTCGCTGCTTCAGGACGACGAGGTCCATTACGACAACGAGCCGATCGCCGTGGTGGTTGCCGATACGCTCGAACGCGCAACGCATGCGGCCGAGCTGCTGCGCGTGACCTATACGCAGGCCGCGCCCGCACTCGATTTCGTTCGCGGCAAGGCGGGTTCGCACGCACCCGCCTCGATGATCGGCGGGCCCGCCGACACGAAGCGCGGCGACTTCGATGCGGCTATGCGTGCGGCACGCCTACGCGTGGATGGGCTCTACACCACGCCGATGGAGCATCACAATCCCATGGAGCCTCACGCGGTGCTGGCATTGTGGGACGGCCCGCAACTCACGCTGTACGACACCACGCAGGGTGTGAGCAACGCCCAGCGCGCGGTGGCCACGCTGCTCGGCATGCCGGCCGAACACGTCCGCGTGATATCGCCTTTCGTCGGCGGCGGGTTCGGCTGCAAGGGCTCCGTCTGGTCGCACGTGGTGCTATGCGCGATGGCCGCCCGCGAGGTGGGACGCCCCGTGCGACTCGCCCTCACGCGCCCTCAGATGTTCGGCTCCGTGGGAGGGCGCCCGCGCACGGAGCAACGCATCGCGGTGGGCGCGCGAGCGGACGGCACGATCACGGCCTTGCGTCACGACACGCATGCGAACACGTCCACGATGGAGGACTGGACCGAGACCTGCGGTGTGGTCACGCGCATGCTCTACGCGGTGCCGAATCTGGTCACGACACATCGCCTCGTGTCGTTGAACGTCGGCACACCCACGTTCATGCGCGCCCCAGGAGAAGCCACGGGCTCGTTCGCGCTCGAATCGGCAATGGACGAGCTCGCGTATGCCCTGAAGATGGACCCGGTCGAGTTGCGTCTGAAGAACCATGCCGATGTCTCGGGGCAGGAAGGCAAACCTTGGTCGAGCAAGCAGTTGCGCGAATGCTATCGCGTGGGAGCGGACCATTTCGGCTGGAGCCGGCGCCCGCCCACCCCGCGTTCGCTGCGCGAGGGCAACACGTTCGTCGGTCTCGGCATGGCCACGGCCACGTACCCCGCCCGCCGCAGCGAGGCATCGGCCATGGCGCAGATCCTGCCCGACGGCACGGCCACCGTTGTCTCGGGAACGCAGGACATCGGCACGGGCACCTACACCGTCATGACGCAGGTAGCCGCCGATGCACTGGGCTTCCCGCTCGAGCGCGTGCGGTTCGCTCTGGGCGATTCGACGCTGCCGCACGCGCCGGTGTCGGGCGGGTCGCAATCGGTCGCAAGCGTCGCACCGGCGGTGTACGAAGCTGCCAGCGCCGCGCGCGCGAAACTCATCGAGCTGGCGCGCGCCGACGAGGGCTCGCCGCTGCACGGCATGCCGGCCGACGAATTGACCGTCGTCGACGGCTGGGTGGTGAGCCGCGTGCGTCCCACGCAGCGCGACCCCGCAGCTGCGATCCTCGCGCGCGCCGGCTCGCGCCCGATCGAGGCCAGCGCAACGGCGCGCAGCGGCAGCGAACATGAGCGCTTCGCATTCGATTCGTTCGGCGCCGTATTCGTGGAGGCCCACGTCGATGCGGATCTTGCGGTCGTTCGCGTGCCGCGCGTGGTCGCCGTCTACGACGTGGGCCGTCTGCTCAACGCGAAGACCGGCCGAAGCCAGCTGATGGGGGGCATCGTGTGGGGCATCGGCGCCGCGCTCGAGGAAGAGAGCGTGCTCGACGCACGCTACGGGCGCTTCGTGAACGCCAACCTTGCCGAATATCACGTGCCGGTGAACGCGGATATCGGCACGATCGACATAACCGTGCTCGATGTCCCGGATTATCAGTTCAACGTGCTCGGCGCACGCGGCATCGGCGAGATCGGCATTACCGGCGTAGCCGCGGCGGTGGCGAATGCGGTCTACCACGCCACAGGCGTGCGCGTACGCGATCTGCCTATCACGCTCGATAAGTTGATGACGCGGGCGACGGTCTGACGCTTGCGGTGTCGCTCCTCGCACCGCACAATCGACGGCACGCTTGCGCCACTTCTCCTTTTGCTCATGACCTATGCCTCACTCGCCACGGGCATTCTGCTCGCGGCCGGCCGCGGCTCCCGCTTCGATCCGCAAGGCTTGCAGAACAAGTTGCTCGCCCCGCTCGCCGACGGCACACCCGTCGCCCGCGCCGCGGCCCGCCATCTGCTCACGAGCGTGCCGCGCGTCGTGGCCGTCGTGCGTACCGGCGCGGACCTGCTCGCGCAAGTGCTCGAGGAGGCGGGCTGCGACGTATTGTTCTCGGTCGAATCGGAGCGCGGCATGGGTGCGAGCCTGGCCGCCGGCGTGCGCGCGAGCGCCGATTCGCCGGGCTGGATCGTCGCGCTCGCCGACATGCCGTGGATCGCGCCCGAAACGATCGAAACCGTCGCGCGCCGGCTCGACGAAGGCGCCTCCATCGTAGTGCCGCGTCATGAAGGCCGCCGCGGGCACCCCGTCGGATTCGGCGCGGCGCACGCGCAGACGCTCGCCGCACTCGGGGGCGACGTCGGCGCACGCGCCCTGCTGGCCTCGGCGCAGTTGACGGAGATCGAAGTGCCCGATCGCGGCATCCTGGCCGACGTCGACACGCCCGGCGATCTCCGCGGCGAGACATGAAAAAGAAGAGATGCGCGTCGGCGCGATCCGGCAAAGCGGCGCGCAACGCGCGCGTCGATAGCGTATAAAGAAAAGAGCCTCGGCTCGACGCTCGACAGATTCGGTGCGCGACCGTTTGCCGCGTTTTTTCAATGTCCTTGTTTTTCCCACGGGGCCGCCCATGAGCTACTGGATGCACACTGCACCAACGCCCGATCCGCTCACCGATCCGGCACGAGACCCGGAGAGCGAACCCATCGTTCCCCCGCCGCCCGGGCACCACAACGACGAGCCGCAGCGCCCCGAGGGGCCGCCCGATAAAGATCCGGTCTGATCCGGCCGGTTCAGGCGCGCGGATCCGTCATACCGTATTGCGTTTTGGGGTCAGGGTTTCCCCGCTCTGCGCCCGTGGATTCGATCGGTCGTTAAAACGGTCAGGCAGGCTCTTTGGGCGCGAAGGCCGCCGTTTTATCAGATCGATCTGTCTTCCCGGAAAAGCGAGCACGCAATGAACAAGATGACCCTAAACCAGAAGCTCGGCTCCATGGTGGTCGTGCTTTGGATCGGGCTGATCCTCATCGCCGTAGCAGGCGTTTGGCAATACCGCGAGTCCATGCTGCAGGACCGCCGCGAGCAACTCAAGGCGATCGTTCAGCAGGGCGAAAGCGTCATCAAGCATTACTACGCCCTCTCTCAGCAGCACGCCATGAGCGAGGACGAGGCCCGCAAAAAAGCGCTCGAAGCGCTGTCGATCATGCGCTACGGACATGACGGCTATTTCTCGGTAAACGACTCGAAATCGGTGATGCTGATGCACCCGATCAAGCCGCAACTCGTCGGCAAGGACATGTCGAGCTTCACCGACCCGGCCGGCACTCATCTGTTCCTCGACATTGTCAAGGCGGGCAGCCAGGAAGGCGGCGGTTTCGCAAGCTACCTCTGGTCGAAACCCGGCAGCGAAGAACCGGTGCAAAAGACGTCGTACTCGCTGCGCTTTGCGCCGTGGGACTACTTCATCGTCACCGGCATGTACATGGACGACGTCAACGCCGCGTTCCGTGACGCCATCCTGCGCTGGACACTGATTACCGGCGTGCTCGGTCTGCTTTCCACGGCGGCCATGGTGCTCGTGCTGCGCAGCGTACGCCGGGGCCTCGGCGGCGATCTCGAGAAGGCGATATCGGCCGCCCACCGCATCGCCGAGGGCGACCTGACGACGCGCATGGCCGTGAGCCGAGACGATCAGGGAAGCCTGCTCCACGCGCTGGCGAGGATGCAGGAAGGCTTGACGCAAGCGGTCTCGCGCGTTCGCGCCGGTGCGGAGAACATCAACGTCGGCGCGAGCGAGATTGCCGCCGGCAACATCGATCTCTCGCAGCGCACCGAGCAGCAGGCCGCGGCTCTCGTGCAGACGGCGTCGAGCATGGACGAGATGACCTCGAACGTGAAGCACAACGCCGAGAGCGCCACTCAGGCCGCGCGGCTCGCCGAACAAGCGGCCGACGTGGCTACGCGCGGCAGCAGCGTGGTGGACGATGTCGTCAAGACGATGAACGAAATCACGTCGAGCTCCCAAAAGATCGGCGACATCATCGGCGTGATCGACGGCATCGCCTTCCAAACCAATATCCTTGCGCTCAATGCCGCCGTCGAGGCTGCGCGCGCGGGCGAACAGGGGCGCGGCTTCGCCGTGGTGGCATCCGAGGTACGCAGCCTGGCGCAACGGTCCGCCACGGCCGCCAAGGAGATCAAGGCATTGATCGAGGCGTCGACCCATACCGTCGAGCAAGGTGCCGCGCTCGTGACGAATGCGGGCTCCACCATGAGCGAGATCGTGCAATCGGTACGGCGCGTGAACGAGATTCTCGGCGAAATCAGCCATGCCTCGCACGAACAAAGCGCCGGCATCGAGCAGGTGAACCGCGCTGTCGGCGAAATGGACAAGGTGACCCAGCAAAACGCCGCGCTCGTCGAACAAGCCGCCGCCGCGGCGCAATCGCTCAAAGACCAGGCCACCGCTCTGCGCGAAGCCATCTCCGGCTTCAACCTGCCCGCCTGAGTCGCGCTCGCCGGCTGCCGCCCCTCGTGCGGCAGCGCTCGCCTCACTCCTCCCCTCCTTCCGCCCCTCGCGCTCTCGCCGGCCTGGTCACGCGCGGCAGCCGAATGTATCGGCTCGCCCGTTCTTTACATTTTGATTACAATGCGCAGCAGCCCCGAGGCATGTCTTGCTGCACGTGGCCGCTCGGGCCGCCGGCCTTTGGGTAGCGCGCCTCCGGTCGTTCTTATTGCCCGGCCTTACTGCCTTCTATTGGCTTTTTTTGCTTGCCGTTTGCTTGCTCCGTTCAGGTGACCTCACGCGACGATGCCGCACGACCCGAAATCCCGCTCCGCTTTCGCTCCGTTCGAAAGGAACCGTGTACTGACACCTCGCCTGCCGGGCTGGCGCTCGGCTGTCGTCGTGGCCGCGCTGAGCGCCGCGTTCGCCGTACTTGCCGGCCGCGCGTTCTGGGTCCAGGTGATCGAGCATGATTTTCATGCGGCGCAGGGCGAAAAACGCCATCGCGTCACGATGGAACTCGATGCAATGCGCGGTGCCATCGTCGATCGTCATGGCGCGTTGCTCGCCGTGAGTCTGACGACCTACGAAATCTGGGCCGAGCCGAAGCGCCTCGATCGCGCGGGCCGCTCCGCACTCGCCGAACTCGCGTCCGCCCTGCAGCTCGCGCCGGCGGAGCTGGCGCAGCGGTTCGACACCGATCGCGCCTACGTGCTGCTCAAGCGCCATGTGGATGGTCCGACGGCACAGCGCATCGCCCGGCTCGGCATTCCGGGCATCTCGCAGGCGGCCGCATCGAAGCGCTTCTATCCAGAGGGCGAATCGATCGCCCATGTCGTCGGCTTTACCGATATCGACGACGAAGGCCAGGAAGGCATCGAACTCGCGGCGAACGCCGCGCTGACTGGCGAGCAGGGCACGCGAGAGGTGATCCGCGACCGGCTCGGCCGCGTCGTTTCCGAGCTCGGCGGCACCATGCCGCCCCGCAACGGCGAAACGATCCGCCTCACCATCGACCGCCGTATCCAGCAACTCGCCTATAGCCAATTGAAGGCGGCGCTCGTCGAGCACCGCGCACAAGCGGGCAGCGCCGTCGTGCTCGATGCACATACGGGCGAAATCCTCGCGCTCGCGAACGCGCCGAGCTTCGATCCGAATCAGCCGCACCGCCGCAGCGGGCAGGCATTGCGCAACCGCGCGCTGACCGACACCTTCGAGCCCGGCTCGACGATCAAACCGCTGCTCGTCGCGCTGGCGATCGATAGCGGCGTGGTAAACGCCGCAACGAAGGTCGAAACGGGCCCGGGCTACTACACCATCGGCCCCAATACGATCCACGACACGTCGAACCACGGCACGATCACGGTATTCGATGCGCTGGCCAAGTCGAGCAACGTGGCGCTCGCGAAGATAGGCTTGAACATGCCCGCCGAACGCATCTGGCGCAAATACGGCGAGTACGGAATCGGGCAGCCTCCGGCCCTGCCGTTTCCCGGCGTGGCGGCCGGCAGGCTGCGGCCATGGCAGCGATGGCGTCCGATCGAGCAGGCCACGATGTCCTATGGCTACGGGCTCTCCGCTTCCCTGCTTCAGGTCGCGCAGACGTACACGGCGTTTGCCGGTGACGGCACGATACGGCCCGCGTCGCTGCTCGCCCTCGGCTCGCCGCAGCGCAGCGGCGAACCGCCTGAGGCGCGGCGCGTGACCACGCCGGCCACGGCGGCCGCGATACGCGAAATGCTGGGTGCCGCCGCCGAGGAAGGCGGCACGGGTCGCCGTGCGCGCATCGACGGGTACCGCATCGGCGGCAAGACCGGCACCGCCTGGAAGCACGCCGGCGGCGCGTACGTGAAAGGCAAGTACCGCGCGCTCTTCGTCGGGCTCGCCCCCATCGGCACGCCGCGCATCGTCGTGGCCGTGATGATCGACGAGCCGTCCGGCCGCTCCTATTACGGCGGCGCGGTGGCCGCACCCGTGTTCTCCTCGATCGCCAGCGGCACGCTGCAACTGCTCGGCGTGCCGCCCGAAGTTTAGGAGCGCTTACGCAGGCAACGCGCGCCGGCGCGCGTTGCCTGCGCCTTGTCCTTGTTTTCGCGGGCAAACGTACTAACGTTGAGTGGACGGCCACGAGCCGCCGAAGGAGACGGCAGCATCGTCGGTGCCGGTTTGCGGGCACCTGAGAAGATGCGTGCACAAAAAATCCGGACCTCGAAATGACGACGGTCGCCAGTTTTCAGATCGACCACACGCGTTACCTCGATCCCGAAGGCAACGCGAGCCAGCCGTTACCCGATTTCGCGCTGGAACCGGATACCCTGATCGCACTTTATCGCGCCATGGCGCTTACGCGCGCATTCGATACCAAGGCCGTCGCGTTGCAGCGCACGGGCAAACTCGGTACGTTCGCGTCCTCGCTCGGACAGGAAGCCATCGGCGTGGCGGTCGCCGCCGCCATGCAGCCCGACGACGTGTTGTTCCCCTCGTATCGCGACCATGCGGCGCAATTGCTGCGCGGCGTCACGATGGTGGAAAGCCTGCTCTATTGGGGCGGCGACGAACGCGGCAGCGACTTCGCGGGACCGAGGCGCGACTTTCCCAACTGCGTGCCGATCGGCACGCAGGTCTGCCATGCCGTCGGTGCGGCGTATGCGCTCAAGCTGCGCGGCGAGCCGTCCGTCGCGGTGACGATCGTGGGCGACGGCGGCACCTCCAAGGGCGACTTCTATGAAGCGATGAACTTCGCCGGCGTCTGGCAGGCGCCGCTCGTCATCGTCGTCAACAACAATCAATGGGCGATCTCGATGCCGCGCGGCAGGCAGACGGCTACCGCCACGCTTGCGCAAAAGGCGCTCGCGGCCGGCATCGAAGGGCTCCAGGTGGACGGCAACGATGTCATCGCCGTGCATCACGTCGCGCGCCGCGCGCTCGACAGGGCACGGCGCGGCGAGGGGCCCACGTTGATCGAGGCACTCAGCTACCGGCTCGGCGACCATACGACTGCCGACGACGCCACGCGGTACCGCGACCCCGAGGCGGTGGCGGCCGCGTGGGCCGACGAGCCGCTCGTACGGCTGCGCAAATATCTGATGCGGCTCGGCGCGTGGGACAAGGCACAGGAAGAAGCGCTCGGCGGGGAGTGCCGCGATGCGGTCGATCAGGCCGTGCAGGATTACCTGTCGGTGCCGCAGCCGCATACGGCGGCAATGTTCGACCATCTTTACGCGACGCTGCCCGCCTCGCTCGAGGCGCAGCGGGAAACGGCCTCGAGGTTCGCCCCCGAAGCGGAGAGCGGCCATGACTGAGCGCAATCTCGTCGAAGCCGTCAACCTGGCGCTGGCCTATGAGCTCGAGCACGACGAACGCGTGGTGCTGCTCGGCGAGGACATCGGCGCGAATGGCGGCGTATTCCGCGCCACGCTCGGTCTGCAGGCTCGCTTCGGCGCGCAGCGCGTCATCGATACGCCGCTCGCCGAGACCGGCATTGCCGGCGCCTCTGTGGGCATGGCGGCGATGGGCCTGTTGCCGGTGGCCGAGATCCAGTTCACGGGGTTCATTTACCCGGCCATCGACCATTTGTTGAATCATGCCGCGCGCCTGCGCCACCGGACGCGTTCGCGGCTCACCTGCCCGCTCGTCGTTCGCTCGCCGTGCGGCGCGGGAATCCATGCCCCCGAACATCACTCGGAAAGTCCTGAAGCACTCTTCGCGCATATTCCCGGGCTGCGCGTCGTGATGCCGTCTTCGCCCGAGCGCGCCTACGGGCTGCTGCTCGCCGCCATCCGCGACCCCGATCCTGTCATCTTTCTCGAGCCGACCCGGCTGTATCGCTTGTTCAAACGCCCGCTCGAGGATTCCGGCGAGGCGCTGCCGCTCGATACCTGCTTCACGCTGCGCGAGGGTACCGACGTGACGCTCGTGAGCTGGGGAGCCATGCTGCAGGAAGTCGAAGCCGCCGCCGATGTGCTCGCCGACGATGGCGTCAGCGCGGAGATCATCGACGTCGCGACCTTGAAGCCGCTCGACATCGAAACCATCGTTGCGTCCGTAGCCAAGACAGGGCGCTGTGTCATCGTCCACGAAGCGCCGCGCACCTGCGGGCTCGGGGCAGAGATTGCCGCCACTCTCGCCGAACGCGGGCTCTATTCGCTGCTCGCCCCGGTGGAGCGGGTCACCGGCTACGACGTCGTCGTGCCGCTCTCTCGACTCGAATCGCAATACATGCCAAGCGTTGCGCGCATCGTGAGCGCGGTCGGTAAAACGCTAGAGGCATCGACATGAACATCTTCAAGCTGCCCGATCTCGGAGAGGGGCTGCAGGAAGCCGAAATCATCGAATGGCACGTGAAAGAAGGACAGCAAGTCAAGGCCGACCAGCCGCTGCTGTCAGTCGAGACCGCCAAGGCCATCGTCGACATTCCGTCGCCGCACGACGGACGCATCGCGAAACTGTTCGGCAAGAAAGGCGACATCATGCACCTTGGCGCGGCGCTCGTCGGCTTCGAGGGTGCCGCGAACGACGCCGGCACCGTCGTCGGCACGATGCCGCACGCGCCCTCGAGCGCGCAGGCCGGCACGGTGCGCGAAATGCCGTCGGTCAGCCGGGGCACGCACGCTGGAAGCGGTATGGGCATCGGGCTTGGCGCGCCCGGCATCAAAGCGACACCCGCCGTGCGCGCGCTCGCGCGCACGCTCGACATCGATCTGGCAATGGTGACGCCATCCGGGCCTGACGGCATCGTGACCTCGGCCGATGTACAGCGCACCGCCCGCTTGCTGACGGAACTGGGGCCGCCCGAGGAACTGCGCGGCGTGCGGCGCGCGATGGCGCAAAACATGGCGCGCGCGCAAAGCGAGGTAGCCGCGGCCACGGTCATCGACGACGCCGATATCGGCGCATGGCCCGCCGGCACCGACGTGACGGTTCGTCTGATCCGCGCGCTCGTGGCGGGCTGCCGGGCGGAGCCGGGACTGAACGCCTGGTTCGACGGACGCGCGGCAAGACGGCACGTTCTGGCCAAGATCGATGTCGGCATCGCCGTCGATCTGCCGGACGGCCTCTTCGTGCCTGTGTTGCGCGACGTCGCACACCGCGACGCAGTCGATTTGCGGTCGGGGCTGGACCGCATGCGCGCCGATGCGCGGGCCCGCCGCATTCCGCCCGACGAACTGCGCGGCGCGACGATCACCTTGTCGAACTTCGGGATGATCGCCGGCAAATACGCCGCGCCCATCGTCGTCCCGCCTACGGTCGCCATACTCGGCGCCGGACGGATGCACGACGCGGTGCTGGCCCGAAACGGCGAGGCCGTCGTGAGCCGCGTGCTGCCCCTGAGCCTGACGTTCGATCACCGCATCGTGACAGGCGGCGAAGCGGCTCGCTTTCTCGGCGCCGTCATATCGGATCTCCAATTAGCCGATTAATGCACGCTCTGCCATTGATCGGCCGGCTGTAAAAGGGGCGCTCGGCAGCCGGGCCCGGTCGGACTATTTTCAGCAGAAACAGCCGTCATTTTCATCGCCACTGCGGCGGAGACGAATCGATACAATTAAAACCGTTTGTTAATAGTTCATTACATGCAAACACTTGTCACATTGAGCTGCGGGCACGCCGTATTTTTGATCGAATTTCAATAAAAAAAATAATTCCCCGCCCCGCGCCGATTTTTTTTGGATGGCGCGTCCTTGCGACGTGCAGCGTCGCGTGCGAGCAACGTTCGTGCCTCGGCGAAACGGCGCTACTTCCACCGCGCCGCCGCGGCGTCCCCGGGGAGCACGCGACCGCCCGCGCGTTCACTAACCCCTTGTTCCAATTACAAAAAACAGATGGACTCGCAGCCGCCGCGCCGAGTCGGCGTCAGGCTTCGGACGGCCCGCGTCGAAATAGCAGACGATAAGGCCGGCGGGCTCGCGGAGGGTACTACAATTTTTCCGAGCCCTGGCCAATTACGAATCGCTTATTATCCGGGCATTGCGCCGCGGCCGCATTTCATTCGCGACCGCCGTCCCCCTTGGTTGGACAGTCGACGCTCCCGCGGCTCGAATCCTCCCACCGAGAATTCGCAATCCGCTTCAAGAAAATTCGGCCGCCAGCAGTGTTGCCTCGATGTATTGCAACCGATGCAATACCGCAGGCAAGTGGCTCATGTTGTCCCACGCTAACGCAGGAGTGTGGTTATGGATGCGAAAACAATTCAGCCGTCATCGGAATCCATGCCGGCAATATCCCCCGCCCAGCGGACAGACCCGCCTGCCGTTGGCAGAACCGTGGCCGACCGCGCCTGGCTGCCTTTTTTCGACACGGGCAAAGCCACCCCGGTCGAGCAAATCGTGGACGGCGAGACCTATCTGATCGTGGATGCCGCAACAGGACGATCGCAACGCACGCTATTGATGGAAGGCGACGAGCCGTACATGGGTTCGCGCGCCACGCGCGCGGAACATCTCTTCGCCATCGGTTTCGAGCGCAACGCGCAGACGGGGCGCCGCACGCTCGTCATCTACCGTGACAATGCCGCGGGCCACTTCCATGTGCGCGGACAATCGACGAAATGGAACTGGGTCTTCTGGGCCGACAAGAACAGCAGCACCCCACCAACCGAATGGCAGATCAACTGGCACGAGGGCGGTCAGTTCACCCTCGTTTGCGAAGTGGGCCCGACGCGCATGGGACTATGCGCGCGGCCCGGCCAGCCGCAGTGGCTCTTCGCCGGCGATACGAGAGACTACAAGCCGTTGCATTTTCTTGCCTATTCCTACCGGTCCCGCGCCTCGGTTTGAGCTGAGCGGGCATGCGACGCTTCATCGCGCTCTACCGCGCGCGTACCCCGGCGCCGGCGATGGCGCCGAAGCGCGCCAGTGTCTGCTGGCGCGCTTCGGCGTGGTCGACGATCGGAGGCGGATAATCGACTTCGGGCAAAGCACCCGACGCGCCGCGCACCATCCACGGTGCATGTATGGCCGAGGCAGGCAACGTCTGCAACTCGGGCACGTACTTTCTGATGAATGCACCCTGCGGGTCGTACTCCTTCGATTGCGTCACGGGGTTGAAGATCCGGAACCAGGGCTGCGCATCGCAACCGGTGGACGCCGCCCATTGCCAGCCGCCGTTGTTGGCGGCGAAATCGAAATCGTTCAAATGCTCGGCAAAGAACTGCTCGCCGAGCCGCCAATCGATCCCGAGATCCTTCACGAGAAAGCTCGCCGTCACCATCCGCAGGCGGTTGTGCATGTATCCCGTGCGCACGAGTTGCCTCATGCCCGCATCGACGAGCGGATAACCCGTGCGCCCTTCGCACCAGGCGGCAAAATGCGCGTCCGCGCGCGCGCCGTGCTCCCATCGAAGCGCATCGCACTCGGGCCTGAACGATGCACCGCGCGCGAGCCGCGGATGATGCGAGAGGATCATGAAAAAGAACTCACGCCACACGAGTTCGTTGAGCCATGCCGTTGCACCCTGCCCCGACGGCTGCAATGACAGCGACTTCGCCATACGCACGAGCGCTCTGATCGAGACCGTGCCGAAACGCAGGTGCACCGAGAGGTAGCTGGGCCCTTTCACGGCCGGAAAATCGCGCTGCGCCGCGTAACGCTCGATGCGCTGCTCGAAGTCCTCGATCAATGCGCGCGCACCGCTCATGCCGGCCGGCAGTTTCAATTCGGCGAAGTTGCTGGGCGAAAACCCAAGTGCGTCGAGCTCCCATGCGGGTGCTTCGCCCTCGACCCGCGGCGGCGCCAGCAACTGCCCATCGCGCGGCGCGACGTGGTAAGGGTCGAGGTGGCCAGCCATGAGCCGCTTGTGCCATGCGTTGCGGTAAGGTGTAAACACCGTATAGGGCTTGGCCTGCGTGCTGAGCACATCGTCGCCCTCGAACACGACCTGGTCCTTGAAGTCGCGCCACTCCCGCCCCGCCCGCCTCAGGGCAGTCGCAACGAAAGCGTCCCGTTCGATCGCCGCCGGCTCGTAATCGCGATTCGCGTAGACGGCATCGGCATCGAGCGCCTCGGCGAGCCGCGGGATCGCTTTGCGCGGATCCGCATGCAACACGACCAGGCGCGCGCCCCACCGCCGCAATGCACGTTCGAGATCCTGCAACGAAGCAAGGATGAACTCGATGCGGCGATCGGCCGGCGGCCGATCGCGCCCCCTCACCCGCTTGCGCTGTAACAGCGGCTCGAGGATCGTCGTATCGAATACGAACACGCAGGCGACATGATTACATTCGGCGAGCGCGTAATGCAGCGCCGCATGATCGTCGAGGCGCAAATCGCGCCGGAACCATACCAACCCGGTTTCTCTCGTTTTGGGTGCCGCCGCGAGCGGCTTTTTCGCGTCTTTCATCCGAATCCGTGCATTCCGACCTTCCGAGCAACCGACTATACCCGCGTTACCGGCCGCCCCGGCACGGCATTTGCGGACCGGAAGCCATGCGGCGCTGGCTACCGCGTCCCTTTTCATCACTCATGGGAGAGCAAACATGTTAGGAACCATCCTGCTCGTCGTGCTCATTCTGCTGTTGCTGGGTGCGGTCCCCGCCTGGCCGTACAGCCGAGGCTGGGGCTATGGGCCCTCAGGCGGCCTCGGCCTGCTTCTGCTCATCGTCATTCTGCTCGTCGTTTTCGGCCGAATATGACGTCCTGGCTCGAGCGCATTCGAGCCGACATGATCCGGCGACGCCGTGCCGTCCACACGCCACGGCGCCACGGCGTCGCCGAGTTCAGCGGAGCACGCCTGCTCGACCGTCGACAGCACGACAGCACCAAGCCGGCCCCCGGTAAGAACCGACCATGCGAATCGCGCAAGTTGCAACGTTGTACGAGAGCGTACCGCCCCGCGCATATGGCGGTATCGAACGCGTCGTATCCTGGCTCACCGAAGCGCTCGTCGAATGCGGGCATGACGTCACCCTTTTTGCCAGCGGCGATTCCTCCACGCGTGGCAGGCTCGTGAAGGCGTGCCCGAGCGCGTTGCGCCTCATCGAAGATACGGCAGACCCGCAAGCGTTTCATTTCGCCATGCTCGAGCAAGTCGTGCATATGTCCGCCGAGTTCGACGTCGTGCACTTCCACACCGATTATCAAAGCTTTCCGTTCGCCCGGCGCCTATCGTCTGCGCATCTGACCACGCTGCACTGGCGGCTCGACCTGCCGGGCCTGGAGCCGCTTTATCGCGCATTCTCCGACGTACCGCTCGTCTCGATCTCGCAAGCGCAGCGCGCACCGCTGCCGTGGGCCGATTGGATCGGCACGGTTTATCACGGTCTGCCCGTCGATCAGTTCTCGCTCGGCGACGGCCGCGGCGGCTATCTGGCATTTCTCGGCCGAATCGCGCCGAGCAAGCGCCCCGATCTTGCGATCGAAATCGCCGAGCGAGCCGATATCCCGATCAAGATCGCGGCCAAAATCGACAACGGCGACCGCTGGTATTACGACGGCGATATCGAACCGCTTTTTCGCGACCCGCGCGTGGAGTACCGCGGCGAACTGGGCGACCACGAAAAAAACGGATTTCTCGGCAGTGCGCGCGCGCTGCTGTTCCCGATCGACTGGCCTGAGCCATTCGGCCTCGTGATGATCGAGGCCCTTGCCTGCGGCACGCCCGTCATCGCCTTCAATCGCGGCTCCGTGCCAGAGATCATCGAGCACGGCGTCACGGGTTTCGTCGTAGACGATGTGCAAGGCGCGGTCGACGCACTCGCCCGGCTGCCCGAAATCGACCGCGCGGCATGCAGGGCCGCATTCGAGCAGCGCTTCACAGTCGACAGAATGACCGACGATTACGCCGCTCTTTATACGAAGCTCGTGCGCGAATCGAGCAATCCGGCCCGCACGGGTTCCGATCGATGAGGAGTCAGCTATGCGCTTCGTTGCACTCGCAACCGACTACGACAACACGCTCGCAACCGACGGCCGCGTGGCCGAGCGAACCTGGACTGTGCTCGAACGCCTGCGTCAGTCCGGGCGGCAATTGCTGCTCGTGAGCGGGCGCGAACTCGAGGACCTGCGCACGATCTGCCCGCGGCTCGATTTGTTCTCGCGCGTGGTGGCGGAAAACGGCGGCGTACTGTATCGCCCCGATTGCGGCGAGAAGCGGCTGCTCGCGCCGCCGCCCCCCGATGCCTTCGTTGCCGCGCTGCGCGAACGAGGGCTTGCCGATTTCAGCGTGAGCGAAACGCTCGTGGCCATGATGAAGCCGAACGAGCGAATTGCCTTCGAGGCGATCCGCGACCTCGGGCTCGACTTGCATGTGGTTTTCAACGGCGATGCCGTGATGATTCTTGCGCCCGGCGTGACGAAAGCGAGCGGACTCCTCGCGGCGCTCGACGAACTCGGGATTTCTCCGCTGAACGTCGTGGCGGTCGGCGATGCCGAAAACGACCATCCGTTACTTTCCGCCTGCGGTTTCTCCACGGCCGTTGCCAACGCGTTGCCGGCGTTGAAGGCCCATGCCGACATGATTACCGATGCACCGGCCGGACAAGGCGTGGCGGAACTCGCGCACGCGCTGATGAACGACGATCTGGCGGCGCGGGCCGCGGGCATCGAGCGCTGCCGTGTACTGCTCGGCCACCGCATGGGCCGCGACGAAGCGCTCACCCTCAATGCGCACGGCACCATCGCCCTGCTGGCGGGCCCATCGGGCGGCGGCAAATCGACGGTCACCGCCGCCCTGCTCGAGCGGCTCGGCGAAGCCGGCTATCAGGCCTGCATCTTCGATCCCGAAGGAGACTACGACAGCGAGGGCAATCTCGTCACGCTCGGCGACGCGCGCACGCCGCCGTCGATCGACAACGCGCTGCAGTTGCTGTCGCATCCGGCCGAGAGCGTTGCCGTCAATATGCTGCGCATTCCGCTGCTCGAGCGGCCTCGGTTCTGTGCGAGCCTGCTCGCGCGCCTGCAGGAACTGCGCGCACGCACGGGCCGGCCGCATTGGCTCGTCTTCGAAGAGGCCCATCAGCTCTTCCCAGCCGATTGGGCGCCTGCGGAACAACTGCTGCCGCTCGCGCTCGAAACGGCACTGGCCGTGACCGTGCATCCCGATCAGGTGGCCGAGCCGTTCCTGCGGCAGATGAATACAGCCCTCGTCACGGGCGCGACACCGCGCGCCACGCTCGAAGCGTTCGCGTCCGCGCTCGGCGTGACGGCCCCGCGCGTTTCGCTGGGTGCCGATGCGCTCGAGCGCGGGCAGGTGCTCGTCTGGCATCCGCCGCAAGGCGAGGTGGCGCCCGCGCTCGTGTCGGTCGAGCCGGGTTCGACGCAACGGCGCCGGCACCACCGCAAGTACGCCGAAGGACTGCTGATACCGGAGCGCAGCTTCTATTTTCGCGGCCCCGACGGCAAGCTGAACCTGCGTGCGCACAACCTCGTGCTGTTCCTGGAAATGGCCGATGGCGTAGATGCCGACACTTGGCAGTTCCACCTGCGAAGGGGCGATTACTCGCGCTGGTTCGGCGAAGTGATCGGCGACGACGATCTCGCGAGCGAGGCAAAAGCGGTCGAGGCAGCGTTCGCGTTGCCAGCCGACGAGAGCCGCGCACGCATCAGGGCGGCAGTCGAACGGCGCTATACCCAGCCGGAAAACCCATCGTTGCCGCCGCTGCGCGGCGGTTGACCGGACGGCCGCCACCGAGCGCGGGCACCGCGGCGCGCGCGGATCGCGCCGCTTTCCCAGGCCGCTCGCGCCGGCCCTTGGCCTTCGGGCGACCTCATTCGATCATCGCCCACTGCACCGACTGAGCGCCCGCTCGTCTGGCCAGTTCCACGAAGCGCGGCGAAGTGGATTCGAGGTCGAACTGCTCGCGCCAGCGCACGAGAAGGCGCTCTTCGAACACGTCCTCGCCGCGCCGCCAGCAGGCGCTGCGCCGGCTCAGCGAGCACCCCGCGGCACGCAGGTCGGTGGCGATCCGGTGCGCGCAATCGCTGCCCGCCTCGTACTCGAACACGAGCCACGCACTTTTTCGGCGTTCGAGCCTTTCCTCGACATAGCGCAAGCCCCAGAGCACGCCGAGCCCGAGCACTGTCCCCAGGATCGCGAGACGATACTGTCCGCCGCCGATCGTCAGGCCGATCATCGTCACGAACCAGAGCGTCGCGGCCGTCGTGACACCCGTCACGAGCCCGTCCTTGCGCAGCACGGCGCCCGCGCCGATGAATCCCATGCCGGTCAGCACGCCGAGCGGCAGGCGCATGAGGTCGAGCTGCGCGAACGAATCCGGGTGTTTGCCAGAGAGCGTGACGAGCGCATTGGCCTGCAGCATCGACAGGCAGGCGGCGAGGCAAACGAGCAAGGTCGTGCGCAAACCAGCGGGCTTGCCCGAATCGCTGCGATTGAAGCCGAAGGCCGCGCCAGCCACGACCGCTAAGGCAAGACGCGTCACGACCGCGGGCCAATCGAGCGTAAGCGGCATCGTATCCATGTTTGCCAACACCTCCCGTTTCTCATTGCCTCTCACTGCCGCAAAGAGGGACAGCAATTCATGCGCCCGTGCTCGGAAGCCGCGGTCCAGCAGCCCGGCAAGCTCCGGCCTGCGCCTTTCCGACACACAGGAATCCATCAGGCTGGGAAAAGCGGTACGGCGCTTGCGACACAGCATCGACAGGTAGCCCGCGTTGCTTGCCGCACCGGGCATTCCGTGAAGCGTTTACCCACGAGGAGTCGATATGAAGCGAACTTTCATCGCCTTGACCTGTTGCGTACTGCTGATGCCTGCCGCCGAAGTGCTGGCCCAAACCGAGGCGGCCTCCACGACGGCGGCCAATCCGCTGCCGGATGCCGATCGCGCCTTCGTACAGGCCGCTTCGATGTCTTCCTCGACCGAGATCGACGCCGGCAAGCTCGCGCAGAAGAACTCGAACGACAAGGACGTCAAATCGTTCGCCCGGCACATGATGTACGACCACACGAAGATGACGGTGCAACTGAAGGCGGCTGTGCCGCATGACGTCGAGGCGCCCAAGGACAACAGCGATACGAGCTTGCTCGACTCGCTGCGTCCGCTCAAGGGCAAGGAGTTCGACAACGCCTATATCGCGAAGGTCGGGGTAAAGGGCCACCAGGAAGCCATCGAGGCCTTCAAGAAGGAGATCTCCGACGGGCAGAACGCGGACCTCAAAAAGCTCGCGCAAAAAGGCCTGCCCGTCATCGAGAAGCACTACCGGATGGCGCAGGACCTCGCCAAGAAGAAAGGCGTGAGCGAGTAACGGGGGCCTCGATAGCCGGCACGACTGCCCGCGCGGCGTGCCGGCGTGCCGTTGCGCCCTTGCACCTTACTCGGTTTCAGTCCATTCGACGTTGGCGCCGACGGAGCGCAGGTTCTCGACGAAGTGCGGATGCGCACGACGAATCGGCACCGCATTCTTGATGACGGAACGCCCTTCGATGCTCGCCGCGACCATGAAAAGCGCGATTGCAACGCGAATGATGTAGGGGCTTTCGACTTTCGCAGGTGTCAGCCCGATACCGCCGAACGTGACGAGACGATGCGGATCGGCCAGGAAGACGTGGGCACCGAACTTCGACAGCTCCACCGACCAGCCCATCGCGCCGTCGTACACCTTGTTCCAGAACATCGCGCTGCCTTCGGCCCGCACGCCGAGCGCGATGAAGATCGGCAGCAGATCCACGGGCAGATAGGGCCACGGTGCCGCCTCGACCTTCGTCAGAATATTCGGCGTAAACGGCCGCCGCACGCGCAGCGGGCCCTCGCGCAGCGCGCGCGACCAGCCGTCGCGGTGAACGATGTCCACGCCGAACTTCGCGAAGGTGCGGTCGATCAGCGGAAACTGCTCGGGCGCGCTGTTCTTCACCACGATGTCGCCGCCCGTGATGGCACCGAGCGCGAGGAACGTGGCAATCTCGTGGAAATCCTCGCTGAAGCGGAACTCGCCGCCGCCGAGCGCATGCCCGCCTTCGATGCTGAGGCGCGAAGTGCCGATGCCGTCGATCGGCACCCCGAGCATCGCGATGAACCGGCAGAACTCCTGCACATGCGGCTCGGACGCGGCATTGACGAGCGTCGACGTGCCCGCCGAAGCCGTCGCGCACAGCACGAAGTTCTCGGTCGTGGTGACCGACGCGTAATCGAGCCAGTGGTCGTTCGCGCGCAGCGCGGCATCGCTGTGCACGATCAGCGAATCGCTCGTGCGCTCGATGCGCGCGCCGAAGCGCTCGAACACCTCGACATGCGGATCGATCTCGCGCACGCCGAGCGTGCAGCCCTTGACGTCGTTCTCGAGCCGCGCCACGCCGAAGCGCGCGAGCAACGGCGGCACGAGCATGATCGACGAGCGCATTTCCTCTGGCAGATGATGCACGGCAGGATCGAAGCGCGTGGCACGGTGGTGGAGCTCGAGCACGCCGGTGGAAAAGTCCATCGATACGTCGCTGCCGAGCGTACGGAAAATATCGAGGATCTTCCTGACATCGGTGATATCGGGCACACCGATGAGCCGCAAGGGCGCATCGGTCAGCAGCGTGGCGCAGAGGATCGGGAGAACGGCGTTCTTGTTGGCGGACGGCACGATCTCGCCGCGAAGCGGCAGACCGCCGTGAACGATCAGGTCAGACATTTTGGGCAGAAAACGGGCGGTGGGTGAAAACGGAGCCGAAATGGCGGAGCCAAGGCGCATATCATGCCATTGCCGGTGCCGGGCGGGTCGGAAAACCTGCAGTGGCTGCCTTTCGAGCGCATCGCTCGCCGCCGCCTTCGCGGGCTCGCACGCCAGCGGCCGGCAACCGCGCCGCTGCCCGCGATGCGACCTGCGGGCGCACTCGCTTTCGCATCAATCACTTGCGCCTGCTGTGCGCGAGTTATACACAGGCTTGCCAACAAAAACTGGGGATAACCCGGTGCCGCCCGTGCACACGCTGGACGGACCGCTGCGTCGCTGCTGCGGCAGCCGGCGCGGCCCACCCGCACATGCTTGCCCGTGACGAGAGCCGCGGCCATTCGCCCGTCAGGGGCCCCCGCTGCGGCGGCAAGGTAGAATCATCGCCATTCCCGCAGCCGACGAGGGCTGGGCAAACCGTCCGGCCGCGCCTCCCCGGCGAAAATATCGATCAATCCTGCAATCCGCCACCGTCCGAATCCAGCGCGTCGGACCTCCTTTGCAACATCATGTCCTACTCGCTCGCCGCCGCCTGCACCCGCGAACTCGAAATCCGCAAGAGCCGCTTCATCGCGCACGTGATGCCGGTTGCCGACCGCGATGCCGCGATGAACGAAATACGCCGGCTACGCGAGGCTCATCCCACCGCCACGCATGTTTGCTGGGCGCTGCTGGCGGGCGGGCAATCAGGCATGTCCGACGACGGCGAGCCGTCGGGCACTGCCGGGCGGCCGATGCTCGAGGTACTGCGGCACCAGGATCTCGAAGGCGTGCTGGCCGCCGTCGTGCGCTATTACGGCGGCATCAAGCTCGGCGCGGGCGGACTCGTGCGCGCCTACACAGACGCCGTAGCATCGGCGCTGCAGGACGCCGAGCGCATCGAGCGGATCGCGCAGGCGCGGCTCGTCGTGGCGATCGGCTACCCCGACGAAGCACGCGTGCGACGCTGGATCGATCAAAACGGCGTCGCGCTCGTCGCCAGCGAGCACGACGCCGACGTGCGCCTCGTGGTGCAGCTTCCCGCCACCGGGCTCGAGGGCGCGCGCGCCGCGCTGCGTGATCTGACGCAAGGCCGAGCCGCTTTTCCCGAGGTGCGGGACTGACGCACCGCGTCAGGGTCCGCCTACGTGCTTATTCTCGATGTAAGCAGACTCGGTAATGCGGCGTTACGGATCTCGCAGCGCCCTTTCACATGTATCCGGCATGCGCTTCTACACTGGGCTCGTCGTCACCACACGCGGAGTCGTACAGATGAACAAGAAGCTCGTCGGACTACTGATTGGCGCGACGGTGCTGGGGATTTCCACCGCCGCCTCGGCGCACGTCGACCTGGCAATCGGCGTAGGCATCCCGGCACCCGTCTATGCGGCTCCCGCTCCACGGCCCGTCTATGTCGCGCCCGCCTACGCCGCCCCCGCCTATGCGGCCCCCGTCTACGCTGCGCCCGTGGCTACCGGCTATTGGCGCGGCGACGATTGGCGCGAACGCGAATGGCGCAGGCGCGAATGGCGCGAGCGTCAATGGCGGGAGCAGGCGTGGCGCCAGCGTGACTGGCACGAGCGCCACGGATGGGATTGACGACCGCGGATAGAAGTCTCGCGGTAGCCGGGGCGCCGGCGCGATCAGCCGATGCCCCTGCAACGTCATTGGGTGCGCACGCGTGCGTGAGCGGACCGGCAAGCGCGATCAGTACCGGTTCGCGCGCGCGCCGCGCATTGGACTCTCGAGCCAATGCACACTGAACAATCGCGCCTCGTCGGTCCACACAGGCCCCGGCTCGAAACCGGCCGAAGCCGCAAGCGCGCGAAATCCGTCGATCGTGAACTTGTGCGAACTTTCGGTATGGATGCTTTCGCCTTCATCGAAGCGGAACGCCTCGCCGCCCACCCGCACGACCTGAGCACGGCGGCTGATCAAATGCATTTCGATGCGCTGTTTGATGGGCTCGTAGAACGCGTAGTGCGCGAATTGCCGTAGGTCGAAATCGGCGCCGAGTTCCTCGTTGGCCCGCTTGAGCAGGTTCAGGTTGAATGCGGCGGTCACACCTTGCCGGTCGTTATAGGCGCGGTGCAAGACGTCGGGAGCCTTGACGAGGTCGACGCCCACGAGCAGCCCGCCGCCCTCGAGCAATCGGGCCGCCAGATGCAGAAAATCGAGCGCCTCGTTCGTGCTGAAATTGCCGATGGTCGATCCCGGGAAAAATCCCACCCGTCGCGCGGAAGACTCTTCGAGCGCCGCGAGTACGCCGTCCTTCAGATAGTCGGCCGCGACCGGATGCACGTGCAACCACGGGTAGTCCGCTCGCAGCCGGCTCGCGGCATTCTCGAGATGCTCGGCCGAGATGTCGATCGGATAGAAGCGGCGTGGCGCATCTTCGGTGTCGAAGGCATCGAGCAAAAGTCGGATCTTTGCCAGGGAGCCCGCGCCGAACTCGACGATATCCACACGCGGGCCGACACATTCGGCGATGGCACCCGCATGGCGGTCGAGAATCCCGAGTTCCGTGCGCGTCGGATAGTACTCGGGCAGCTCGCAAATGCGATCGAAGAGCGCCGAGCCCGCGGCATCGTAGAAGTATTTCGGCGACACACTGCGCGGTTTGGTGGACAACCCCTGGATCAGATCGCGCTCGAACTCGAGCGTGCCGGCAGCGGATTGCGTCCGGTCGACGGGGGCGGAAAAGCGGGCCGTGCCGGCCAGACGCGCTGCTTCAGAGGTCTCGAACAAGGCGTACTCCCGAAAATTGCCAGCGTGCCGCCGGCGGGAAGAAATTGCGGTAGCTGCGACGCGTATGCCCGGGCGGCGTGGCCACGCTGCCACCGCGCAGTACGAGCTGCCCCACCATGAACTTGCCGTTATATTCGGCCGCGACGCCGGCCCGCGGGCGAAAGCCCGGGTACGGGTCATAGGCGGAACGCGTCCACTGCCAGACGTGATCCGCCATCTGCTCGATACCGGGCGCGTCGAAGGCGGCCTCCCATTCGAACTCGGTCGGCAACCGCGCCCCCGCCCATTCGGCGTACGCGGCTGCCTCGTAAAAGCTCAGTTGCGACACCGGGGCGTCGGGATTCATCGGCCGCAATCCGTCGAGGCCGAATACGAGCCAGTCTCCCGGCTGCGCTTCCTGCTCGCTCCGCCCTGCCGCGTTGCGCCAATAAAGCGGGGCGCGCAAGCACTCGCGCTGCACCATCGCCCAGCCATCCGAGAGCCATAATTCGGCACGGGTATAGCCGCCGTCGGCGATGAAGGCAGCGTACTCCGCGCACGTGACGAGACGATGTGCGATTTCATATGGCCTGAGCAGCACTTCGTGGCGCGGCTCTTCGTTATCGAAGCAAAAGCCCACACCGCCGTGCCCGATGCCGACTATTCCACCAGGCTGGCGCAGCCACTCGAGCTCGCCCGCCCCCGGCATCGGCCGGCTTGCACCGGCCGCGCCCCGTGCGTCCGTGCAGGGGCGATACGCGGGCATCAGCGAATTACACGAGAACGCATGCAGGATGTCCGTGAGGATCAGTTCCTGATGCTGCTGTTCGTGATGCAGGCCCAGCGTGACGATCGGCTCGATGGCGGCCAATTGCGCCTCGTCGGCCGTCTCGAACAATGCCCGCACCGCTTCGTCGACATGGCGCCGATAGGCGTGCACCTCCTCGAGCGAAGGACGCGTGAGCAATCCGCGCTGGGCGCGCTCGTGCCGGGGCCCCAGCGCTTCGTAGTACGAATTGAAGAGATAGGGGTAACGTTCGTGAAAAAGCGCATAGCCTTCAGCGTGCGGCACGAGCAGAACCGTTTCGAAGAACCAGGTGGTATGCGCGAGATGCCACTTCGTCGGACTCGCATCCGTCATCGACTGCACCTGCTGGTCTTCGGCCGAGAGCGGGGCCGCCAATTCGACGCTGTATTGGCGAATGTCGCTGAAAGCTTGCTGCAGGCGCGATACGTCGCGGACCATCGGCGTTGCTCCTCATCGAATGCATCGTGCCGGCCGCAGCGCCGGCTGATGCCTCGGCGCCCACTGGCGCCTCGTCTTGTTGATTACCGCTCGCTACGGCGCTCCCGGCGCGCCGACACCCGCGCGGCGGGCTTTCGCCCGGCAGGCGCACGCGACACGGGCCGCCGCCGCGCGCCCTCGCGCTTTTGCGAGGGCCGCACCGGCTCGTCGCCTGCGATGAAACGCTGCAACCGCTGCGCGTCGAACGGCGCTTCGACCTTCTGGTCGTTATCAAAATAGCAGTAGACGTCGCGCTTTGCCCGCGGCGGCGCCACCTTGGAAATCAACTGGGCATCGGACGGCTGCGCGCCGCTCGCCCAGGTTTTCACGCGTTCGGCCCAGCGTTCGAGCGCCGGATCCGGGTAGGCACCGCTATAGAGGGTCTCGGTGCCATGCAACCGCATATAGACGAAATCGCTCGTGACATCCTCCGCATAGGGCCAGCCCGCCACCGAATCGGACACGACGAGCGCCGCCCCATGCCGGCGCAGAATCGCCACGAACTCGGGCGTGCAAAAGCTCGCATGCCTGATTTCGACCGCATGACGCAGCGGCGCGTTCGCATCGATTTCGAACCAGGGCTGCTTGACGCGTGTGTCATGCCGGGCCGCGAGTGCCGCCGCATCGCCGGTCGTGGCCGGCAGCAAAGCGAGAAACCGCTCGAGGCGATCCGCATCGAACGGGAAATTCGGTGGAAACTGCCAAAGAAACGGGCCGAGCTTCGGCGCCAGGGCGAGCACGCCGGACGCGAAGAAGTTGGCAATCGCCGGCCGCGCGGACTCGTCGCGAAAACGCAGCATGTGCGTCAGATAGCGCGGCCCCTTGACGCTGAAGACGAATCCGGCGGGTGTCGCGTCATGCCACGCCCGATAGCTGCCGACTGTCTGCAGCGAGTAGTGCGAGCCGTTGATTTCGATCGTATCGACGGCGCGCGAGGCATAGGCGAGTTCCTGCGCCTGCCGCAGCTCCTTCGGATAGAAGACGCCGCGCCAACCCGCGTAGCGCCAGCCGGAAATGCCGATGCGAATGGTCATCGTTGAACGTGTCGCTTGCTGTCTGCCAACCGGGTGTCGAATGCAATCGGCGCGCTTCAGCGCGTGCTCCGCCCCACCTGGCCCGAAAACCAGCAAAGCTCATTCCCATGTCGGGCGCGCAAGGCCGCCTGCGTCGCCCGCTCACCCGACGACGAAAGATCGACACGGGCCTTCCCGTGCGCGAGGCCGCACCTGCGGCCCCTTTCTTACCGAATGTAAGCAAACGCCGGCACGCCCGCTCCCCATCGTTCGGCGCTCCGGCCGGCGCCGCGCCTCACTGCACGACCCGCGTCACGCCACGGCCGCGCGGATCGGAGGCCGGCACGGGCGTCGGGCCGTCGATCTGAATCGCCTGAATATCGCCGTTGAAGCCCTGCTTTTGCAGCACGTAGCCCATCGCCTGCAATTGTTGGGCTAGCTCGCCGTCGATCGGCTTGTACGGCTCCCAGAAGATCGTGTTCGGCGGCAGCAGTTGATGGTGGAAGCGCATCGCAGCCACTGCGTCGGGCAACGGCATCTTGAAGTCGTAAACGTTACTGATGACTTGAAAAATCGACGTAAAGATGCGCGAACCGCCGGGCGTACCGATGACGAGCGCCACTTTCCCGTCCTTCGTGAGAATGGTCGGCGTCATCGACGACAACGGCCTCTTCTTCGGCTCGATCGCATTCGCGTCGCTGCCGACCACGCCGAACATGTTCGCCACGCCGGGCTTCGCCGAGAAATCGTCCATTTCGTCGTTGAGCAGCACCCCGGTGCCTTCGGCCACGACGCCCGAGCCGAAATAGCCGTTGATCGTGTACGTGTTCGATACGGCATTGCCCCATTTGTCGATGACCGAGAAATGCGTCGTCTCGGCTTTTTCGGGCATGGACGTGCCGAGCCCCGGCTGCACGCTCTTCGTGTCCGATGGTTTGTCCGGGTTGACCTCGGCCGCGCGCCTGGCGAGGTAGCCATCGTCGATCAACTGCGCCACCGGCACTTTGAAGAAATCGGGATCGCCGAGGTATTGGGCGCGATCGGCAAAGACGCGCTTTTCGATTTCCGCCACGAGATGAATGTACTTGGCCGAATCGAGCGGCACGCCCGCGAAGTCGTCCTTGCGGTCGGCCTTCATCTTGAGCAACTGCACGAGACCGATGCCGCCCGAGCTCGGCGGCGGCGCCGTGATCACGCGGTAGCCGTTCCAGTCGGCCTCGATCGGTTGGCGCCACACAGCCTTGTATTCCTGCAGATCGCGCTTGGTGATGAGGCCACCGCTCTCTTTCATCGATGCGGCGATCAGGTCCGCCGTCTTGCCGTCGTAAAACTCCTTGGCACCGCGTTCGGCAATGCGCGTGAGCGTGGCCGCGAGTTCGGGCTGCTTGAACGTGACGCCGGTATTCAGCCCTCCGAAGTACTTCCCGAAGTTCGTTTTATCGCCGAAGTCCTTCGCCGCATTGTCGCGGCGCTGCTGCAGTTGATCGCTGACCTCGAAGCCGTCATGCGCGTAGTGGATCGCCGGCGCAAGCACCTGCTTCCATTTGAGTTTGCCGAAACGCCGCTGCGCTTCCCACATGCCTGCAACCGTGCCCGGCACGCCCACCGCGCGCGGGCCGACGAGGCTCATGCCCTTCACGACGCTGCCGTCCTTGTCGAGGTACATGTCCTTCGTAGCCGCCAGCGGCGCGCGCTCGCGATAGTCGAGAAAATAGGGCTTGCCGTTCACGTAGAGCGTCATGAAGCCGCCGCCCCCGATATTGCCCGCCTCGGGATAAGTCACGGCGAGCGTGAAGGCAATGGCCACCGCTGCATCGACGGCGTTGCCGCCTTCCTTGAGAATCTGCTCCGCAGCATCCGCGCTGTACTCGTCGGCAACGGCCATCGCCGATGCGCTCAGTACGGGCTTCGCCGTTGTGCGGGCAATGGCCGGGTTGCTTTCGACGAAGCCCAGCGCAGTCGTTGCAAGTGCAACGAAGGCCGATGCGGCCGCGACCGATTTGATCCGGCTTTCCGAATTCATAGCGCCTCCTCCTTGATCCACGATGCCATGCCCGCGCTTATACCATGCTGAAATGATTTACGAAACGACGCCGTTCCGTAGGCATGCTTCTTTGGCGCGTCATGGCTGGCTTCGCGCGACACGCCCCCGGAGCAAAGTGCGGGATGCGAAAGACGCAATGCCGCCGCATCATAATCACGCAAGTGAACTACCATCACAGCTCGCATCTTTCGGGGTTTTCTCTATGTTGATCACGCGCAGCATTCGCGCATCGGGCGCAATGGATTGGGTCGCCGAAGGCTGGGACTTGTTTCGCGCGAGGCCGGGTGCCTGGATCGCGCTGGGGGCGATCGATCTGCTCGTCACCGTCGTCCTCGCGAGTCTGCCCGTCATCGACGGCCTCGCGCCGGTCTTCGCCGTGCTCTGGGCCGGCGGCATGAGCGCCGCGGCCGAAACCTGCCGCATACGCGGCACGGTCTCGATCTCCGATGCCTTCGCCGGCATTCGCGAGCATCTGCAACCGCTTTGCATGCTGTGCCTCGTGTCGCTGGCCGCCGTGATCGTCTGCGATTTCGCCGGCGATCGCGTGGTCGCCTCGTTTCAGGCCCTCGTGAGCGGCCATGCCGACGGGAGCGCCGGCATGGCGTGGCTGGCTGCGCTAATCTATATGGCCGTCGCGCTCGGCGCCGCCATGGCCCTCTGGCTCGCGCCCGCGCTCGTCGTACTGCACCGGGCGACGCCCATGGAGGCGCTCAAAGCGAGCCTTGCCGCGCTGCGCCACAATCCGTGGGCCACGCTCGTCTATGGCGCCGTCATCGCGGGGCTGGCCGGTGCGGCGCTGCTCACGCTGGGCATCGGGCTCGTCGTGGTCGCGCCGCTCGCCTATTTGTCGACCTATGCGGCATGCCGGGATCTTTTTGTCTTTACCGAGGACGACTGATCGCGCCGTGGTTGCGCGCTTGATAATCCGCCGGGACACCCCAATTCAGAGCCATGACCCCCGCTGTCGCCCATGAAGCCCTCGCCGCGTTCCATCCCGCCGTCGCGGCATGGTTCGAATCGGCATTCGCGGCGCCGACCGACGCACAGTGCCGCGCATGGCCGCATATCCGCAAAGGGCGCTCCACGCTCGTGGCGGCGCCCACGGGCTCGGGCAAGACGCTTACGGCCTTTCTCTGGGCCCTCGATACGCTCGTGCGCGACGGTCTGGCCTCGGGCGGCGCACTGCCCGACGAAACGCTGGTCGTGTACGTCTCGCCGCTCAAGGCGCTTTCGAACGACATTCACGCCAATCTCGAGCGCCCGCTCGCCGGCATCCGTGCCGAACTCGCGCGCGAGGGGCTGCCGCCTGTCGAGATCCGCACGGCCGTGCGCACGGGCGATACGACGCAGCAGGAGCGTCAGGCGCTGCGCAAGCGGGCGCCGCACATCCTCGTCACCACGCCCGAATCGCTCTACGTCCTGCTCTCATCGGACTCGGGGCGCCGCATGCTGGCCACCACGCGCACGGTCATCGTCGACGAGATCCACGCGATCGCCGCGACGAAGCGCGGCAGCCATCTCGCGCTGACGCTCGAGCGGCTCGATGCGCTTTGCCAACGACGGTTGCCGCGCATCGGCCTGTCGGCCACGCAAAAACCGATCGAAGCCGTTGCCCGTTTCCTCGTTGGCGCGAGCGAACATGCGCAATGCGCGATCGTCGACGTCGGCCACCAGCGCGCACGCGACCTGGCGCTCGAACTGCCGCCCGTTCCGCTCGAAGCCGTCATGGCCAACGAAGTGTGGGACCGGGTGTACGACCGGCTGGCCGAACTGGCGGCCACGCATGCCACGACGCTCGTCTTCGTCAACACCCGCCGCATGGCCGAGCGGGCGGCACGGCACCTGAGCGAGCGCCTGGGCAAGGACGCCGTCGCCGCCCATCACGGCAGCATGGCCAAGGAGCATCGGCTCGATGCCGAAGCACGCCTGAAGCGCGGCGCCTTGCGCGTGCTCGTTGCCACCGCCTCGCTCGAGCTCGGCATCGACATCGGCGATGTAGAGCTCGTCTGCCAGCTCGGCTCGCCGCGCGGCATCGCCGCATTCCTGCAGCGCGTGGGCCGCTCGGGGCACCAGGTGGGCGCAACGCCCAAGGGCCGGCTCTTTCCGAATTCGCGCGACGATCTGATCGAGTGCGCGGCGCTCATCGACTGCACGCGGCGCGGCGAGCTCGATGCACTCATCGTGCCGCATGCGCCGCTCGACGTGCTCGCGCAGCATATCGTGGCCGAGGCGGCCTGCGCGGAATGGCGTGAGGACGACCTCTTCGAATGCGTCCGCCGCGCGGCACCCTACGCGAATCTCACGCGCGAGCGCTTCGACGCCGTGGTGCGCATGCTCGCCGAGGGCTATACGAGCCGCCACGGCCCGCGCGGAGCCTATGTGCATCGCGACATCGTCAGCGGCACGCTGCGCGGGCGCCGCGGGAGCAAGCTCACCGCAGTGACCTCGGGCGGCACGATCCCCGACAATGCCGATTACGCGGTGCTCCTCGAACCCCAGGGCATTCAGATCGGCACCGTCAACGAAGACTTCGCCGTGGAAAGCCTGGCCGGCGACGTCTTTCAGCTCGGCAACAGCGCCTATCGGATCCAGCGGATCGAGCCGGGGCGCGTGCGGGTGGTCGATGCCGCCGGCGAGGCACCGAACATTCCGTTCTGGCTCGGCGAGGCGCCGGGGCGCAGTGACGAGCTTTCCGCAGCCGTCGCGCGCCTGCGCGGGCGCGTCAACGCGTTGCTGCAAGGCGGGAACGGCACGGCCCAGGGGCACGAAACGCCCGCCGCGGCCATCGAGCGCACGATCGCCGCGCTCATGCGCGAGCTTGCCATCGACGAAAGCGCGGCGCGGCAGATCGTCGAATACCTTGCGCGCGCCCGCGCCGCGCTGACCGTCTTGCCGACGCAGGACACGCTCGTCATGGAGCGCTTTTTCGACGAATCGGGCGGCACGCAGCTCGTGATCCATTCGCCGTTCGGCAGCCGCATCAATCGGGCGTGGGGCCTCGCGCTGCGCAAGCGGTTTTGCCGCACGTTCAACTTCGAGCTGCAGGCGGCCGCGACCGAGGACGCAATCGTGCTCTCGCTCACGGGCAGCCACAGTTTCGCGCTCGACGAAGTCTGGCGCTATCTGCATTCGTCGAGCGCGGAACACGTGCTGATCCAGGCGCTGCTCGACGCGCCGCTCTTCAACGTGCGCTGGCGCTGGAATGCCACGACCTCGCTCGCGCTGCCGCGTTTCACAGGCGGGCGGAAAACACCGCCGCAGTTGCAGCGCATGAAAAGCGAGGACCTGCTCGCCGCCGTGTTCCCCGATCAGGTGGCGTGCCTCGAAAACATCGTTGGCGAACGCGAACTGCCTGCGCACCCGCTCGTCGACCAAACGATCGACGACTGCCTGCACGAAGCAATGGACTGCGACGGATGGCTCGCGCTGCTGCGACGGATCGAGCGCGGCGAGGTGCGGCTCGTCACGCGCGAATTGCCTGCACCCTCTCCGCTCGCGGCCGAGATCCTCAACGCGCGCCCCTATGCGTTTCTCGACGATGCGCCACTCGAGGAGCGCCGCACGCAGGCCGTGCTGTCGCGCCGGTTTCGCGACCCCGATACCGCCGACGATCTCGGCGCCCTGGATGCCGATGCCGTCGCCGCCGTGCGCGAAGAGGCCTGGCCGCAAGCACGCAATGCCGACGAAATGCACGAGGCGCTGACGACGCTCGGCTGCATCACCGATGCGGAAGCCGCCGCGAACGAAGGCTGGCTCGCGTGGTTGCGACAGCTCGCCACGACCGGCCGCGCCACGCGCATGCAGGTAGCCGAGCACGAGGGGCTATGGCTCGCGCTCGAACGGCTCGCGTGCGTGCGGGCCGTCTATCCCGATGCGCATTGCGCACCGCACCTCGCCTTGCCCGAGCAGATCGACAGGGAGTGGACGCACGACGATGCGATCGTCGAACTCGTGCGCTCGCGGCTCGGCGGACTCGGCCCCGCTACGCTGCCGCTCCTCGCACGCGCGCTCGTGCTGCCGGCATCGAGCGTGGCCGCGGCGCTCGTGCGGCTCCAGAGCGAGGGCTTTGCGATGTCGGGCCGCTTCAGTCCCGGCGCGAGCGAGGACGAATGGTGCGAGCGGCATCTGCTCGCGCGCATCCATCGCTATACGATTCGCCGGCTGCGGCGCGAGATCGAACCCGTCGAGCGTGCCGACTTCGTGCGCTTTCTCGTCGAATGGCAGCATGCGGCGCGCGATGCGCGCGGCATGGGGCGCGATGCGCTCGCGGCCACGCTGCAACAGCTCGAAGGCTTCGAGGCGGCCGCCGCGGCATGGGAGGAAGAGATCCTGCCGGCGCGCGTGCGCGACTACACCGGCACGTCGCTCGACGAGCTGTGCCGCTCGGGCAAACTCGCCTGGGCACGGCTCGTCGACCGTGCGCAGGCCGCGCACGGTCCCGTGCGCGCGACGCCCGTGGTCCTGTTGCCACGGCGCGAGATGCCGCTCTGGCATACGCTCGCGCCGCCGCCCGACGATACCGCGCTGTCCGCTCGGGCGCGGGCTGTGCTCGATGCGCTCGCGCGGCACGGCGCGATGTTCTTCGACGAGCTTTCGCACGAGGTCCGATCGCTGCCGATGGAACTCGAAGCCGCGCTCGGCGAACTCGTTGCCTCGGGTCTCGTCAACGCGGACAGCTTCGCCGGCCTGCGCGCCCTCATCAAGCCCGCCGCCGCCCGCAAGCAGGCGCGCCGGGCCGACGCGCGTCGCCGCTCGAGAGCCTCGCAGGCGGGCGCGTTCATCGGCGGCATGGACGACGCGGGCCGCTGGGCGTTGATCCGCCGCGCACCGCGAACCGATGACGCCGCGCCTGCCCTCCGCCCGGCCACAGGCCATTCCCAAGGCCATACGCACGATGCGCCGGCCGAGGTGCTCGAGCACGTAGCGATGGCGCTGCTGCGCCGCTACGGCGTGGTGTTCTGGCAGTTGCTCGAGCGCGAACCCGCCTGGCTGCCGCGCTGGCGCGAATTGCTGCGTACGTTTCAGCGCCTCGAGGCACGGGGGCAGGTTCGCGGCGGCCGCTTCGTGAACGGCCTGTCAGGCGAACAGTTCGCGCTGCCGGAAGCCGTCGCGCTGCTGCGCAAGGTCCGTGGCGCCCCGCTCGACGGTCAACTGGTCTGCGTGAGCGGCGCCGATCCGCTCAACCTCGTCGGCACCGTGTTGCCCGGCGACAAAGTGCCGGCGCTCGTCGGCAACCGGCTGCTGTTGCGCGACGGGGCCGCCATCGCCACGCTCATCGCCGGCAAGTTCGCATTCCTGGCCGAGCTGACGCCCGCGCAACGCGAGGAAGCGCGCCTTTGCCTCGCGCGGCGCTGAATGAGCGCCAGTGGGCTTGCGCTCACTCGGCCTGGCGCGAGCAGAGACGGATACCGTTTGCCCCCTCGACCTGCGGCTATCGCAGCTTTGCGCTCAGCTCGTCGAACAGCACATCGGCGCACAGCACGCATCCGCCGCCGCCGCGCGACACATAGACGGAAAACGTCACGCAAAGCGCGCGCGAACTCGAAGACACATAGGGGTCGCTGATCGCGATCTGCCCGGGCCGAAACAGGGCATGGCGAAAGTACGGCCGCTTGGACCAATTGGCCCCGACGCGCCGCGCGAGCAGCGGGAAGATGACGTCGCGCCCCGGCGGGCGGCGGTCCGACTCGATCGTCTCCCCCGCTTGGCAGCCCTCTTCATCGAGCACGAATACGCGCTGCCCCCATTCGAGCGCGAAAAAATGGCGTGCGCTTTCGGCGATATCCCGCCCGGCGCAAAAGTCGCGCTTTACCCGCGCGAATGCTTTCCGATACGGGCCCAGCTCCTCGATATCGGCGACGTGACGCAGCTTGTGCGCGCGAGAGAGACGGCTACCCAATTCGCCCGCCGCCGGAGACGCCACGGCCGGCGGCGCCAGCTCGAACGCCGGCATCGCAAAAAAATAGCCCTGCACGAAATCAGCGTCGCAATCGAAGCTCAGCATCGCCTGCGCCTCCGTCTCGATGCCCTCGATGACAATGAGCGTGCCGATATCGTGCAGAAGATCCACGAGCCGTAGCAGACTGCGCGCATTCCGATAGCTGGCCGCCGCTTTCCAGATCAGTTCGCGATCGAGCTTGACGATATCGGGCCGTAAGTCCCACACGCGCCCAAGGTTGGTCAACCCGGCGCCAAAATCGTCGAGGGCGACGCGAAATCCCTGCCCGCGCAGCCGCTCGACCGAATCGGCCAACACGTCCGTCGTTTCCTGGCCCGCTTCGAGAATTTCGAGCACCACCCGCGACGGCGCCATGCCGCTTTCCAGCACGTCTTCGACGAGGCACGCGCTGTCGTGAGGATCGACGAGGACGTCCGGGTGCACATTGAGAAAGAGGACGCTCTCGTCGTCGGCCGACCGGCAAAAGCGCCGCACATGGTGGTGCGCGCACGCTCGTTCGTATTCGCCATAGCGCCCACTCGCCCGCGCCATCCCGAACGCCTTGTCGGGCGAGCAAGGCACGCCGCGGTCGGACGCGCGCAGCAACGCCTCGTATCCGATCGGCAAGCCATGCGCGAGCGACAGGATCGGCTGGAAGGCGCTTTCTATCAGCGGCAAGCCGCTCTCTTGGACGTCGCTCATGAAAGAATCGGTCGAAAAATCGGTGATCGGTGGTCGTATCAGGCGTTTGTCCGCAACTGCTTAAAAGTCCACGTGCATCGCGCGGCCCGCCGCTTCGGGTATGCCGGTCCCGGCCGCCCGCCCTGGGAGAAACCAGAGGCGCTATCAACTTTCCACGTCGCCCGCCGTTATCAGCGGTACAGCCCCGGCGTCGACGATGCCTCTTTTGAATTTGGGGCGCAACCCCTCCACGCAGGGCGCAACCTAAAGGAAACACCCCCAATGGCCGCAGATCACCATTCGATCGACGAACGCACCAATTTGACCAGTTCGAACAAGTTCGAACTTCTGCTGTTCAGGCTCGGCGCGGCCCCCGGCAACGACGACGCGCACGAGCTCTACGGCATCAACGTGTTCAAAGTGCGCGAAATCATGACGATGCCGACAATTACGCCGATTGCCGGTGCGTCGGAGCACATGCTGGGCGCAGTCGACATCCGCGGGCAGATCATTCCGGTCGTCGATTTGCCCCGCCTCATGGGATGCAACCCGTCGCGCGGGCTCAATATCCTGCTCGTGACCGAGTTCGCCCGCTCGACTCAAGCCTTCGCCGTCGAGGAAGTCGACGATATCGTCCGATTGGAATGGAGCCAGGTGCTGTCCGCCGAGGCTTCGGCCGGCGGCAGCTCCGTCACCAGCATCGCGCGCATCGACGGCAATACCGGCGATTCGCGGCTCGCTCAGGTCGTGGACGTCGAGCAGGTGCTGCGCGATGTCTTCCCGGCCCAGCATCCGAGTGTCGATCCGGCCGAAGTCGGCGCGGGCGTCGTCGTGAAACGCGGCGCCAAGATCCTCGCGGCCGACGATTCGGGCTTCGCCCGCAAGCTCATCGAGCAGAGCCTCGCCGCACTGGGAGCGGAGTATATCGTCGCCAAAACGGGCCAGGAAGCATGGGATATCCTGCGCGACGTCGCCGCCGAAGCGCAGGAAGAAGGTGTACGCGCCCGCGACAAAATCGCGCTCGTGCTGACCGACCTCGAAATGCCGGAAATGGACGGCTTCATGCTCACGCGCCAGATCAAGGCCGACGAACGCATGTGCGACATCCCCGTCATCATCCACTCGTCGCTGACGGGCACGGCCAACGAAGCCCACGTCAAGAACGCGGGCGCCACGGGCTACGTGGCGAAGTTCCAGGCCGGCGATCTCGCCGCCGCCATCCGGCAGGCACTGGCCGCCTGAGCCCGCCCTCGCCGGGCCTGCCGTTCGCTCAAAGCAACGGCAGGCCCGTGTCGTGTTTGACTTCGCGCAGCGACAGCACCGATTCCACCGAAGTCACGCCGGGCAACGCCCGCAGTTCGTCGCGAACGAACGTGCCGTAATCCTCCAGGTCGCGCGCGACCACGTGCAGCAGGTAGTCGGCGCTGCCCGATACGTTGTGACAGGAAACGATGCGCGGCAGACCTTGAATCTCCCGTTCGAACCGGTCGGCCAGGTGCCGGTCGTGCACGCCGAAGCGCACGAGCGCAAAGGCCGTCACGCCAATGCCCAGCGCACGCCTGGAAAGCATTGCGCGGTAGCCCTCGATATAGCCGTCCGACTCCAGCCGCCGCAGCCGCCGGGCGCACGGCGTTTCCGTCAGGCCAACCGTCTCGGCCAGTTGCGCATGCGTGGTGCGGCCATCGGCCTGAACGGCCATGAGGATTCCCCGGTCGGTCTTGTCGAGCTCCATGCTTGCCACTTCTCACGTTTCCGAAAAGAATGCTTCGCATGGTACCGCAGCGCCGGGCACCGCCCTTGCGGCGCTGCCTGCTCTCGCGCTCCGCTATCCGCCGACTGCCTCCACCGCCATGACCGCCCTTCCCCTTTTTGTCGTCTCGCCGCATTTCGACGATGCCGCGTTCGGATGCGGCACGCTGCTCGCGCTCCATCCCGGGTCCGTGGTCTGCACGGTGTTCGCCGGCCGCCCGTCATTGCCCATGTCGACCTCATGGGACCGCAGCGCGGGCTTTGCGCATTCGGACGCCGCCCTCGAGGCGCGCCGGCGCGAAGACGATCGGGCGCTCTCCATACTCGCCGCGCGCGGCGTGCGGCTCGGCTTTCTCGATAGCCAATACGAAACCCCGCAGTCGATGCAGGCCATCGCCGACGCACTGCTCGACGCGTGGCGCGCGGCGGACAGCCCGCCCGTCGTCGCGCCGCTCGGGCTGTTCCATTCGGACCACCGGCTCGCGTCCGACGCCGTGTGCGACTTGCTGGCCCGCGGCGCACTGCCGTCAGCCGTCGCGTACGAGGACGCGCTTTATCGGCGCATCCCGAACGAGATGCGTGCGCGCCGCGAAGCACTGGCCCGCCGCGGCTTCGAACTCGATGCCACGTTGCCCGATGCGCTCGCACCGCTCACCGGCGCGCGCGCCGCGGCGCCGAAGTGGCGCAGCGTGCGCGCCTATCGCAGTCAGTTGCGCGCGCTCGACGATGCGTATCCGCACGATCTTGCCGAACCCGAACGCTACTGGCGGTTGTTGGCCAAGCACCGCACCCGCTACCGCCCTCCGCCTTCGCGCGGCTGAAATGCAAGTGCGGCACCCGCACCGCGCTGCGCGTCGAGAACCCGACGGCGCATGGCGAGAACGGGCGCCCCGACGGCGCGGCGACGCTTCAGCGCCCAGCCGATATCGCGCAAGAACGGCCACGCGCGTGCCGCGAGGCGGCGCTCGCGCACGAATACCGCCAATGCACGCCACGTGCGAACGATCGCTTCGCTGGCCGGCAAGCGCAGCCACGCCACGATGGCGGCGTTACGCGCCAGCATGAGCCGGCGCAGCGGCGCATCCCGCGTGGACGACGGACGATGCGTGACGGCGATCGTGCCGCAATAGACGATCGCGTGTCCCGCATCGAGCAGATCGAGCGACAGCAGCTCCTCCTCGCCGCCGATGAAAAGATGCGGCTCATACCCCCCCATGGCGCGAAACGCGCTCGCCCGAAATACGCAGGCGCCCGCCATGAAGCCAACGAGCGCGGGGCCGGGCAGGCCCGCGCGCGATAGCGGGCTTTCGCTCATGAGCACGCATGTGGGATCGAGCTGGCCCGCGTCGCCGACGAGCACCTTGCCCGAAAGAACCGCCACGTCGGGCGCTGCGTCGAGCACGCGCACGGCCTCTTCGAGCGACCCCGGCGCCCATTGCGTGTCGTCGTCGCTGAACGCGATGTACTCCGTATGCGCGCGCCCGGCGGCCACGTTACGCCCCGCGGCGCCGAGATTGCCGTCGCACTCCACGACGTCGATCTCGGGGAAGCGGCGTCTCAGTGCGACAACGGTGCCGTCGGTCGAGCCGTTATCGGCCACGATGATGGGCGGCCGCTCGGGCAGCGCGAGCAAATGCGCCACGGTGCGAGTCGCTTCGTCCACGCGATTGTGCGTCAGCACCACCACCGAAATGCGCGCGCTCATGGGTTTCGGCCTCCTGTTCTTCCCGCTGTGCTGTGCGGCCTTCGATCTTGCTCGCCGAACAACACGCGCAATACGCGCAATACGCGCGAGGCAGCAGAGGCGGTCAGCAAGAAGCTCTCCCGGCAAACCCGCCCCAATGGACCAAGGAACGCTAACCGATGCCAATGCCGGTACGGCACGGCGTGCACCGCCCATCGCGTAATTACATTCATCCCTGTAAGAGCGGCGCGCCCCGCGCCGCCGGGCGGTAAAGATCACAGAAGCGTTGCGTCGCGATGCAACGCTTCTGCACGTTTGACTCGTCGGTTCTCGACGATGGGCACAGCACATGCTCGAACGGCTTCGAACGCTGTGCGCGCCGATGGCGCGCGAGGCGCGTCGGGCAAGCACGTCAGGCGCCGTTACCATCACAAGGACTGCTCATGAAAATCGCACTGGTCAGTGAACACGCGTCTCCGCTCGCCGTGGCTGGGGGCGTCGACAGCGGCGGACAGAACATCTACGTGGCCAACGTCGCGCGGCAGTTGCGCCGCGCCGGTCACCAGGTCGATGTGTTCACGCGGCGCGACCGCGCGCTGCTGCCGGCCGTGTCCGATATGGACGGAGTGCGCGTCGTCCATGTACCGGCCGGCCCGCCCACGCAAATGCCGAAAGAAGCGTTGCTGCCGTATATGCCGGCATTCGCCGATTTCCTGCTGGGCTTTTGCCGGCAGGAACGCACGCTCTACGATGTCATTCACGCGAACTTCTTCATGTCGGGGCTGGCGTCGCTGAAGGCAAAAGACGCGCTCGGCGTACCGCTCGTCATGACGTTTCATGCGCTTGGCAAGGTCCGCCGGCTGCATCAGGGTGCCGACGACGGCTTCCCCGATGCGCGCTTTTCGATCGAGGAGCGGCTCGTGCGCGAGGCGGATCTCGTCATCGCGGAGTGCCCTCAGGATGCCGCCGATCTTCGCGAGCACTACGCAATGGATCCGGCCCGCATCGAAATCGTGCCCTGCGGCTTCGACCCCGCCGAGTTCGTGCCGACCGACCGCGCGGGTGCCCGCACCGCGCTCGGTTGGCCGAGCAGCCAGTTCGCCGTGCTGCAGCTCGGGCGCCTCGTACCGCGCAAGGGCATCGACAACGTCGTGCGTGCACACGCGCTGCTGCGCCAGCGCGAAAACGTCGATGCGCATCTGTATGTGGTCGGCGGCAATGCCGATCTGCCGAATGAAATCGCCACGCCCGAAATCGCGCGACTGCGCGGAGTGGCCGCGACCTGCGGCGCGAGCGAACACGTAACGTTCGTCGGACGGCGTGGGCGCGCCCAGTTGCGCGAGTTCTACGGCGCCGCCGATGTCTTCGTCACCACGCCGTGGTACGAGCCGTTCGGCATCACACCGATCGAAGCAATGGCCTGCGCACGCCCCGTCGTCGGCGCCGACGTGGGGGGGATCCGCTATACGGTCGTTGACGGCAAAACCGGTTTCCTGGTGCCGCCCCGCGACCCCGAAGCACTGGCGGAGCGGCTCGCACGCCTCGCGCACGACCCGGCGCTGGCCGACCGCATGGGCCAGGCGGGACACGAGCGCGCGCATGCGCAATTCACGTGGAAGGGGGTGGCGCAACAGTTGGAGGACGTTTATCGGCGCGTGGCGCGCGTGCCGGCCGACGAAACCGTCGCCGACGAAACCGTCGCCGCCGAAACGCGCCGCGACCGGCGCGCCCCCGAAGCGGCCAGCGTGCGCGCGGCTGCGGGCCGTGGATGAGGGCAGCCGAACGCCATGAAAAAACGTGCCGTTTTGCTCGACAAGGACGGAACCCTGCTCGACGACGTGCCCTACAACGTCGCTCCCTCGCTGATGCGGTTCGCGCCCGGCGCGGCCGAAGCGCTCGCGCTCTTCGCGGCGCATGGCTTCCGGCTCATCGTCATCAGCAATCAGAGCGGCGTCGCGCTCGGGCGCTTTCGCTATGAGGCGCTCGGCGCCGTGCAAGCGCGGCTGCGCGAGATGTTCGCCGCGTGCGGTACCACGCTCGACGCCGCCTATTGGTGTCCTCATCATCCCGCGGGCACCGTCGCGCAGTACGCCGTATCCTGCACTTGCAGAAAGCCCGCTCCTGGACTGCTCGTGCGTGCCGCGCGCGAACACGCGCTCGATCTGGCGCAAAGCTGGTTCGTCGGCGACATTCTCGACGATGTCGAAGCGGGCACACGCGCGGGTTGCCGCACGGCACTCGTCGACAACGGGAACGAAACGGAGTGGCGCGACGGCCCGCTGCGCCGCCCGACGCTGCGGGCACCGGACCTGCATCGCGCCGCGCTCGCCATTGCCGCCTACGAGTGTGCCGAATCGAAGAACGCGTCGCCCGCCGCGCCCGCGAGCGGAGAGCGCTCATGAACGGCCTGCCTTTTTCGATCGCGCCGGTGCTCGCCCATGCGAACGGGCGCGAATCGACGCTCGCGCCCTGGGGCCCGGACGTGAAGCGGATCCTCTGTGTGCGCCTGGACCGGCTCGGCGACGTGCTCATGACTACGCCGGCCATACACGCCTTGCGCCATGCGGTGCCGGGACGACACGTGACATTGCTGAGCTCGTCGGTCGGCGCGGATGTCGCGCCGTTCTTGCGCGATGTCGATGAAGCGATCTCTTATGACGCGCCCTGGCACGGCTTCGCCAGCCCGCCCGATCCAATGGCCGATCTCGCGATGGTGCACACGTTGCGCACACGGAACTTCGACGCAGCCGTCATCTTCACCGTGTACAGCCAGAACCCGCTGCCCGCCGCGATGCTGTGCCATCTGGCCGGCATTCCGCGGCGGCTCGCCTACTGCCGAGAGAACCCCTACGACCTGCTCACCGACTGGGTATGCGAAACCGAGCCGCAAGGCGGCCTGCGGCACGAGGCACAGCGGCAGCTCGATCTCGTTGCGAAGATCGGCGCGACGACGGCCGACCCGCGCATGCGCTTCGACCTGGGTGCGCGCGAACGGCGTGCCCTCACGCGGCGTCTCATTGCGCGCGGCATCGCGCCGCACGGCCCGTGGTTCGTCATTCACCCGGGTGCGAGCGCGGCATCGCGTCGCTACCCGCCCGAGCGCTTCGGCGAAGCCGCCGCGCGCCTTGCCCGACTGACGGCACTGCCGATCCTGCTGACCGGCGCCGCAGACGAGCGCAATCTGATTCGCGAGGTCATGACGGCGGCGGGCCCATCGGCGCAACCACGCCTGCACGATCTGTCCGGCCAGCTCGGCATCGGCGAGCTGGCCGCGCTGATCGAACGCGCGGCTGTTCTCATCGCCAACAACAGCGGGCCCGTGCATCTGGCCTCCGCGCTCGGCACCCCCGTGGTCGACCTCTATGCGCTGACGAACCCGCAGCACACCCCTTGGCAAACCGAGCAGCGCGTGCTCTTTCGCGATGTGGATTGCCGCTGGTGCTACCGCAGTGTCTGTCCCAAAGGGCATCACGCCTGCTTGCTCGGCGTGCCGGCCACCGAAGTGGCGAGCGCCGCGCTCGAACTCGCGCTCAAGGACGGCAGGCTGCCGGCCGAAGCCGAGCGCGTGCATCCGACCACTGCGCCTCATGCGGCGGACCTGCCGTTTTGACCTTTCAGTTTCGACCTTCGACGAGTGCAGCCATGTACACCCTTGGAATCAATGCCGTCTATCACGACAGTGCCGCAGCCCTGGTGCACGACGGTGTCGTCATCGCCGCCGCGGAAGACGAGCGATTCACGCACGTCAAGCACGCCAAGCGGCCCGTGCCGTTCTCCACGTGGCAGTTGCCGTTCGATGCCATCGACTACTGCCTGCGCGAGGCCGGCATCACGCTCGCCGACATCGACCATGTGGCCTACTCCTACGATCCGTCGCTGCTGCCGGCGATGCCGTCCACCACGCGCGGCGGCGCGACGGTCCCGCTGCCCTTGCAGCCTTCGCTGCACCGGCCGGCCGACCCGTCGGCCTCGCCGTGGGATCCGCTTTTTCTGACTTATATCGTCAACGCGCGCGACCAACTCGTCGACGGCGCCCCGCACCATCTCGCCAGACGCTTTCGCGCCCCCGAAGACGGGCACCGGTTCGCCTGGCACTACGTCGAGCATCATCTCGCGCACGAAGCGAGTGCGTTTCTCGCTGCGCCCTATGGCGACACGGCCGTACTCACGATGGACGGGCGCGGCGAAGGCGTGACGACGAGCCTCGGGCAATTCGCCGGCGGGCACTACAAGCGGCTCAAGCAAGTCGAACTGCCGCATTCGCTCGGCTTGCTCTACGAGGCCGTGACCGCATGGCTCGGCTTTTTGCACTCGTCCGACGAGTACAAGGTCATGGCGCTCGGCGCCTTCGGCACACCCGCCTATGCCGACGTCTTCCGCGAAATCGTCCGCTACCGCGGCGACGGCAGCTATACCGTGGACGAGCCGCGGCTCGTGGAGCGTTTCGGCGCACCGCGCGAGCGCGGCGGCCCGCTCGAGCAGCGCCATTACGACATCGCCGCCTCGTTGCAGCTGGTGCTCGAGGAAACCGTACTCGAACTCGCGAACTGGCTGCACGCGCGTACTGGATTGCCGCGTCTTTGCATGGCCGGCGGCGTGGCGCTGAACTGCGTCATGAACGCGCGCATTCGCGACAAAGGGCCGTTCGACGAAGTGTGGGTACAGCCGGCGGCAGGCGACGCCGGTACCGCGCTCGGCGCCGGGCTATGGATCGACTGGCGCGAGCGCGGCCGGCTCGGCGATCACGAGCGCCGCTGGGCCATGGATCACGCCTATCTCGGCCCGGCTTATTCAGACCCCGAGATCGAGCAATTCCTGCGCTGGTCGAAGGTGCCTTTCGAGCGGCTCACCGACGTTGCGGCGCAAACGGCCGATCTGCTCGCTTCGGGGCAGGTAATCGGCTGGTTCCAGGGCCGAACCGAATTCGGGCCGCGCGCGCTCGGCGCGCGCTCGATTCTCGCGTCGCCGGTCGACCCGCAAATGCAGGCAAAGCTCAACGAGATCAAGGATCGGGAAGACTTCAGGCCGGTGGCGCCCGTGGTCATGGAAGAGCTGGCCGCCGACTGGTTCGTCGGCGCACGCACCGCCCCCTTCATGCTTTTCATCTTCGACGTACGGCCTGAGCGGGCCGAGCGCATTCCGGCCGTGCGGCATGTGGACGGCACAGCGCGCGTGCAGACCATCAACCGGCAGCAGCACCCGCTCTACTACGATCTGCTCGCGGAGTTTCACGCGCGCACCGGCGTACCGATCCTCGTCAATACGTCGTTCAACACGCGCGGCGAGCCGATGGTCAATTCGCCGCGCGACGCGCTCGAATCGTTCTGGACCTCGCCGCTCGATGCGCTCGTGATCGGGCCGTTCCTGATCCGCAAGGACGTTGCGCGAGGGAGCCGCTCATGAACGTTCGCGAGCAGCAAACGACCCTCGAGCCGCTCGAACGCGAAACGACGCTCGCGCCGCAAACGGGCGGCACGCAGCGCGCGTGCGCCGACCGGTGCGCGGAGGCGCTGGCGCTGCGCGTATCGGTCGTCGTGCCCACCTGGCGGCGGCCCGATCTGCTCGGGCGTTGCCTTCGCGCGCTCGCCGCGCAAACGCTGCCGCCCGACTGCTACGAAATCGTCGTATGCGACGACGGGCCCGACGACGGCACGCGCGAACTCGTCGCGAACGTCGCCGATACCCATGCCGCGCGCGGCTTACACGTCGATTATCTGCCGATCAGTGCGACGCAAGGGCCGGCCGCCGCCCGCAATGCCGGCTGGCGCCGCGCCCGCGCACCCATCGTCGCATTCACCGACGACGACACGATACCCGACGCCCGCTGGCTCGAAGCCGGCCTCGCCGCGCTCGCCGATGGTGCGATGGCAGCGTCGGGCGCGATCGTGGTGCCCGTGGCGCCGATCGGCCGCGCGCCGACCGACTATGAAGCCGACGCGAGCGGATTGGCGCGCGCCGAGTTCGCCACCGCGAACGCATTCGTCAGACGTGCGGCGCTGGCTGCCGTCGGCGGATTCGACGAACGATTCACCGCGGCATGGCGCGAAGACTCCGATCTGCAGTTTGCGTTGCTGCGCACGGGCGCACAGATCGTGCGAGCGGAAAACGCCGTCGTCGTGCATCCGGTGCGGCCGGCGCGGTGGGGCGTGAGTCTTTCGCAGCAGAAAAAGAGCTGCTTCGAAGCACTGCTTTATAGCAAACATCGCGACCTCTACAAGACACGAATCGCGCGCACGGCACCATGGCGCTACTACGCGATCGTGCTCGCGGCGATGGCGGCCTGCGCCGCGGCGATCGGCGGGGCATATGGCGTCGCCGCGAGCGCGGGCGCAGTGTGGGCCGTGCTGACCGCACGCTTCTTCGCGCAGCGCATGCGCGCGCGCAGCCGGCATTGGAAGCACGTCGCCGAAATGGCCGTCACCTCGGCGGTCATCCCGTTCCTCTCCATCTACTGGCGCATCCGCGGCGCCATTCGCTACCGCATATGGTTCCTGTGACTACGACGACACCCGGCTCACCGCGCTTTCCGACGCCGCGCCGCATCGCCATTTTCCGCGCGCTCCAACTCGGCGACATGCTGTGTGCCGTACCCGCCCTGCGAGCGCTGCGGGCCGCGTGGCCGCGCGCGCACATCGCCCTGATCGGGCTGCCCTGGGCCGCCCGCTTCGTCGAGCGATTCGATACGCTGGTCGACGAACTGATCGTGTTCCCCGGGGCGCGCGGCTTTCCCGAACAGGAGGAAACGGATGCCGGCCTGCCCCGCTTTTTTGCGGCGATGCGCGAGCGCCGCTTCGACCTCGCGATCCAGCTGCACGGCAGCGGCGGGCCGGCCAATGCGATCGTCCGATCGCTCGGCGCCGAGGCATGCGCGGGCTTCCTGCAGCCACACGAGGCGCCCGCGCCCGGCTTCATCCTTTGGCCCGACGTACTGCCCGAGCCGCGCCGCTATCTTGCGCTCGTCCGCGCGCTCGGCATCGAAGGCGCCGACGACACGCTCTGGTTTCCATTGACGGCGCCCGATCGCTGCGAATACGCCGCGCTGGAAACAGCGCACGGCATCGAGCCGGAACGACTCGTGCTGCTGCATCCCGGCGCACAGTTGCCGTCGCGCCGGTGGCCGCCCGCGCGCTTCGCCGAGGTGGGCGACGCGCTTTCGGCCGACGGCTGGCAGATCGCGATCACAGGCACCTCGAGCGAAACCTCGATCACCGCCGACGTGCTCGGCGCGATGTCGGCACCGGCGCTGCATCTGACCGGCTGCACGACGCTCGGGGGGCTCGCCGCGCTCGTCTCGCGCGCCCGGCTCGTGGTCTGCAACGACACCGGTATCTCGCACGTTGCGGCGGCCATGCGCACGCCGAGCGTCGTCATCGCCTCAGGCAGCGACACGCGCAGGTGGGCGCCGCTCGACCGCGAACGCCATCGTGTGCTGGCCGATTATCCGACCTGCCGCCCCTGCTCTTTCCGCCACTGCCCGTACGGTCACGCGTGCGCGCTGAACGTGAGCGTCGAGCGCGTGGTCGACACGGCGCTCGAGCAACTGGCGCGGCGCCTGCGCGCGCGTCCCGCGGCGCCGGGTGTCTTGCATGCGCGCCGCACACGGCGCGCAAAGGAGCGCAGTCATGCGACGTGAGCGACGTCTGCGCGTGCTGACCTGGCACGTGCACGGCAACTACCTCTACTACCTCACACAGGCACCGCACGAGTTCTGGCTCGTCACGCGCCCGGGCAATCCGCCCGGGCATGCCGGGCGCACGGGCGTGCTGCCCTGGGGCGACAACGTGCACGAAGTGGACGCGGCGGACGTGCCTGCCCACGAGTTCGATCTCGTGCTCTACCAGCATCGCGAGCACTGGGACAAGGACCGCCTGACGGTGCTGTCCGACGCGCAGCGCCGCTTGCCGCGCGTCTATCTCGAGCACGACCCGCCGCAGAACAACGCGTTTTGCGAACGGCACTGGGTAGACGACGAAAACACGCTGCTCGTGCACGTCACGCATTTCAACCGCCTGATGTGGGACAACGGCGGCACACCCACACGCGTCATCGAGCACGGTGTCGTCGTGCCCGAGGGCGTGCGCTACACGGGCGAGCTCGAGCGCGGCGTCGTCGTCATCAATAATCTGGCGAGCCGCGGCCGGCGGCTCGGCGCGGACGTCTTCGAGCAGGTATCGGCGCGCGTGCCGCTCGATCTCGTGGGCATGAATTCCGAGCAGGCCGGCGGCTTGGGCGAAGTCGGCAATCTCGATCTCGCCGCGTTTACGGCCCGCTACCGGTTGTTCTTCAACCCGATCCGCTGGACGAGCCTCGGCCTCGCGATCGTCGAGGCGATGACGATCGGCATGCCGATCGTCGGACTTGCGACCACGGAACTGGCCACGGTGATACGCAACGGCGAGAACGGCTTCGTGGCAACCGACGCGGATGCACTCGTTGCCTCCATGCAAGCGCTGCTGCGCGACCCGCGCGAGGCCAAGCGCCTCGGCGACGGCGCACGCCGCACGGCACTCGAGCGTTTCGCGATCGGCCGATTCGTGGACGACTGGTGCGCCGTACTGCGCGAGGTGACGCACTGAGCGCCGCAGGCAAGGCCCGACGCGCCCGCAGGATCCGGGCGGCGGCGCTGCCTGTCGGCCGTATCGGCAATACGACGGCATTCGAACAGCAAGCGGAGGGACGACGTGAAGGAACTCGATCGAAAACGGATTCTCGTCACGGGTGGCGCGGGCTTTCTAGGCTCGCACCTGTGCGAACGGCTCGTCGAAGCGGGCCACGACGTACTATGCGTCGACAATTTTTTCACGGGCACGCGCGAAAACGTCGCGCATCTGATTCCACGCAGCAATTTCGAGCTGATGCGGCACGACATCACGTTCCCGCTTTACGTCGAGGTCGACGAGATCTACAACCTCGCCTGCCCCGCATCGCCCGTGCATTATCAGTACGACCCCGTTCGCACGACGAAAACGAGCGTACACGGCGCCATCAACATGCTCGGACTCGCGAAGCGCGTGCGGGCGAAAATATTTCAAGCCTCGACGAGCGAAGTCTATGGCGACGCCCGCGTGCATCCGCAAAAGGAGGACTACTGGGGGCACGTCAATCCGATCGGTCCGCGCTCGTGCTACGACGAGGGCAAGCGCTGCGCCGAAACGCTCTTTGCCGACTACCGTCGGCAATACGGCCTCGAAGTTCGAATCGCACGCATTTTCAATACGTACGGCCCACGCATGCATCCGGCCGACGGGCGCGTGATATCGAATTTCATGGTGCAGGCGCTGTCGGGCGACGCGCTGACCGTGTACGGCGACGGTGCCCAAACACGCTCGCTGTGCTATGTCGACGACATGATCGATGCGTTCATGCGGCTGATGGATGCACCCGACGGAAGCTGCAATCCCGTCAATCTCGGCAATCCGCACGAGATCACGATGATCGAGCTCGCGCGCCGCGTGCTCGACGCAACCGATGCAAGCGATGGGACCGACGCAACCGACGCCGAAGAGCGGATCGCCTTTCGTCCCCTGCCGATCGACGACCCGTGGCACCGGCAGCCCGACATCTCCGCCGCGCGCGCGCTGCTGGGCTGGGAGCCCACGACGTCGCTCGACGAGGGCCTGCGCAAAACCGCCGCCTACTTCCGGGAACGGCTCGACGCAGCGGGTGCAGGCGGCTCGCACGCGTATACGCTGAGGGCGCTCAGGGCTCGAGCTTGACTTTCATCCAGCCGGGCTCGCGCGCATCGAATGCCTTGTAGGCGTCGATCGCATGCATGATGGGCTCGCGTTGCGTGAGGATCGATGTCGGATCCGTCGCGCCGCTGCGCACGAGTTCGACGAGATGCGGAATGATGGAGCGGTGATTGCAGTTGCCCATGCGCACGACGAGATTGCGGTTCATCGCCTCGCCGATCGGGAACGTCGTCAGACTCGGCGGATACACGCCGATCACGCTGACCGTTCCCGCTTTCGCCACGGCCTGCACGGCCCATTGCAACGCCTGGGTCGGCCCGCTTCCCGGCTTCCAGCTACCGTCTTCAGCATCCGCTTCGGGCGCGTGCTGCGGTGCAACCTGCCTGAGCTCGGCGTCGAACGCGCGTGCCGCGCCGCTGCTCGATGCCGGACCGCCCTGCGCGCGCTCCGCATCCACGCCCACCGCATCGATTACGCGATCCACGCCGATGCCACCCGTGAACTGCCGCAGCATCTCGACGGGGTCCTCCCGATCGAAATCGATCGTCTCGGCGCCTTGCGCTCGCGCCATCGTCAGCCGCGACGCCAGTCGGTCGATCGCGAATACGCGGCCGGCCCCCATGAGCTTCGCGCTTGCAATGGCGAACTGACCGACCGGCCCCGCGCCGAACACGGCCACCGTATCGCCCACGCGCACGCCTGCGAGCTGCGCCCCGAACCAGCCGGTCGGAAAGATGTCGGACATCAGAATCGCGCGGTCGTCATCGATGTCGTCGGGCAGACGCACGAGGCTCGCATGCGCGAGCGGCGTGCGCGCGTACTGCGCCTGCAGCCCGTGAAACGGGCCGCTTGCCTGCGGGCCGCCGAAAAAGGCAGTCCCGCCGAGGCGCCCGTTGGGATTCGCGTTGTCGCATTGAGCCGTGTAGCCCGAGCGGCAATAGGAACAGTATCCGCAGGAAATCGTCGACGGAATCAATACGCGGTCGCCCTTCGACAGATTGCGCACCTGCGCGCCGACCTCTTCGACGATACCCACGCCTTCGTGCCCGAGGATCGTGCCCGGCTTCATGCCGCTCAACGTACCGCGAACCATATGCAAGTCCGTGCCGCATATCGCGCTCGACGTGAGCCGGACGATCGCGTCCGACGGCGCCTGCAGCGTCGGATCGGGTACGGTGTCGAGTCGGATATCGCCTATGCCGTGAAATACCACTGCTTTCATGTTTGCCCTCCGAAAAAAAATGCGCATTCGGTAGCGAACGCAAGCAACGCGAGGGCCCGAGCCGGTCGGCTGCCCAGCGTCGCGGGCTGGCGGAGAAACCGGCGTCGGGCCTCGCCCGTCCGGCTGCGGGGAGCGGATTGGCGCCGGCGCGCCCAGGCTTGCACGGCGCGCAATCCGCGTTGGGCGGGCGCGCGCCCTCGTAGCATCGCCGTGCGTTCCCGCCGTTGCGGCCCCCCAAACTACGCGATCACGCCGTTCCGGAAAATATTGCCAAAGCCATGATGTGAGGCTGTGCGCAGAGCCTGGGGCAGGATCCCGCGTGGCGGCGCTCGATCTGCGGAGTGTCGACAATGTCATTGATGGCCATTGGCGGAGGAAGCACGGCCTACGTGCCGCCCCCTTCGAATACGGATACGCCCAAGCGCCCGCCGGCCAACACGGCGAACACGGCGCAAACGGCGCAGCAACGGGCGGCCGCCGACGCGGCGGCGCAGACGCTCGCCTTGCTGAAAGCGGCGCAGGCCGAAACCACCCAATGGCTGAAGCTGCGCGACAACGGCGCATCGCAGGCCGATATCGACGCCCAATACAAGAAAGCAGCCCAAGCCTGGGGCGCTGTCGAAGCGGCTGTGCAAAACCAGATGCGGGTTGCGATCGATGGCGGCGACGACGCGAAAAAGGCCGTTGCAAGCGCTGCTTCGGCTATCCGGGCGCTCGCCCCGGACGATCCCACGCTAGATGCGGTCGTGACCGACTCGCAGCAGGCCGTGACGAAGGAGACGGCGCCGGAGCGTGCCACAAACGAAAAAGCATTCCAGGTCGCCATCGCCGCTCAAAAGGACGAAGACGCGACGAACACAGTCGCCGCCTACAATGCACTGCCTGACGGCAAGCGTCAGGAGCAGGGCGACGAATACGCCTACAGCATTACGCAGGCCAAGAACACGGCCGACCAGAACCTTGGCGGCACCGAAGACGATCTCGAGAAAGCGCTGCGCCACGAATACTGCCTGCAGGCGGCGAAACTGCGCCTGCAGGATGCGAAAGCCGATTACGCGGCGTGGCAGAAGGAACCTTCGGGCGCGCGCCGGGCGGACGAGGCCGATGCGTCGCGCGAGCTTTCGCAGGCACAAACGCAATACGACAAGGTCGCGACCGGCGACGACAACGCGCTGACCTACGTGACGGCCGACGAACAAAAGCAGGCTGTCTCCGACGTCAAGAGCGCGCACGAGGGCGCCTGGTACACGGGTCTCGTCGACGTGTACGGTACGCAAAGCGCGCTCTATCGCGATATCGGGCAGATCGATCCCAACGATCCTTCGCTGACGCCGCAAATGAAGCAACTGGCGCAGTCGGACCCGGTCACGTTCGCGTTGATTCAGGAAACGGGCCAGAAGGTCGATCCGAACGCACCGGGCCTCTCGCCGAAGGAAAAAGCGCTCGCGGAGCAAAACCCGCTTGCCTGCGCGTTCGTCAAGATGCTCAAGGTCGATGTGGACCCGACGCATATGAGCGACACGCAGAAGAAGGAACTCGACCAACTCGGCGTGTTCGGCTATGCGATGAAGTACGCCGATCGGCATCCCGCCGAAAAAGCGCAGATGCAGATGCTGGCCGCGGCGGCGCCCGACGTTCGATTGCTCTACACGAAGCAGCAGGTCGACCTCCTCGCTCAGGGTGCCGGCAGCGATCCCAAGGCGGCATTGAAGCTGCTTAACACGAACATGAATGCGGCGTTTTCCGTCGACGAGCGGCAAACGCTTTGGAACCAGGCCGGCCTGCCGCACTTCGACGCGAAATTCATCCACAGCCAGATCGATCCGCTCATGCGCAAGCCGGACACCACGGCCTCGGATCCGGCCAGCATGTCCGCGCGCAACGACAGCACCATGTACGCGGACAAGGTCGGCAAGTGGATGCAGGGCATCCTGCCCGATGCGCCGCCGGAGTTCGCCGGAGAAGTGCTCGATACGGTCAAGACGAGCTTCGGCGACAAATGGCTGCAATCGAATGCCGGCACACCGGCGATGGAGCGCGGCACCGAGTTCTATAAGGGCCTCAGTCTGGCCGTCGAATACGCGGATCTGCAGCCCACGGCCGACGGCACGCCGGTCAAGCGCGAGGATGACGTCGTCAACTGGCTGATGGATCCGAAGGGCAACGCACAGTCAGTGATCAACATACTGCGCGGCGACAGCACCTCTTACGGCTTCGACAGTGTGCGCGACACCGTGGGAGGCGGTTACGGTGCGACGCTGTCGCAGGCTCTGCTCAAACAGATGCTGGGCGACAACCGTTTTCGCAACAATTTCGCGCAGGACTTTCAACTGATGCTGAGCCAGGGTATCGATACGGCGCAGCATACTCAGCAGCACGACAACGCAGTGGCGACCTACAAGATGTTTCAGGTCGATCCCTCGAAAACCCTCGCGCCTTACTTCAACGATTTTCAGCAGCATTACGACAACGCGCCCCACACCTTTTCCGCGAACTCGACGCAGTTGACGAACTTCATCGGCGCAGGCCTCGGCATCCAGCCCGATGATCCGGGCGTCGTGCCAACCGATGCGAAAGACAACCCGTCGATGGCGACGCTCGTCCAGCTGATTGTCGGCAACGGCACGCTGAACAACAATGCGTTGGCCAACGGCCGATCGCTCTATGGCGGTAACGATGCGGCGACGAAAATGATCGACACGGTCGCCGACCATATCCGGAAGGTCGGCGGCGATCATCCCGCGGTCACGCTCGTGCCGACCTATTACGTGTCGAAAGCATCCGGCGCGAGCCCGAGCGCGCTCTTCAAAGTCGAGGTGGAGGGCAAGCCCGGCGAGTATCGCTACGTCGACGACCGCGGCTGGGAATACGACGGCATCGACAACTACCAGCACGACAATGCACTGTCCGACGACGCGAAGCTCTACGTGCCGAAAGATGTGCAGGGAGCGAAAGTCGACGGCTCCGCCCTCTACGGCTCGATCGATGCGCACATCACCACGGGCTGGCAGCACGTCGAACACGCACTCGAAATCACGACCGGCATCCTGGCCGCGGCTGGCAGCGTGGTGCTCGTGGCCAGCGGCGTCGGTGCCGTCGTCGCCGAGCCGCTGATGGCCGGCGCCTGGATCGCGATCGGCGCGGGCATGGCGGTGGGCGTGCCGGTTGCCACGGCGGACCTTTACAACCTGCGCGAGCACGGGCAATCGATCGGCTTCGGCAATGCCCAGGCGCGCGCGGACTGGGTCAGCCTCATCGGGGCCGGCACGGGCGCAGCGAGCGGCGGCCTCGGGTTCGCGACGAAGTCGCTCGCCGAAGCCGCGTCGCTCTTGCGCGTGACCGGCGAGGTGTCCGATCAGGTCGGCGCGGCCAGCGGCATGATCGACGAAGCGACCGCGCTCAGCGGCACCGCACGCTTCGCACACGAAGCCACTGCGTTCGAAGGCCTGGCCAATACGACGCAGTTCGTCTCGAAAGCATTCAACGTCGCGGGCATAGCCGCGGGCACCGACCTTCTCGTCGAACAGGGTGCATCGCTGCTGAGAAACTGGGATGCGATGTCGGGCTCCGAGCGCGCGAAAAATCTGCTGCAGTTCGGTCTGGGCCTCGCCCAATCGGCCGCCGGCTCCAGGACGGTGATGGAGCGCCCGCTGCACGCGATGCTGAATGTACCGAAGGTCTCGCCCACGGTGACCGACGCGGCCTTCCGGCCGGGTTTCGACGTCATGGAGAACCAGCGCCGCTCGACCGGCGGCTTCGGCGATCCGCGCCGGGGCGCGCTCGAAGGCGAAAACGAGGCGGGCGGCGTCAGGAACGATGGCCTCGATCTCTTCGAAATCGACAAGGGCCTCGATGCGAAGGCAGTCGCTCTCCGGCAGACGATGGCGCACGATGGGCTGCAAAGCGAAGACGCCGCGGGCGGCTCGCTGCTCGTTCGGCTCGCGCCCGACTCCCAGGGCGAAAGCGGGGCGGTGCCGCTCGACGGCGGCACGCAGGCGAACTCCGCCGATCCGCTCGCGGCCCCGTCTTCCGCCCGTGCCGGAGCCGCGCCCGCGTCATGGCCGATTCCCGCCAACGTGCGATCCAACACCGCGCTGCTCGAGCAGGTCATCATCTCCGCACTCCGGAGCGGCAGCGGCCTCGACGGCGTGCAATTCTACGTCTACGCGCTGCGCGACGAACAAGGGCGCACGCGGGTGCCCGAAGAAGAAGGCTTGCCCGCGACGGACGAGGGCGATCTCGGCTCGGACCTGCACGCCGCACGCGTGGACGAACGCCGGGCCGCGGCGTCCGCCAATCCTGCGGCGGCGGCGCGTGCGACCGAAGCGGGCGAGCCGCTGGACGTCACACGCTACCGCTCGTTCCAGGATGCGCTGATGGTGGGCAGCGACGGCGTGCTCGCCGGGCGCTACGGCCTCGCGCTCGTCGACCGCTCGGCCGTGCTGCCGAACAGGGCGGTGGGCGCCGACGCGATCGTCGGCCGGATCGCGCCCAATGCGAACGGAACCCGGCTTGCGCTGACGCTGAACGAGAAGTTCGAAGGCGATCTTCGGATTCTCTACCCGCGCAATTTCGCGCCGGGCAAGCCCTTGATCCGCGCGGAGAACGGCCGCCGCATCGATGCGGTCAACGCGTTGCCAACCCACGCCGAAACGCAATGGGCGGCCTACCCGCGCCGCGAAGCCGACCTCGCCATCTATTCGGACGACCCGCGCCGGCCCGAGAATATGCTGCCTGCCGGCGAACGGCCGCTGCTGCCGGTGCCGCCCGGCCATTTCGCCGTGTATTGCCATGCCTGGACCGATGCGTTCGCCGCCTCGAATGGGCGCGCGTTCGATCCCGAGGAAATGGCCAACCTGATCCACGCCGCCGGATGGGACGGCCACTCCCCGGTCATCCTCTATGCATGCGGTGCCGCCTCGCGCCTGACCCCGCTCTCGCAATTGCTCGCGAACGTGCTGGGCGTGGACGTCTATGGCGGAAGCGGCTTCGTTGCCTGGCGCTCGCCATTCGGCAAAAACGGCCTGCCCGCCTCAGGCTACACGACCGGGCTCGTGGTCGAACCGGGCGCCTACGATCGCACGGGCAAGATCGAAGACGCCGTGCTCAACGGGCCGCGCGTCTTTCGGTTCATGCCGGGACTACCGATCGTCGAACAAGGGGGGCATCCCATCGTCGGGCCGCGCGCCGGCCGCCAGACTCCGCGCGCGAGCAATCGGCTCGCGCCGGTCGAACCTATCGTCGGCGAGCACGATGGCGACCCGGGAACGCAGCAGCACGGCATCATCGGGGCGCCCGACGACGAACCTGGAACGGCATCGCCGAACGCACGGCTGTCGCCCGAGCCGCCCGGGCGGAACCTGCCCGAGCCCTTTCGCGAGCCGCCCGTCGTACTCGAAGGCGATCGTATCTTCACGGCAGAGGAGTGGGAGGCGCGCGGCACGGAGGAAGACCTGTCGGGCAAAACGCAGACGATCTATCCGAAGGACAGCAAAGCCTATACGCGGCGTGCGCTGCTCGCCGACGGCAGCGGCGTGGTTACGACGCTCGCGCGCGACGGGCGCGCACTGATACAGCCGGGCTTCGACGACGTCACAGGCCTCTCCGCGAACGAACATCCCGAATTCCTGCGTCCCGCCGAGACGCTGCTGATGCCGCCCGACGATCCGTTGCACGCGGTCGGGGAGCGCGGCCTGATGTCGCCGCCCGGACACCACGTCATCTTCGGCCACGGCATTTCGCCCGACGAGATGCTGGGACCCGACGGTCACCCGATAACCGTCGACGACGTGGCTGCACGCGTGGCGGCTTCGCTCGAACCGGGACAGGACGTCACGCTCTATTCGTGCTATGCCGGATCCCCGAAAGCCGCCCCGCTGCGCGCGGCGCAAGCGCGCCGCGGCCCGCGTACGAACGCAGCGTTCGCCGACGCGCTGGCCCAGCGGCTCGCGGATGCCACCGGGCGGCCAGTAACGGTCTGGGCGCCACCGGACAAGCTGTTGGTCTGGCCGGACGGCACGGCAACCGTGCGGCTGACGCGCCTCACCGGCGAGACGCTGCGCGTGGGCGCGCCGATGACGGCGTTCCGGGCAACGCCCCTCTACCGCGGCTTTGACCATGCCGATACGCCGCGCGCGTCCTCCGTTCGGCAGGATGCGGCAAACGAGCCGCGCCCGCATCATCGCGCGCCGCATTCGACGCAACGGCCCACCACGCCGCGAGTCACGAACCTGCGTCTCGACAACCCGTATTACGACTTCTCGCCGATCGCCGACGACAGCTTCGACTCCGTCCTGCTGAGCCATGAGTTCGGCCCGGCACTGGCCGATCGCCCTGGGGTACTCGGCGACGTCGCGCGCGTCACCCGGCCCGGCGGCACCGTCAGCCTCGAGCGGCCGAGCGGCTTTCTCGACGAGCCGCGGCCGGCGGGCGTCATCGACGCCCTGTTGCAGACGTTCAGCTCGGCCGGCCTCACGCGGCTGCGGGTAAGGTTCGTCACCGGCCGGGAGTCGAGCATCGATATCGGCAACGGCTTCGATATCGGCGCACTCGATCCCGAGGACGGCTATTTCGTGTTCAGCGGCGAAGTGCCGGACGAGCACGGCGCCGGCTCGCGCGCGGCAGCGGACGCGGCCGCGCATGCCAACGTCGGAGATGACGCGTTGAGCCGGGCATTCGACAAGCAGCAGACGGCGCAACGCCCGGCGGAACCCAAACGACGCTGGTCTTCCTGAGCAGCGCGCGTGGCCTGAACGCCGGCCCATGTGCCGCCCGACCGGCAAAAGACGATGTCGCACGTGCGCCAGATCGAAGTGGCCCTCGACGAAATTCTTCCATTGAATCCGTAGTTCGCGAACCATCCCGACGAGATCGACGTCGGGGCAGCACGTGATCAAGCGTGCGCGGCAAGCCGGCGGATCTCCCCAGCCAGCGCATCGATGCGCACGGGCTTCACGAGGTGTGCACCAAAGCCCGCTTCCTCCGTGCGCCGACGCGTGGCGGCATCGGCATGGCCGGTCAGCGCGATCGCGGGCGGCGGCGGCGCGGTCCGTTGCCGCGCCACCTCGCGGATGCGGGAAAGTACGTCGCAGCCGTCCTCGTCGCACAGGGAGACATCGCACACGACCACTTCCGGCCACTGCGTCGGCGCGGTATCGGCCAGCCGCCGAATCGCATCCTCGCCCGACGCCGCCAGCGCCACACGCGCGCCATTCGCGACGAGTGCGGCCTCGAGGGCATCGCGAGCCTCCTCGTCGTCGTCGATGGCCAGTACCGCGATACCGTCGAGCCGCGGCGCCGAACCCGCAACGGTCTGCGCGGCGCCATCGGTCTCGGTCACGCGTGCCGGCGAAGCCACCGGCACCACCGGCACGAGCGGCAGCGCCGCCACATAGGCTACGCGGCCATCGAGCGAAGCGGGCATGAACGTGCCACCGGCCGCGCCGAGCACTTGCTCGGCATCGGCGGCCTGCTCGTCGGTGAGCGGCGCTGGCTTCGGCCGAGCGCCGAACGCGACGAGCCACGCGGCGTTCTCCGCCCGTTGCGCCCGCAATGCGACGCGCTCGCCCGCCGCCGCATGCGCGATCTCGTTCGCGCAGAGCATCGCCACCACGCGCTCGATTTCCTCCGTCTCGCCGGTCACGGGCAACAGCGGGTCGGCAATCTCCACATCGAACGTGACTGCGCGCGCCGCGGCCTCGGTTGCCACGCGCCCGGCAATCGCCGCGGCCAGCTCCCCGATCTGCCGCGGATGCGCGGCGAATCGGCGCTGTGCATGCTCGAGTTCACCCTGCTCGCGCTGCAGCGCCCACATCCGCGCATAGACGCCATTGAGCCGCGCCAGCAGTTCGTCGTGCCGGCCCTGCTCGACGATGCGCCCGTGCTCCATCACGAGGATGCGGTCGGCGTCGACGATCGTCGAAAGCCGGTGCGCGATCACGATCGACGTCCGGCCCTCCGAGAGGCGGCGGAACTCGTTTTGGATCGCACGTTCGGAGCGCGTGTCCAGCGCGGACGTGGCCTCGTCGAAGACGATGATCGGCGGGTCCTTCAAGAACGCGCGCGCGATCGCAATCCGCTGACGCTCGCCGCCCGAGAGCCGCAGCCCGCGTTCGCCGACGCGCGTGTCGTAATGGTCGGGCAGGCGCTCGATGAACTCGTCGAGCTGCGCGGCGCGCGCGGCGCGCACGATGTCGGCGCGCGTCGCCTGCGTGCGCCCGTAGCCGATGTTGTAGGCGATCGTCTCGTTGAAGAGCACGGTATCCTGCGGCACGATGCCGATCGCCTCGCGCAGCGAGCGGCGCGTGACGTTGCGCAGGTCCTGCCCGTCGATCGTCACGCGCCCCGCGCTCGGCGCATAAAGACGAAAGAGCAGGCGTACGAGCGTGGATTTGCCCGATCCGCTGCCGCCGACGACGGCGAGCGTGCGCCCTGGCGCCGCCCGAAAGCTGACATCGTGCAGGATCTGGCGTGCGGGATCGTAGCCGAACTCCACGTGCTCGAACGCGATCTCGCCAGCTGTGACGGCGAGCGGCGGCGCGCCGGGCTCGTCGCGGTCCTCGTCCGTGGCCGCCTCCGCGCCTTCTTCGAAACTCTCGCCCGCGAGCACGGTGAACATGCGCTCCACGTTCACGAGCGCATCGTTCGTTTCGCGGAAGACGAAGCCCAGCGTGTTGAGCGGCATACAGACCTGAACGATGTAGGCATTGACGAGCACGAGATCGCCCAGGCTCATACGCCCGGCCGTGACGTATTGCACGGCGAGCAGCATCGTCGCCGCGATACCGAGGCAAACCACCGCGCTCTGGCCGAGATGCAGCGCGGTCAGCGCACGCTGATTTCTGAGCCGTGCGACGACCCAATGCGAGAGCACACCGCGGTATCGGTCCGACTCCAGTTCTTCGGCGGCGAAGTACTTCACGGTGTCGTAGTTGAGCATGCTGTCGACGAGCCGGCTGTCGGCCGCCGATTCGAGCCGGTTCACCTCGCGCTGTACGACCATGCGCCGCCGCGTGAAGATCGTTGTATACGTCGCATAGCAGATCAGCGTGGCAAAAATAATCCAGCTGAAGCCGACCGTGAAATTCGTCGCGATGATCGCAATCACGGTGCCGATCTCGATGAGCGCAGGCAGGATCGTGAAAAGACCGACGCCGAGCAGGTATCCCACGCCATCGGTGCCTTTTTGCACGTCGCGCACGATCGCCCCGGTCTCCCGCTTCGCGTGAAAACGCGCGCCGAGCCGGTGCAGGCGTGCGAACGTGCGCTCGGCGAGCGAGGCGACCGTATGCTGCGTGACCGTGCTGAAGACGACGTCGCGGGCTTCGCCGAGCGCATCGCCGAGAAACCGCAGCAGCGCATAGGCCAGCACGAGAAAGACCGGAAAGAGTGCAAGCGGCGCCGGGTGGCCCAGGTCGTCGATGATCGAGCGCAATACCAGCGGTACCGAGACGCCGGCCAGTTTCGCCGTAACCATCAGCGCAGCCGCGCCGAGCGTCTCCCGGCGATAGCGCCAGACCGCCTCCCAGAGGTCGGCGGCGATGCGCCGCCTGAGGCGGGTGCGCATGCGCTGCGCGGTACGTCGGTCGCTGACGTTCACGCGCGCCCTCGAACAGCCTCGTCGATGGTCGACGCCCGCACTCCAACCGTCAGATTGCACTCGGTCAGATCGGAGTCTCCCGTGGGCAGGTGTGCGCGCACTTCATCCTCCGCGAGCGTGCGGAGCCCTTCGCGCGCGCGCAGACGATCGGCACCGCGCAGCGCGGCGTAACGCGCGGTCGCCTCGGGCTCGAACACCAGATTCAATGCGCAGCGCGAATCGAGAATGCTCATGGTCGCGGCAGACGCCACCCATGACACCCGGATCGTCACGACGCCCCTGGAGTCGGTCACGTGCGTAATCGCGGTAGACGGATAAGGGAAACTTTTCGATAGCGCGTGCTCGATTTCCACGACGCTCGGCCGGACATCGAGTGCGGCGGTCATTTCATTCTCCTTCGGCTGCGCAGCCGCCGCGCGCATCGATCCACGCGCGCACCAGCCGCATCGGAAGCAGCCGAAGCACGCGCAAGCCACGTTCCTGCTTTGCCGGCGCGCCGCACGAAAAAAGGCACGGCCTTTGCGCATCGTTCCATGCGTGCAAATCGGACGCATATCACACAAGCACTTTCGATGGAGGAACCATGATGAAAGCCACGAAGAAGGCCTTGTTCGTATCGGCACTCGCCCTCGCTTGCGCGAGCGGCGCCTATGCCCAGGCTGGCGGCGGCACCGGCGCGGGCGGCACGGGCTCGGGCGGCGGTAACGACTCCGGTGCGGTGGGCGGCCCGGGCTATGGCGCGACGCCCGGGGGCAGTACGCTGAACCAGCCGTCGACGCGCGGCAGCCATCGCAGCGCCCGCGAGCGCGAGCGCGATCGCGGCGGCTACGGCAGCCCCGGCACCACGGGCACCGGCTCGGGCAATTCGACCATGCAGCCGGGCGATACGAACCCATCCAACTCGAATACGACCGGCGGATACGGCACCACCCCGCAGCAGGACCCGTCGTACCAGCGCCGTCAGTAACCACGGGTCGCGCTCGTCCAGGCGGCGGCCGAAGCGTGCTGTCTTCCTGCAGCCGCTCGCGGGCCGCCGCCCTCTTGGCGGGCGCGGCAGGCGCATGGCAACGGGGCCGTCTGTCGAGAGGCGGCGGCCCCTGTCGATCGCATCATTCAACGAGGCTGCCGCGAAGCGCAGCCCGTCAAAGCGAAGGAGAGCACACCATGACACGAGTGGCAGACGTCATGACCCGGGACGCGGTCACACTCGCCCCGAACGAAACGGTACGCGCCGCGGCGCGGATGATGGACGAATTGAACGTGGGCGCGTTGCCTGTTTGCGATGGCAAGCGGCTCGTCGGCATGGTGACCGACCGCGACATCGCGGTACGCGCCGTGTCCGCGGGGATGGACCTCGAGTCACCAGTCGAGCGCATCGCCAGTGAGCCGGTTGCGTGGTGTTTCGAAGATGACGACGTCAACGCCGTGCATGACAAGATGGCCGATCGGCAAATCCGGCGGCTGCCGGTGGTCGACAACGAAAAACACCTCGTCGGCGTCGTCTCGCTCGGCGATCTGGCTACCCACGAGGACGGCAATATGTCTTCGACGTTGGGCGCGATATCGTCGCCGTCCGGTCCCGATCGCGCGCACTGAGCACCGCTGCCGTGCCGCTGCCCTCCGTTGGCGGTGCACGGCCCACGCGCGCGAGCGGCAGCGGCCGAGAGGCCGGCCGCGCCGCGCTCGTCAATCGCCGGTCGGCAGCCCCTTGCTTGCCACCGTGCGCGCGATCTGCTGTTTGGCCGCTTCATACACGCATTCGGGCGTAAAGCCGAACTTGTTCTGTAGATCGCGCATCGGGGCCGACGCCCCGAACGTATGCATGACGATCTTCGCACCCGTCCTGCCCACGTAGCGATCCCAGCCGATCGTCGCGGCCTGCTCCACAGCCACCCGTGCTTCGACTTCGGGCGGCAGGACGTGGTCCTTGTACGCATCGTCCTGGCGCTCGAAGATGTCCCAGGAGGGCATCGAAATCACACGTGCCGCAATTCCCTCGCGCGTAAGACGCTCGTAGGCATCGATGCAGACCGGCACCTCGCTGCCGGTCGCAAGCAGCAACACTTGCGGCGCCTCGCCGCCCGGCGGATCGGCCAGGACATACGCACCGCGGCGCAAGCCCTCGGCCGACGCATAACGCGAGCGATCGAGCGTGGGCAGGGGCTGGCGCGAGAGCACGAGCGCAGCGGGGCGCCGTGGATCGGAGAGCGCAACGCGCCACGCTTCGGCCACCTCGTTGGCATCGGCAGGACGCAACACCGTGAGCCCTGGAATGCCGCGCAGCGACGCGAGTTGCTCCACCGGCTGGTGAGTCGGCCCATCTTCGCCGAGACCGATCGAATCGTGCGTGAAAACAAAGACGACCGGCACCTCCATGATCGCGGCGAGCCGGATCGGCGGCTTCATGTAGTCGCTGAAAATGAGAAACGTCGCCGCGAACGGCCTCAGGTTCGAGAGCGCCAAGCCATTGGCCACGGCTCCCATCGCGTGCTCGCGCACACCGAAGTGCAGATTGCGCCCGCCCGGGTTGTCGCGCGCGATGCTGCCCGCACCCTCGAACTTCAGCAACGTTTTGGTGGAGGGGGCAAGATCGGCCGCACCGCCGATCAGCCAGGGCACGCGCGCCGCGATCGCATTCAGCACCTCGCCTGCCGTGGATCGTGTGGCGTCGCCTTTCGCGTCGGGTGCGAAGCGCGGGATATCGGCGTCCCAACCGTCGGGCAACGTCTGCGCCTCGATCTGCGCCAGCTCGCGCGCAAACTCTGGATAGCGGCGCGCGTAGGCCTCGCGCCGCTGCTCCCACGCCTGCCGCGCGCGCGCACCGCGCGCCCCTACGCCCTCCGCGAAACGTCCGGGAACCTGCGCAGGCACATAAAAAGTCTTGTCCTCGGGCCAGCCATAAGCGCGCTTGGCCAGCACCACCTCGTCTTCGCCAAGCGCCTCGCCATGCGCCGCCGCCGTGTCCTGCTTGTTCGGCGCGCCCCAACCGATGATGCTCTTGACGACGATCAGCGTCGGCGCATCGGTCCTCGCCTTCGCGTCGTCGAGCGCCGCATCGAGCGCGGCCATGTCGTTCGCATCGTCCACGTGCAGGGTGTGCCAGCCATAGCCGCGAAAACGTGCCTCGACGTCGTCGCTATAGGCCAGATCGGTATGCCCTTCGATCGTCACGCGGTTGCTGTCGTAGATCCACGTCAGATTGCCGAGCCCGAGATGACCCGCAAGCGAAGCCGCCTCGTGCGAGACGCCTTCCATCAGATCGCCGTCGCCGCAAAGCGCATACACGCGGTAATCGAAGAGCGCGAGATCGTCGCGATTGAAGCGGGCGCCGTACCATCGCCCCGCAATGGCCATCCCGACACTGTTGCCCAGGCCTTGCCCGAGCGGCCCCGTAGTCGTTTCGACGCCTGTGGTGATGCGGTATTCGGGGTGGCCCGGGGTCTTGCTGTCGAGCTGCCTGAAACGGCGGATGTCGTCGAGCGAGACGGCCGGCTCGGGCAACGTCCGGCCCGCTTCGTCGACAGCCTTGACGCTCGCCAGGTGAAGCATCGAATAGATCAACATCGACGCATGGCCGACCGACAGCACGAAGCGGTCGCGGTTCGGCCACAGCGGCGCCTCGGGGTCGTAGACGAGATGGCGTTGCCACAGCTGGTAGACGACGGGCGCGAGCGCCATCGGCGTGCCGGGGTGCCCCGAACGCGCCTTTTGGACCGCATCCATCGAAAGCGTGCGGATCGTATCGATGGCAAGCCGGTCGAGAGCGGAATCTTCGCGCATGGAAAGTCCTCGTCGAGAGTGAACGAAATGCGCCCCGTGGCGCGCAATGTCCGTACCCGAGAACGGCGGGCTGCGGCCGCGCGGCCATGCGGTTGTGCCAAGGCTGCATCGGACGTTGCAGATTTTTCCAGCAGCGGCCGAGCGCCGGCCAGGCACACGCAAGTACGCGGGAGCGCGATCGGATCGTCCGATGGAACGGCCGTTGCTGCATTACCGGGTGTGTTCAACCCGACGGCCGCGCGTTGCTGCCTCGATGGCCCGGCATGGCCACCGCGGGTAACCGCATCGGCGCGGCTGCGTCAGAAGGAGGCATACATGGCCCAACACCCGGCTCATTCGCAGAGTCATCGGCATTCGGGGCAGCCCACGCCTGTGGCAGTCCAAAAGGCATTGGCGGGCGTGGACTATCCGACGACGCGCGAGCGCCTGGCCGAAACCGCGCGGGCTCACCATGCCGATCGGGAGATCGTCGATCTGCTCGATCGCCTGCCCGACAAGGATTACGACAGTCCCGCGGCCGTATCGAAGGCGATCGGCCAAATGCAGTAGCTCCGCGTTGTTCCGTAGTGGTTCGGCGTCAAGCCGATTCGACAGTCTTCAGAGAAAGGAGGAATCATGAGCATTTCACCAGACCCGCTCGGCAGCAAGGGCGAAACACGCATCATCGGTAAGGGCAGCGCGACTGCGGAAGGTCCGGGGCCGTATGTGATGGCCGCCAGCACGCTGGAGGGCGACAAGGTCATGTGCTCCGACGGCGAGGAAGTCGGCAAGATCAAGGAAATCATGCTCGACGTCTATACGGGCCGTATAGCCTACGCGGTGATGTCGGTGGGCGGCTTTCTCGGGATCGGCGACAAACTGCTCGCCATTCCCTGGAATGCCCTGACGCTCGACACGGACCGCAAGTGCTTCCAGCTCTCGGTCTCGTCCGATACCGTGAAGAACGCCCCGGGGTTCGACAAGGATCACTGGCCGGCCATGGCGGACGTGGCCTGGGCGAGCGAGCTGCACGACTACTACGGCAGCGCGCCATACTGGGACACGGGCGAGCGCATGGAGACCACCGGCGCGGCCTCGGGCTCGATGCGGCCTGACGAGCGCCATCACTGACCGACGGGCGCACGCGCTGCGGTGCGTCGCCTCCTCCGGCGGCGCGCCGTCGGCCGCTCAGCCCCCGCCGATTCCCTGCAGTATCCTGCCCGTGCCCCCGCAGATGGTGCACGGGCGCCCCTCCACCATCCCCGTACCCTTGCACGCATGACACGGTGCTTCGCCCGCACCCGTTGTATCGGGCGGCGCCTCGTCGCCGGGGTTGCGAGGCGGCTCGTTCGTTGCCTGTTGCATCGTTTTCTCCAAACAGAAGTGCGGCGCAGACACGCCGCGTCGAGTGGGGAACAGCAACAAGCGGACCCCGGCACATTTCACGAATGGCGTTCGGCCGCGTTCCATGTCGAAGGAAAACCGCCCCGGCCGCCGGCTTCGGGCGACATTAACGGAGGGTCCGGCTCCGGCCGAGGCACGGCAACGTTTCAAATAAATGAAAGCCCATACGCAGCCGGCATCCGATAAAACGCGAATCGGGTACAAAATCTTTGTAGTTGCATTCGATTTGCATCCACGCCTGGATACCGCAGATGCCGTATTGCGAATCGAAAGCGGCGGGATTAGTATTGTGAAACTTCGAAACCCGCGCGACACTTGGCTGGCAGCGGGCCCCGGGGCATCCGAAACTATTACCTGGGTCAGCTCGGACTTGGCCTATACCGCCTGTAACTACTACCTATCTCCTGTCAGGGGACATCGGACGGATAGAAAACGTTTTTATTCATAGCACGAAATATCGTTAGAGGTCGCATGCTTCGCTTTAATCGGTTAAAGGAATATTTTCCGGTTTTCGCCCACCGTTTTTGCCGACGATGTAACTGATACGTGTTCTCTGCGCAAGGCGATTCCGGGCCCCTCGGGAATCGAAAAACGGTTGATGTCACGTTTTACTGGGAGTTGAGCATGTTGAGCCCTCATGAATTCGCCACGCTGATCCTGGTGCGGGATGCCCCCGACCAGATCTCGGCAGATCGCGCCGAGCTGAGCACGCTTCTGGAGCAGCAGCTCGTGGCGCTCGAGCAAGCGGAACGCGGCATGCCGCAGCCTCGGATCACGCAAAACGGCCACTCCGTACTCGAGGCTTTCTCGCGCGTACGGTAGGCGCGCCCGGGCGCGGCGCGGCCTCTTTCCTCGTCCTTCCAACACTACCGGAGAACGGCAGATGACAAGAAAACTCGCCCTCGTGACTGGGGGCATGGGCGGAATCGGCGAAGCGATCAGCGTCAAGCTGCAGGATGCCGGCCATACGGTGGTCGTCACTTATTCGCCGAGCAACACGAACGCCGACAACTGGCTCGCGCAAATGGATGCGCAAGGTCGGCCGTTTCGGGCCTACCCGGCGGATGTTGCCGATTACGACTCTTGCGAGCGCTGCGCGGCGCAAATCCGCGCGGAGATCGGCCCGGTCGATATCCTGATCAACAATGCCGGCATTACGCGCGACGCGAGCTTCAAAAAGCTCGAGAAAGGCGCGTGGGACGCCGTGTTGCGCACGAACCTCGATTCGCTCTTCAACATGACCAAGCAGTGGTACGAGGGCATGACGGCGCGCGGCTGGGGCCGCATCGTCAATATCTCGTCGGTGATCGGCTGCAAGGGCGGATTCGGGCAGACCAACTACGCGGCCGCGAAGGCCGGCATGCATGGCTTCACGAAGTCGCTGGCGCTCGAACTGGCGCGCAAGGGCGTGACGGTCAATACCGTCTCGCCCGGCTTCATCGCCACGCGTATGGTCACGGCCGTGCCCGAAGAGATCATGAAGACGAAAATCCTGCCGGAGATCCCGGTAGGACGCCTCGGCAAGCCCGAGGAAGTGGCCGCGCTCGTCGCCTATCTGTGTTCGGACGATGCCGGCTTCGTCACCGGCGCGAACATCTCGATCAACGGCGGCCAACATCTGCAATAGCCCCCTTCCGCCCCCGTTCGGGCGCCTTTAGCCCCCGCATAAGGCGTCTTTCGAACGGAATTGGCCGCGCCGCGGGTCCCCCAACGCGCGGCTTCTTTATGTTCCGCCCGCGCTGATTCGCGGCTTGCGCGCATCGGCATAGACCTTGCGGCCCGCTGCAGGCATTCGCCCCCGCCCGCGCGCGACGGTTCGCCGCACTTCCCCGCCGCGGTCCTGCTCTGCGTTGGCAAACGAAGGAGTGCCGTCATGCGCTTTTCCCTCGCCAGGCGCCTCGTTGTCACGGTGCTGCTCGGCGCCGCCGCCGCTGCTCAAAGCGCACCGCCTGCCGTCGCACCCGTATTGCCGGACAGCCCAGCGCCGCGCCTGCCCCCGATCGCGGCCTCTCAGGCGAACCCGCATGCCCAGCCATCTCCGGTCGAGCCCGCTTCGCCAGCGGAGCTTTACGGGGCGCTCTATCGCGACGTGCAGCTCGCCCACCTCTACGCCGACAGCAAAACCTTCGCGGACATGATCCCGCGGGCCACGCCCCGCGAACTCGTCGCGCAATACCGCGCGGCACGCGCGCAACCGGGGTTCGATTTGCGGCAATTCGTCGAAAGCCACTTCAGCGCGCCGCCGCAAGACAGGTCGAACTACGTGTCCGATCCAAATCAAAACGTCACCGCCCACATCGATACGCTCTGGGACGTGCTGCGCCGCGCGCCCGATCCGCTCGTAAGCCGCTGGTCGTCGCTGCTTGCGCTTCCCGCGCCTTACGTCGTGCCGGGGGGGCGCTTCGATGAAGTCTATTACTGGGATTCGTACTTCATCATGCTCGGGCTCGAGCAAAGCGGGCGTCACGAACTCGTCCGTGACGAATTGCATGACTTCGCAACGCTGATCGACCGCTACGGGCATATTCCGAACGGCAACCGCACTTATTACCTCAGCCGCTCGCAGCCGCCGTTCTTTGCGCAGATGGTCGGGCTCGTCGCCGGCAGGGATGGCGACGACGTCTATCTCCAATACCTGCCCGAGTTGAAAGCCGAGTATGCCTATTGGATGAACGGCGCGGACAAGCTCGCAGCCGGCAAAGCCTATCGCCATGTCGTCCGGCTTGCGGACGGGACGTTGCTGAACCGCTATTGGGACGATCTCGCGACGCCGCGCGACGAGTCGTATCGCGAAGACGTCGCAACGGCCGGGCGCATCCCCGCACGCGATCCGGGCGATCTCTGGCGGAACCTGCGAGCTGGCGGAGAAACGGGATGGGATTTCAGCTCGCGCTGGTTCGCCGACAATGCAACGCTGGCCTCGATCGAAGTGACGTCGCTGATTCCCGTCGATCTGAACGCGCTGCTTTATGGCCTCGAACGCACGCTGGCCAAAGCCTATCGCCTCGAGGGCGATGCCGCGCATGCCGAGAACATGGAAATGCGTGCCCGTACCCGCGCGGAAGCCGTCGCTCGCGTGCTTTGGGACCCCCGCATCGAAGCGTTCGGCGACTACAACTTCGTCGCCCGCCAGCTCACGCATCGTCTGACGGCGGCCACCGTCTACCCTCTCTTTGCCGGCATGGCCACGCGCGAACAAGCCGTCAAGATCGCCGCGACCATCAGGGCCCGTTTGCTGAGGCCGGGGGGATTGGCGACGACGGAGACCCGGACCGGGCAGCAATGGGACAAGCCGAACGGATGGGCGCCGCTGCAGTATCTCGCCGTCGAGGGGCTTCGGCGCTATGGGCAGGGAGAACTGGCGCGAGAGATCGCGACACGGTGGATTCGCACGAGCGTGGCCGCCTACGTGCGCACCGGAAAACTCGTCGAGAAATATGACATCAGCGGCGCGGCATCCGCCGCGGCGGTCGCCGGGGGCGGCGAATATCCGCTCCAGGACGGTTTCGGCTGGACCAACGGCGTACTGCGCACACTGCTCGCGGCCTATCCGGAAGCGGTCGACGCGAGCACGGCGAAGCCCAGCCCTCGCGCACTCACGCCGGCATCGCCCCCGCAGCCGGAGGCGGCCGCCGGGCGCGACGCCCAATGACCGGGGCGCCCGCCGGCGCTCGATCGGCCGCGGCGCCTCCGCAAGAAAAGCGGAAAGCGGGAGGCTCGTCCGGCGAAGCCTCCCGTTGCCTACTCGGGCTCGTCCCCTTGTTGAAAAGGCCTCTCGATCTTGTCGGGCTCGATATCGGCGTCGTCGCTGAGCGTCGAGTCTCCGTCGGCCGACGAGCGCTCGCCCGTGCCGGCGCGATCGGTATCGCTCGCCAATTCGGCTTCGCCCGTCTCCAACGCGTGCTCGTCGAGCTCCGTATCCCGATCGAAATCGTGGCGCTTGGCGCCGGCAATGTCGCTGCCGCTATCGGACGAATCGCTCGGGCCCAGCGCCCCCGTGTCGCGGCCCTTCTCGTCCGGTTCCGGCAGCGGGTTATCGGGATCCAGCGTACTGCTCATATCCACCTCCTCGAAATCCGAAGTCGAACGTGAAGTCGAACAACTTGGCCGCGTCGCCGCAGCCGCACAGTCTGCCCCTCGTGCAGCAATGCGCGGGCCACGGACAGTCAGGCGCCGGCATGCGCGATGCGGCAGTGCAGGGCGAACACCGCGCGGTCGTCGCCCGGACGAACGCCCGGCAACGTAGGAGGTGACCATGAATTCGCATGCAGGTAGATCGCAGGATGAGCGCGTGGCGGCCCGCAACGGGACGAAACTGCCTTCGCTCGAGCAGCCCGGCGGCCGAATGGCCGTCGAGGGCACCGAAGCGGACCGCACGCGCAGTTGCGGCGAACTGTCGGAGCAAGGCAAGCAGGTTTGGCGGCAAGGCAGCGGCATCGACGGTGGCGGCAAATGCCGTTGAGAGCGGGAATGGGCGTTGCTGGTTCTTCAGCGGAATCAATCTCCGAGCAGGGACACATCATGCGTACACATGGAACCTCTACCGAAACGACGCGCCCGACGGGTGCGCACATCGTTGGAAAAGGCAGCGAAACAGCCGCCGGACCGGGGCCGGACGTCATGGCTGCAAGCACACTCGACGGCGACAAAATCCTGAGCACCGACGGCGAGGAGGTCGGCAAGGTGAAGGAGATCATGCTCGACGTTCAGGCGGGGCGGATTGCCTACGTCGTGATGTCGAGCGGCGGGTTCCTCGGCATCGGCAACAAGCTGCTCGCCATTCCGTGGAACGCGCTCACGCTCGATACCACACGCAAGTGCTTTCTTCTTTCCCTCTCGTCGGAACGCGTAAGGCATGCGCCGGGCTTCGACAAGGATCACTGGCCGTCGATGGCGGACAGAACCTGGGCCACCTCGATCCATCAGTTCTATGGACGGGAACCGTATTGGCATGGGCTCGGCGCCGACGACGAATACGAGCGGCGAGCCGGCGCCGGGGCCGAGGATCTCGACCCCGATGCACCCGAGGCCGGCGGGGTAAAGCTCTAAGCCGTCATCGCCCCGTAAGCCGCTCCAAGCCGCTCTAAGCCAGACAGGGCCACCACTTTCGGCTTCTCGCCCGCGCGTCGGGCAGCGGCTGCGGGGCCCGGCACAAATCGCTCGCGCTCTCTCGGCTGCGCTCAGCCCGATTTATCGCGGCGCCGTATCGCTCGCCGCGGGCGGCCGCCTCAGCTTGCCGCGGGTGCCTGCCGTGGTATGGGGCCCCCATGTTCGCGCCTGCGCACCCTGCCCGGTACCCGGACCGGGTGCCGTCGATGCGGACGGCCCGCCGTTCCCCGGCCGCGAAGCGCCTGCGGTGCTCGTCGCCCCCTCGGACCCCGGCTTGCGCTGCACGCCAGCCGAAGCGTCGCCCGTCGTGCTGCCCTGCGCTGCGGCCGCGGACGACACGCCAAGCAGCGCCAACGCCACCAATGCAACGGCCAACATCTTCACCCGATACGAACGCATTTCGTCCTCCTTAGCTTGCCCACACGCGAGCGCTCGGCCTGAGGCACTTCATCCGCCGCGTCATTTACCGATAGCCCGCCGCACGCGCGCCACCTCGCGCGTCGTAACAGGTGCGGCTTGATTGCCCCACGCGTTGCGCACGAACGTCAACACGCGCGCGACCTCGGTATCGGTGAGACGGCCGCCAAACGAGGGCATACGCTGCGGCGCCGGACCACCGCGCGTCCGGGCGGTCCGCCCGCCCTCGATCAAGAGCCGCACGACCGACGTCGCGTCGGGCGCGAGCAGCACCGGGTTGCCGGCCAGACGGGGGTACTTCCCGGCTTCTCCCATGCCATCCGCATGATGGCACTTCGCGCAAAAACCGCTATAGATGCCCGCGCCCGGATACTGGACCGCGCCCGTGCGCAAGACATCGACGGTCGCATCGCGCCTGGCCGGGTCCCGGCTCGCAAGCGCATGCTCGTTGTGCGGCGCGAGCGATTTCAGATAAACGCCGATCGCGTGCAGATCGGCATCGTCCAGGTACTGGCCGCTATCTTCCACCACCTGCAACATGCTGCCGAAAGCAGTCACGCCACCGCCATGGCCATGCTTCAGGAACGCAGCAATGTCGTCCGCCGAAAATTGCCCCACGCCCGAACTGGGTGCGTTCGTCAAATTCGGCGCATACCAGTTGTCGAGCCGGCCGCCGGTCAGATAGAGCCGATCGGCATCGCTGTAGCCGCGCTCCTGAAAGGCGACCCCGCGCGGCGTGTGACAGGCACCGCAGTGGCCCAGCGACTGCACGAGATAAGCCCCGCGGTTCCATTCGGCTCCCAGGTCTTCGCGTGCCTGGAACCGTTCGTGCGGCGCGAAGAACTCGTCCCACACCGCAAGCACCCAACGCTGATTGAACGGAAACGGCAGGTGCGTGCGCGGCGACTGTACCGGCACCGGTTCGACGCCATGCATGAAGTACGCATAAAGCGCGCGCATGTCGTCGTCGCTGATCTTGGCGAAAGACGGAAACGGCATCGCGGGATACAAGTGTGTTCCGCCCGGTGCGACGCCGTCGCGCACCGCACGCACGAAGTCCTCGTAGCTATAACGGCCGATCCCCGCCGCGGGATCGGGCGTGATGTTGCTGGACCAGATCGGGCCGAATGGCGAATTGACGGCCAAACCGCCCGCGAACGCGGGGGGTGGCTGCCGGGTGTCGCTGCGCGGCGCAGCCGTGTGGCAACCCGCGCAATCGGCTGCTTTGGCCAGATAGGCCCCGCGTCCGATCAGCGACGGGGAAACGCTCGCGCCCGGCGTGGCTGCGGCCGGTCCTTGTCCGTTCGCCGCACGCGACTGTGCGACGGCGGCGCCGTTGGCCGCCAACGAGGCGACGAGGGCGAGCACCGCAAGCGGAAGCCCGAGAGCGAGCACAGCGCAGACGGCGGCGGACAAGCTTCGACGTCGACCGTTCATTGCCTTCACCCGCATGCCGATACGAGCATCGACGCGATATCGGTCGCGACGAGCGCAAAGAGAAAGAGCACGCTCGCCATGAAGCCGACCTCGGCTATGAACGCCTCGCCGGAGACGATCGGCGGTGCGCCGCGCGGTGCGGACGCGCGCATGCGTTGCGCAAGGCGCCGCCAGTTGCGCCATGCACACCAGGTACCCGCGGCGCCCACCGCCAGCGCGGCCACGCTCACACCAACGGCGGCTGCAAGCGCCGCATCCGCGTACGATGCGCGCGTCGGCGCATCATGGGGAAAGCAGCTTTGCGCGACGAGCGCCTCGGCAATGCAGACTTGCAGCGTCCATGCCGCGGGCGCGGCAAGCACTGCGGCGAAGAGGCGCCATGGCGATGGCGACGCTGCGGGGTCGGTCTGCTGGCTCATGCCCGTGTTTCCTTCTTCGTGCGCCTCGTCGCGCACAGGACTTCAAAACAAATAGGGTGTCAGATAAAGCGTGCTGAAAATGAACAGCCATACGACGTCGACGAAATGCCAATAAAGACCACCGATCTTCAGTGCCGCGTGTCGCCGTTCGTCGAAATAGCCGAGTGCCGTCCATACACCGAGCAACACCAGCACCACCAGGCCGACGAGTACGTGCGCCATGTGAAAGCCCGTGATCGTGAAATAGAGCGAGCCATACAAATGCGCGGCGGGGCCGTAGGGATGGGCATGCCATTCGTGCAACTGGATGGCCACGAACACGATGCCGAGCAAGACCGCGAACGCCATCGACGCCACGGCCGCGCCCCGTCTCTCGCGCTTGACGTACCGCTCGCAGAGCCAGACGAATACGCTGCTCGACAGCAGTATCAATGTGTTGATCGCGCCGAGCGGCAGCTCCGGCAAGCCCTCGGGGGGCCAATGCTCCTTCGTCTGCACGGCGAGATAGAGATACGCGAAGATCAAATAGCCGAAGAGTGCGCCTTCGGTCGCGATCAGCATCAGGCAGCCGAGCCAGCCGCTCGACCGCTCCCCTGCACTGCCCACCGGCACGGTGTTGCCGGGCTGCAGCAGTAGCGGGGTTTGCGTGGCATCGGACGACATTCACCCTCCTGCGGCCGCCTGGGGCTCGCGCTGAATCAAACGCCGCTCGGGCCAAAGCCAGACGATCACGGAAACGGCGCAGGCGCCGAGCATCAACGCCGCGGGTACCCACGCGAGAAACGCCAGCGCCGCGAAAAACAGCGCGGAAAAAACGCCGAGCAGGAACGGCGCGTACGAATCCTCGGGCATTTTGAGGATGACGTACGGCGATGCCTCGAGCGCCGTCGTGCCCAGCGCCTCACGGCCCTGATCGAGCAGATAACCCTCGTCGGTCCGCGAACGCGGCGAGCCGACCGGGTGCTCGCCCTCCATGCGCCCCTCCCACAGCGGATGACGGCTCGCAACCGTCGGCAGCACGGCGAAGTTGTACACCGGTGGCGGCGACGAGACGGCCCATTCGAGCGAGGGCGCATCCCACGGATTTGGGCCGGCAATCCGTCCGTGCCTGCGGCTGTAGACGATATCGACGAGAAAAACGAGCACGCCCGCGGCGAAGACGAAAGAGCCGATCGTCGTCAGCAGGTTGACGGTCGTCCACCCCATGTCGGCGCCATAGGTATAGATACGCCGCGGCATGCCGAGCAAGCCCGCAAGGTGCATGGGGAAAAATCCGAGGTTGAAACCCACGAACATGAGCCAGAAGGCGATGCGGCCGCGCCGCTCTCCCATCATGCGGCCCGTGAACTTCGGAAACCAGAAATAGGTTCCGCCCACGACAGGAAACACGTTGATGCCGATAAGCACATAGTGCAGGTGCGCCACGACGAAGTAGGTATCGGTCAGTTGCCAATCGAGCGGCACGGCCGCCGTCATCACGCCCGAAACGCCGCCGATCACGAAGAGCAGCACAAAGCCGGCGAAGAACAGAAACGGTACGCGAAACACGGGCCGTCCCGTCCAGATCGTCGCGAGCCAGGCGAACGTCGCCACCGCGCTCGGAACCGAGATCACCATGCTCGCCGCGCCGAAGAACGACAACGCGAGCGGCGGCAGGCCCGTCGCGAACATATGGTGAATCCACACCACGAAACCGATCACCATCGTCGCCACCGTGGAGATCGCCACGGGGCCGTAGCCGACGAGCGGACGGCGGCAGAAGACGGGCAATGCATCAGAGACGATTCCCATCGCCGGCAACACGACCACATAGACCCAGGGGTGCGCGAAGATCCAGAACATATGCTGCCAGAGCAGCGCGTGGGAGCCCGCGTGCACGTCGAAGAAATGCATGCCCGTACGCCGGTCCATCCAGAGCATCAGAAACGCGAGCGATACGGACGGCACGGCAAAAAGATTCGCCCCCGAGGCCGTCAAGGTGCCCCACACGAGTACCGGGATGCGGTCGATCGACATGCCCGGCGCGCGCATGCGCAGCAGCGTCACGACGAAGTTGATCGCGCCGACCGTCGTCGAGATGCCGAGCAGGACCATGCCGAGCGCGTAAACGTCGATGTTGGGCCCCGTGTCGTAGGTCAGCCCGGCGAGCGGCACATAGTTGAACCACCCTGCATTGGCCGCCTGCCCGAGCGGAAAGCTCGCATAGAGAAAAATGCCCGCGAATAGAAAAACCCAATACGAAAGCGCGTTCAAGCGAGGAAAAGCCATGTCGCGCGAGCCGAGCACCAGTGGCCAGAGGTAGTTCGAGAATCCCGACAGCACCGGCAACGCGTAGAGAAAGATCATCGTCACGCCGTGCATCGTGAAAAGCTGGTTGTATTGCTCGGGCGTGAGCAGCGTCTCGTTCGGCTGTGCAAGCTGCACGCGCATCACGAGCGCTTCCACGCCGCCGAGCAATAGGAACGCAAAGGCGGTGACGAGATAGCGCAGCCCGATCGTCTTGTGGTCGACCGTCGACAACATTCCGCGCCAGCCGGGCCGCGCCTCCCAGATCGCGGCGAGCCGCCGCTCGCTCTCGGCGTCGATGCGCCCGCGCGGCAACGGCCTCGAAAGGCGCACCGTTTCGGGTGGATCTCCAGGCAATGCGGACGCGGGCATATCGGGCATCGGTACTCCTCGATCTACTGCAACGTGGACAGGTAGGCGGACAAGGCGCTTGCCTCGGAGGCCGGCAGCGCGATGGACGGCATCATCGAATCGGGCTTGATGCGCTGTGCGTGCTCGATCCACTCGAGCTGGTTTTCCGGCGTGTTTTGCAGTTGCCCTGCGGCTAGCAAACGGCGTGCGCCCAGATGCGTGAGGTCCGGGCCCTGCGCACCGGCTGCGTCGGTGCCACGCACCGCGTGGCAACCGGCGCATCGCTCGCCGAATATGCGCTGCCCGGCCCGTGCCGCGCCTTCGGGCGGCACAGCGGCGCCCCGCATCTGGCTCCGGCGCCACGCGTCGAACTGTGGGGCGGGTTCCGCGATGACCTCGAATGCCATGTGCGCGTGCTGCGCGCCGCAGAACTGCGAGCACTGCCCGCGATAGATACCGGGCCTGTCGGCCTGAACCCATTGCTCGTTGGTCTGGCCCGGGATCATCTCGGTCTTGCCCGCCAGTTGCGGAACCCAAAACGTATGGATGACGTCCGCACTATGCAACGCCAGCCGCACGGGCTCGCCGACCGGTATGTGGATTTCGTTGGCCGTTGCAAACGCGTGCGACGGATTGTCGACGTCGGAATACTCGACCTTCCACCACCAGTCATATGCGGTGACGTCTATCGTCAGCACCGGCGCCGCGGGCGGGGCAGCCACCGATTCGAGCGTCGCCATGACGTACACGAGCACCGCAAAAAGCGCGACCGACGACAGCCCGGTGCCCACGTATATCCACCCCATGCCCCCCGCTTCGGCTCCGATCTCGCCCGACTTCGCGCGCCGCCGCGTCAACGCGGCCACGAGCAACGCAGCCACGATCGCCACCACGCTGCCAACGAGCGCAATCAGCACCCATTCGAGCCGCTGCGTCGGCACGCTCGCCGGACCGGCCGCGTGCGCGAGATACTCGAGCGGCGCGGCCTTCATCGCTCAGGGTTCATTGCTCATCGGTCACCGGTCATCGCTCAACGCGAGCCCTGAGAGGGCGCGCGCTTGCTGTCGTCGCTGCCACCGCCGTCCTCGCTGCTCCCACCCGCGTCATCGCCTTGGCGTTCTCCGTGCGTTCCGCTCTTCGGGCCGATCTTCGTCGTCCCGCCCACCGCCGGGGGATCGCTCGCGGGAAACGTGTCCTCCACCGATTTGTCGATCAGCTCTTCCTCGTGCTTCGATTGCTGACCCTGTTTGCGCGTGTCGTTCGTGGTCATGCGAAATCCTCCATCGTCGTCCGGCTATCGAAAGCAGCGGCGCAAGCCGCATGCCAAGGCAAGCCTCAGCTTTATCGAAGTGTTCGATGCGGCATGGCGATTGCTGAACGGTCGTTGTTTGCCTTCGCTCCCACCGCCGATACGATGGATTCCTCCGATGTTGCCCATGCCCTGCACGCCGCGCACGACACGACGCCGATCGCGGCCGTGCGTGCGCGAGCCTATACCGTTCCCACCGATGGACCGGAGGCCGACGGCACGTTCGAATGGAAAGCGACCACGATCGTCGTGGTCGAAATCGACGCGGGCGGCTGCACCGGGCTCGGCTACACGTATAGCGATGCCTGCGTGGCCGCACTGATTCGTCAAACGCTCGCGCCGGAGATGTTGCACGCGGACGCGAGGTCGACCCATGCACTCGGAGCGCGCCTTTGGCGACGCGTGCGCAACCTCGGCCGCAGCGGCGTTGCCGCCACGGCGATCTCGGCGATCGACTGTGCGCTGTGGGATTTGAACGCCCGACTGCTCGGGCAACCGCTCGTCAAACTGCTTGGAGGCGCCCTGCGCGAGCGCGTGCCGGTTTATGGCAGCGGCGGCTTCACCAATTACACCGCCGCGCAATTGCAAGAACAGTTCTCGCGTTGGGTGGAACGTGACGGCTGCCACGCGGTGAAGATGAAGATCGGGCGGGACCCGTCCCGCGACGTCTCTCGCGTCGAATGCGCTCGCCGTGCGATCGGTGACGCCGCGCTCTTCGTCGATGCGAACGGCGCACTATCGGTCAGATCGGCGCTGGCATGCGCAAACCGCCTCGCCGAATTCGGCGTGGTCTGGTTCGAGGAGCCCGTGTCGTCGGACGACCTCGCCGGCCTCACCGCCGTGCGCGATGCGGCGCCCGTCACGATCGACATTGCCGCCGGAGAATACGCCTATACCGCCGACGATTTCCGGCGTCTGCTCGACGCGCACGCCGTCGATGTCGTTCAGGCGGATGTGACGCGTTGCGGCGGAGTCACAGGATTCTTGCAGGCCGCCGCGCTCTGCGACGCCGCGCATGTGCCGCTCTCCGCGCATTGCGCTCCGGCGTTGCATCTGCATGCCGCCTCGGCGGCCCCTGGCCTGCGCCATCAGGAGTGGTTTCACGATCACGTGCGCATCGAAGCGATGTTGTTCGACGGCGCCCCGCCCTTGCGCGACGGGTCGATCGCCCCGGATCTCACACGCCCTGGATGCGGGCTCGCACTGAAGCACCGCGACGCGGAGCGCTTTGCGCTATCGGTATGAAACCGAAACGACGACATCGAACCGAACAGAGATGAGCGACGCGACGGCAAAACTGCTTCTTGGCCTCGGTATCGCAGCCGGCGCCGCGACCGCGCTGACGGCGGCTCGAGCGAGGCGCGCCGGCACGGACGGGCGGCACGTGGCCCGATCCGGACCACTGCGCGCGCGCAAGCCGGCGGCGGCGCCCCGGGGCGCGGCAGCGCATATTGCCGCCGCGCGTGCATTCAACCGCAGTTCCGCGTTGCTTGCCTGGTCCGCCCTCGCCGACGCGGCCGTCGAGCACTACCGGGGCTCGTTCGCGAACCCTGCGATGTTCGCACCGCTCGCGGCCGGCACACTGTCGCTCGCGGCAGGCCTTCACGGCAGCGCCGACCGGCTCGCGAGCACGCACGGCCTGCGTCACGCGATCTATCTCGCGGCCGCCGGTATCGGCATCGCCGGCACCGGCTTCCATCTTTACAACGTCACGAAGCGGCCGGGGCGCATGAGCTGGCACAACCTCTTCTATGGCGCACCGCTCGGTGCGCCAATGGCGCTCTTTCTGGCCGGGGCGCTCGGTACGGTCGGCGAACGGTTGCGCGACGAGCCCGCGCACGACCCGAATCTCTTCGGCTTGCCGGCAGGCAAGGCATTGGCGCTGCTCACGGCGGCCGGGCTCGCGGGCACGGTCGGCGAAGTGGCGCTGCTCCATTTTCGCGGCTCGTTTCAACATCGCGCAATGTACGCGCCGGTGGTGCTGCCGCCCGTCGCGGCCACGCTGCTCGCACGGGCCGCGCTCGGAGCGCCGCGCACACGTTGGTGGACGCGCGCGATGCTGCGCGCGACAGCGGCGCTCGGTGCGATCGGGGTCGTATTTCACGTGCGCGGCGTCGCCCGTAACCAGGGCGGCTGGCGCAATTGGTCGCAAAACGTGCTGAACGGGCCACCGATTCCGGCGCCGCCGAGCTTCACGGCCCTGGCGACGGCTGGCTTGGCAGCGCTGCGTCTACGGGAGACCGAGCGATGAGCCAGCAGCACACGCCCAATCGGGCGTCGCGTTATCCGGGCTACGACGTGCTCGCCAAGCGCGACACGCCGTCATGGGACGGGGTCACGCGCCGCGTCGTGGAAAGGCGGCTTGCACAGCCGAACGTGCCGCGCTTTTGCACCGATGCGCAATGGCGCGCGCTTTCGGCATTGTGTGCGGCCATCGTGCCGCAATCGCTCGGGCGCGCGGACGCCGCCGCGAGCGCACGCTTCGCCGAACCGCGCGTACCGGTGGCCGGGCTCGTCGATACGAAGCTCGCCGACGATGCGCGCGACGGCTACCGCGATGCCCGGCTGCCTCCCCTGCGGCAGGCGTGGCGCATCGGACTGGCCGCCATCGACGAGGAAAGCCGCGCGCTCCACGGTGCCGGTTTTGCCGATCTGGGCGACGAGGCGCAGCACGACCTGCTGCTGCGCATGCAGCGCGGCGAGCTGCGTGGCCCCGCTTGGCAGGGCATGCCGAGCGACGTCTTCTTCAGCCTGCGTGTGCTGCACGACATCGGCTCCGCCTACTACTCGCATCCGCACGCGTGGAACGAGATCGGCTTTGGCGGCCCGGCCAATCCGCGCGGCTATGTGCGCATGCAGGCCGACCGGCGCGACCCGTGGGAAGCATCGGAGGCACGGCCCGGACGTGAGGCGCGGGCCAAGCGGGAGAACGCCCGTGTCCGATGACGCCTTGCATACTCCACGCGGCAAGGGCGGCCGCGCACCCGACGTCTTCACGATCGGCGGATGGGTGCCGATGCGCGAATACCGCGAAGACGAACCGGTCGACTTCGCGATCGTGGGCACGGGCGCGGGCGGCGGCACACTGGCGTGCCGGCTGGCCGAACAGGGGTTCTCCGTCGTCGCCTTCGATGCGGGCGGCTGGTGGCGACCGCTCGAAGAGTTCGCGTCCGACGAAACGCATCAGGCCAAACTTTATTGGACCGACGAGCGAATTTGCGACGGCGAGGATCCGCTCAAGCTCGGCAGCAACAACAGCGGCCGCGCAGTGGGCGGCAGCACGGTGCACTTCGCGATGGTGTCGCTGCGTTTCCGGCCCGAGTGGTTCAGGTCGCGCAGCCTGCTCGGCTATGGCGCGGACTGGCCGCTCGACTGGCGCGAGATGTGGCGTTACTACGGCGTGGTGGAAAACGCCCTCGAGATTTCCGGCCCGGTACGTTACCCATGGGGGCCGCGGCGCGGACGCTACCCGTATCGTGCGCACGAACTGAACGCGGCAGCGCTCGTGCTCGCGCGCGGCGCCGAGGCGCTCGGCATCGATTGGAGCCCGACGCCGCTCGCCACGCTTTCGGCGCCGCGCGGCCGTGCGCATCCTTGTGTCTATCGCGGGTTCTGCGTCGCCGGCTGTGCGACGAACGCGAAACAAAGCGCACTCGTGACGTGGATCCCGCGCGCGGTAAACGCCGGCGCGGAAATCCGCGATCTCTCGATGGTGGGCCGTATCGATGTCGGTCCGGACGATCTCGTCACCGGCGTGGAATATTTCCGCGAAGGCCGCTGGCACTTCCAGCGCGCGCGCAATGTGGTGGTTGCGGGCTATGCCATCGAAACGCCGCGGCTTTTGCTGATGTCGGCCACGCCGCGCTTTCCCGACGGCCTCGCGAACAGCTCGGGGCTCGTAGGCAGGAACCTGATGGTGCAATCGAACCAGGCCGTGTGGGGCGTCATGGAAGAAGAAATCCGCTGGTACAAGGGACCGCCCTCGCTGGCACTGACCGAGCATTGGAATTACACGGACAAAGGCAAGGATTTCTTCGGCGGTTACTGCTACATGAGCCAGGGCCCGCTACCCAATGCCTGGGTGGCCGTGCAAAACGGGCGCGGACTATGGGGCCAGGCGCTGCACGACGAAATGGAAAAGTACAACCACCAGGCCGGATTGAAGATCGTCGGCGAAACCTTGCCCCAGGAGCGCAATACGGTCACGCTCGCCGAAGAGAAAGATGCCTGGGGGCTGCCTGTCGCGCGTGTCACCCACTCGTTTTGCGAAAACGACAAACGCCTCGTCGGCCATGCGCTCGACTTCATGGCCGACGCGCTCGCCGCGGCGGGCGGCCGCGAGATCTGGCGGCAGCTCGACGACACATGCCACCTGAACGGCACGGCGCGCATGGGTGACGACCCGCGCACGAGCGTGGTCGATGCGGATTGCCGCAGTTGGGACATCCGCAACCTTTGGATCTGTGACGGATCCGTCTTTCCGACCGTGGGCGGCGTCAATCCTTCGCTGACCATCCAGGCCATCGCATGCCGCACGGCCGACCGCATCGCCGCGATGCGCGCGCGTGGGGAGTTGTAGCGGCGAGCGAGCGTCTCGGAGGAACCGGCACGTTCGTTGCGAGGATGAAAGGCAGGCGCTTTTTTCGCTGCCAGACATGGCGGGCAAAAGCATCCGGCATTCGCAATCGCACGGAGGGCACAACCGTGGAAAGCAACGAGTACAACCCGACGCAGGGTCAGCAAAAGGAAATCGCAGCCAAGAGTCCGGCCAAGACACCAGCAGCCGGCACGGCTTCTCCTGACGAGAAAACGCAGGCCCGCGAATTCGGATCGACCAGGCATGCGACGTCGGCCGAGTCGGTCGCGGCGAAGGACCCTGCGCCGCTGCCGGCCATCGACTCCACTCGCGCCGGGAACGAATCGGGCGACCCCGTGGCACGCGCAAAAGCGAGAATCGTGTCGGTCGACAATGCGGGCATGGCGGCGTCCGACAATACCGTCGATACCGACGGCAAGGGCCTCGAAGCGCGCCGGGAATCGTCGCAGTGGCAAGACAACGTGATCTACTCGAACGCCACGCTCGAGAACAACATTCCGACACCGGCCGAAGGCCTCGTCGACATCGATACGCGCGCGGGCGGCACGATGCCCGTCATCGCCACGCGCGAAGGCTGGCGTGTGCAATGCCATGGCGCAATCGACATCGCTCAGCGCAACGGCACGCGGGCGGAGATGCTGTTCACCTTGGAACGCACAGGCAATGGTGCGTCCTAAGGTCGTCGTAATCACAGGCGCGAGCGCCGGCGTCGGGTGTGCGGCGGCCCTTGCATTTGCGCGCACGGGGGCCGATGTCGCGCTGCTGGCACGCGATGCCGAGGCACTCGATACCGTCGCGCGCGGCGTACGCGCGCTCGGCGCACAAGCACTGCCGATCGCGGTGGACGTGAGCGACGCCGAGGCCGTCGATGCCGCCGCGGCGAAAGTGGAGGCGGCGTTGGGGCCGATCGACGTGTGGGTCAACAACGCGATGGTGACGATATTCGCGCCAGTCGCCCGGATGACGCCCGCCGAATTCGCGCGCGTGACGGAGGTCACCTACCTCGGCTTCGTCTGGGGCACGATGGCGGCGCTAAAGCGAATGAGCGTGCGCGATCGCGGCGTCATCGTCCAAGTGGGCTCGGCGCTCGCCTACCGCTCGGTGCCGCTGCAGTCGGCCTACTGCGGTGCGAAGCACGCGATCCGGGGCTTTACGGATGCGTTGCGTTGCGAATTGATGCACGCGAAAAGCCGCATCGCCATCACGATGCTGCAGATGCCGGCGCTCAATACGCCGCAATTCGAGTGGGCCGCATGCCGGATGCCAGGCGCCCCGCGCCCTTTGCCTCCGGTGTACGAGCCCGAGGTCGCGGCCGAGGCGATCGTCTGGTCGGCCTTGCATCCGCGACGGGAGATGCAAGTGGGTACATCGTCGATAAAAGCGATCCTGGCCAATAAACTGGCGCCCGGCTGCCTCGATCGTTATCTTGCGCGCACCGCATACGGCGCTCAGCAGCGAGACGAGCCGGCCGATCCGCTCAAGCCGGACAATTTGTGGCATCCGGTGCCCGGCGCGCACCGCTTGCGTGGGCCGTTCGAGAAGCAAACGAAAAAACACAGCGCCGCGCTGTGGCTCGACATGCATCGCGGCACGGTGCTCGGCGCCACCGTGGCGATCGCGCTCGTCGCGTTGTTGACACGGGGTCGCTTGCGCCGCTCGCCATAGTGCCGCTTCGAAGACCGAAGACGCCCCCCGACGCCGCCCGCGCGGGCGGCGCACTCAGCCCCGATCCGGATCGTTACTCCTTCCTCCCGGGCAGCACGGAAGCCATGACCTGCTTCGCCGTATTGACGATCACGCTGCCCTCCCGCGGATCGCCTTGCATGAGCGTGCGCATGAAATGGCGCGCCTGATCGAGCGTGACATGCGGTGGCAGCGGCGGCACTTCCGGGTCGCTCCTGACTTCGAGCACCACGGGCTCGCGCGCCGCCAAAGCCTCGTCCCACGCCGCTCCAAGCTGCTCGGCGTCGTCGACATACATGCCCTTGAGCCCGATCAATTCGGCGAATCGATGAAACGGCACATTCGGCAGTTCCTGCGACGAGTTGAACTTGGGGTCGCCCTCCATTACGCGCTGCTCCCACGTGACCTGATTCAGATCCTCGTTGTTGAGGACCATGCAGATCCAGCGCGGGTCGGGCCAGCGGTGCCAATACTTCGCAACCGTGATCAACTCGGCCATGTTGTTCATCTGCATGGCGCCATCGCCCACGAATGCAATCACCGGTCTGCCCGGATGCGTGAACTTCGCAGCGATCGCGTACGGCACGGCGGCCCCCATCGAGGCGAGCCCCCCGGAAAGCGAGCACATCATGCCGCGCCGGATCTTCAAGTCTCGCGCGTACCAATTCGCGCACGATCCGGAATCGCTCGTCAAAATCACGTCGTGCGGCAGACGCGGCGAAAGCTCCGTGAATACGCGCTGCGGATTCACACCGTTTCTGCCCGTCTGCAGTGCGCGCTTTTCAAGCGTATCCCACCACTCCTGCGTCCAGCCGCCGATTTTTCTGCGCCACGCATCGTCGCTTTTCTGATCGAGCAGCGGCAGTAGTGCCTGCAACGTCTCGCACGCGTCGCCAACCAGGCTCACTTCCATCGGGTAGCGCAAGCTCAGCATGCCCGCATCGAGGTCGATCTGCACGCCGCGCGCCTGCCCCTCCTTCGGCAGGAATTCGGAATAGGGAAATCCGGAACCGATCATCAGGAACGTATCGCAGCTCGTCATCAGCTCCCAGCTCGGCTTTGTTCCGAGCAGGCCGATGGAGCCCGTGACCCATGGATATTCATCGGGCACCACGGCCTTGCCGAGCAGCGCCTTGGCCACGCCGGCACCGAGCTTTTCCGCCACGGCAATGACCTCGTCCGTCGCGCCCAGTGCGCCGGCTCCGACGAGGATCGCCACCCGGCTACCGGCATTGAGCACCTCGGCCGCGCGCGCGAGGTCGGCGGCCGCGGGCACGATGCGCGGGCGCGCATAGCCTACGCCCGAATGCGCGGTTCCATGCTTGCGCGGTGGCGGAGAAAACTCGAGTTCCTGCAGATCGTTCGGCAATACGATGGCCGTCACCTTGCGCTCGGCCAACGCGATCCGCACCGCGCGGTCGACCATGTGCCGCACCTGCGCGGGCACGCTCGCTTGCTGCACATACGAGCCCGCTACGTCCTTGAGCATGGCCGCGATGTCGATTTCCTGCTGATAATGCGAGCCGAGTCCGGCCCGCGCCTGCTGCCCGCAGATTGCCAGCACGGGCATATGGTCGAGCCGTGCGTCGTAGAGGCCCGTCACGAGGTGAGCTGCGCCCGGCCCCGACGTGGCAACGCACACCCCCAGTTCGCCCGAGAACTTCGCGTGCGCACTCGCCATGAATGCCGCCATCTCCTCATGGCGCGCCTGCACGAATTCGATTTTGCCCTCGGCCCGGTTGAGCGCGCCGAACAATCCGTTGATCCCGTCGCCGGGATAGCCGTACATGCGCCGCACGCCCCACTGATGCAATCTTTCGACGATGAAATCGCCTACTGTCTGCGCCATCTGTGCCTCCACTGCGCGTTGAATCCGATTCGGCACAACGCGCAAGAAGCAGACCCGGCAGGCGCGCCGGCACCCTCAGCCTTCGACCGCCGGAGGCACGGCTTCGCGCATCAGCGCCACAAAGGCCAACAGCCGCGACGGATAGAACTGCGCATGCGGATAGGTGACATAAATGGGAAGCGGCGCCGCGTGCCATTGCGGCACCAATTGAACGAGGCGCCCATCGGCCAGCGCCTCGGTCAGCAGCCATGCCGAGCCGATACCTACGCCGAGCCCTTCGAGCGCCGCGCTGCGTAGCGCATAGAGGTTGTCGGTGCTGAGCCGCGGACGGATCGCGATGCGCTGCCGTTCACCGCTCGCCTCGTGCGTCAGCGAAACCTCGTTGCGGTAGTAGGTCCGCAGCGCGAGCCAGGGCAAGTCCGCCAGTTCGGCAGGCTCCTGCGGCAACGGCCTGCCTTCGAAGAGCGCCGGCGAAGCGACGACGATGCGCTTCACCGACGACAAACGAACCGCGACCACGGAGGGATCGGTCGGCTCGCCGGCACGAATCGCGCAATCGATGCCGTCGCCGATGAAATCGTTGACTTCGTCGTAAAGCAGCCACTCCACGGACACGCGGGGGTAACGGCGCAGAAACGTCGCGAGCGGGCCGACGAAGCGTTCCTGCCCGAACGCGTGCGGCGCCGCCACACGCAACGTGCCCTGCGGCTGATCCTGAGTGCCGCGCACGTCGGCCTCGAAGGCGGCCCAGTTCGCGATCAGTTCCTTCGCCCGCTTATAGCAGCGTTCGCCGTCGACGGTCAGCCGCATCGCATGAGTGGAGCGCTGCAACAGCCGCACGCCGAGCGAACGCTCGAGTGCGGCCAGGCGCCGGCTGATGGTCGGCTGGGTGGCGGACATCTGCGCCGCAGCAGCCGACAAACTGCCTGCCTCGACGATACGGATGAACGTCTCCATCAACTGGAGACGGTCGCCCGTATCGGAGGAAGCGGGGGCCATACGCGGAGAGGTACGGGGCATGGCGATTCAGGGGTAGCGCAACGTTTTGCGGATGGTCATACGCCGAGCGTATAACAGAAGTACATCTTCCGCCACTACCGGACCTGCGTCGTACCCGTCACACTGCGAACCATCCTGATTCAACCGAGGGTTTCCGCCATGTCTCAGCTTCAGACGGCCAATACGCCACATGAAATTTCAAAAAGCTTTCAACCCACGCATCCAGCCGTGCACGGCCTCTCGACGCAGCTCGTGATCTTTCTGGCCGCCGCAGCCGGGCTCGCGGTCGCCTCGCTCTATTACAGCCAGCCGATGCTCGGCATCATGGGCGCATCGATTGGCGCGAACGACCGCGCCATCGGGCTCGTACCGATGCTCACGCAACTCGGCTATGCGCTCGGGCTCTTGCTGCTCGCGCCACTCGGCGATCGCTTCGACCGGCGCAACGTGATCCGCGCCAAGGCTGTCGCGCTCGCGATTGCGCTCGTGCTGGCGGCGGTGGCCCCCTCGATCGGTTCGCTGCTCGCCGCGAGCCTCGTCATCGGCCTCACGGCCACATTGACGCAAGACATCGTACCGGCGGCCGCCACGCTCGCACCCGATGCACAGCGCGGCAAGACTGTGGGGTCGGTCATGACGGGGCTGCTGCTCGGCATTCTGCTTTCGCGTGTCGTGAGCGGTCTTGTCGCGGCCTACGCCGGATGGCGCACGATGTTCCTGATCGCAGCCGTGAGTATCGTGGCCGTCGGCATCGGCGCACATCGGACACTGCCGCGCTTCGCGCCGACGACCGATCTTTCCTATCGGGCGCTGCTCCATTCGCTGCTCGTGCTCTGGAAGCGTCATGGCAAGCTGCGGCGCGCGACGCTCGCACAGGCGCTGCTGGCTGTCGGGTTCAGCGCGTTCTGGTCCACGCTCGCGCTGATGCTGGGCGCGGCGCCGTTCCACCTCGGCAGTGCAGCCGCCGGGGCATTCGGCATCGCGGGCGCCGCCGGCGCGCTGGGCGCGCCGCTCGCCGGCCGCCTGGCCGACCGGCGCGGCCCGGAGCATGTAACGCGCATCGGCGCAACGCTCGCAGCGGTTTCGTTCGCCACGATGGCGCTCACACCGCTCCTGCCCCCCCATGCCCAACTGTGGCTGCTGGCCGCCGCAACGGTCGGCTTCGACCTCGGCGTGCAGGTAACGTTGATCGCCCACCAGTCCATCGTCTACGGCACTGATCCGAGCGCGCGCAGCCGCCTCAACGCCGTGCTGTTCGTCGGCATGTTCATCGGCATGGCGACGGGCGCGGGCCTCGGCAACCTCGTGTTCGTGCAATGGGGGTGGATGGCCGTGACGATTCTCGCCACGGCCACCTCGTTCGGCGCGCTGGCGGTACGGCTCTTTCGCAACGGCCGATGATTCCGCACGACGAAGAGGGCGCGCGGTGCGCCGCCCTTCTTCGCCGGCGACACGAGCGCCGGCGCTCAGCCGCCTTGCATCGGCGGCTGCGGGTTGTTGGCGGGATTCGTGTCGAACTTGCTGACGGCCTCGATGCCGCTTTCGCCCGCGTGCGCCGAAAGCTTCGCCTGTAGAGAATCGGCCGTTGTCTGATCGTAGACCTGATCGCCCTTCACGTAGACGGTAAACGACTGCAGGTACCTTGCCTTCTTCTGCGGGTTCTCGATCGTCGCCTTCGTCCAGTGATACAACGGATAACCGTCGATACCGTCGCGCTCGGCTTGCGCGACATAGTCGGCAAACGCATCGTACTGGCACACCAGCGAGGCGTCATGCTCGCGCAGGATGCGCTTGAGCACTTCGTCGCGCGGATCGTCGGCGGCGGCACGCAAGCGCTGCGCCAATTCTGCCGACGCGGTGATTCTGATCTGGAATTGCCATGTCTCGTCCATTGCCGCCTCCGATTGCTTCGGTGCCCGACGCACGCTCTACGCGCACGGGATGTATTGCACGCGCCGCGCGCCGCCCGCCTTCAGCAAACCCGGCGCCATCCAACCCATCCGGCGCCGGAGTTTACCTGAAAGTACCGATACGGCCGGGCCCGCTCAAACCGCAGCCGTGGAGAGACGAAACGCATTGACGACATCCGAGAGCGTGCGCGCCTGCTCCTCCATCGACTGGGCGGCGGCGGCCGCCTCCTCGACCATGGCGGCATTTTGCTGCGTGGTCTGATCCATCTGGGCGATCGCGATGTTGACCTGCTCGATGCCGCGGCTCTGCTCCTCGGAGGCCGCCGAGATCTCGTGGATGATCGATCCCACGCGCTCCACCGATTGCACGAGCGTGTGCATCTTCGCGCCGGCGACTTCCACGAGCGCCTTGCCGTTTTCGACGCGGCCGGCCGAATCCTCGATCAGCGTCTTGATCTCCTTGGCTGCATCGGCGCTGCGTCGCGCAAGGTTGCGGACCTCCCCGGCCACGACGGCGAAGCCGCGCCCCTGCTCGCCCGCACGCGCCGCTTCCACGGCGGCATTGAGGGCCAGGATGTTGGTCTGGAACGCGATGCCCTCGATGACGGCGATGATGTCGACCACGCGCGACGAGCTTTCGGCGATGCTCTGCATGGTCGTGACGACCTGCCCCACCGCATCGCCGCCCTCGGCCGCGACGCGCGACGTCTCATCCGCCATGCGGTTCGCCTGCCGCGCGTTGTCGGCATTTTGCTTGACCGTCGCCGTCAGTTGCTCCATGCTCGCGGCCGTTTCGCCAAGCGAGGCCGCCTGCTCCTCGGTACGCGAGGACAAATCGAGGTTGCCCGCGGCGATCTGCCGGACGGCTTCCTCGATCGTCTCGGTACTGCCTCGGATCCGGCGAATCGCTTCCACGAGCCGGCGCTGCATCGTCTGCATCGCAAGCAGCATGCTGCCACGATCGTCTGGCGCCACGTGCACCGATTGCGTCAGATCGCCGCCGGCGATCGCGTGCGCGACGTCGGCCGCGTAGCCTGGCTCGCCCCCGAGGCTGCGCTTGACGTTGCGAATGATGGCCACGAGCGCGACCGAACCCAGCGCGCCGATCAGCAATACGGCGACGAGATAGCGCATCAAGTCCGCTCTGAAGGCCGCATCGATATCGTTGACATAAAGGCCGGAGATCAAATACCAGTCCCACGGCGCGAAGCGCTTGACGAAGCTGAGTTTCGGCACCCGATCCTTCTTGCCGGGCAGTCGCGCCATATAGTCGACGAAACCCTGACCGTCGGCCTGCGCGACCTTCACGAGATCGACGAAGAAGCGCTTGCCGTCGGTGTCCGCGTACTGACTCACATCCTTGTTGCGCAGATCGGCCAGCGTCGGATGCATGATCACGACGGGCGCGGCCGTCGTGATCATGAGATAGCCGTTGCCGGGGAAACGAATCGTTGCGAGCCGCGCCATGGCCTGCTGTCTGGCCTGCTCTTCGGTCAACTCGTGCCGCTCCGCCATCTTCGCGTACTCCGCAACGAGGCTGTCCGCGGCTTCCACGACGTCGCGTATCGCCGCCTTGCGCTCAGTCAGTGTGATGCTGCGCGTCTGCCAGGCAGCCCAGCCGCCGAGAAACGACAGGCCCAGCCAGGTAACGAGCAGCGCCAGCCACAATTTGGCGTTGAGACTGAGACGATTCACATTTCCTCCTACGAAACAGGCACGTTCGGGCACTGGCGGCCCAATCCGGTGTAAAGCGGATAACGGCAGAACGGTTACCGTTCTTGAGCGTGCAAGAGAACGACGCGCCGCAAGGCACGGGGCCCCCAGGCATGAGATTGGCGGCACATCGTTCGACGTCTCGTAGTACGAAAGTCCAATGGCCGATCGAACGACGCGTTTCGATTCGGCGAAGCGACGGGATTCATGTTCTTTTATCGACGAATCGCCGCGGGCGGAGCCATACTATTCTTCGACTCATCGCAAAAGAGGGCGCGAAGTCGCACCATCGCACCCTGAACCGGGACAAGCCGCAAGCATGCTGACGCCAGACAAACCACCGAACGAAGCCGCTCGCGTCGCGGCACTGCATTCGCTGAACCTGCTCGACACCGCCCCGGAAGAGCGGTTCGACCGGTTGACCCGCCTCGCGCGGCGCCTGTTCGACGTGCCGATGGCGACGGTCTCGCTGGTCGACGCGAACCGGCAGTGGTTCAAGTCGTGCATGGGGATGGCCATCCATGAAACGTCGCGTGACGTGTCATTCTGCGGCCACACGATTCTCGGGGACGACCTGCTCGTCGTGCCCGATGCGCTCGCCGACCCGCGCTTCAGCGACAACCCGCTGGTAACGGCGGCGCCCAACGTCCGATTCTATGCGGGGTGCCCGCTGGCACTGGGTCCGGGCATCCGCATCGGGACCCTGTGCATCGCCGACATCAAGCCGCGCTCGCTCGATAGCGATGAACTCGCGCTGCTGCACGATCTCGGCCGCATGGCCGAGCAGGAGCTGGTCGCACTGCAACTCGCGACCACCGACGAACTCACGGGCCTCTCGAACCGCCGCGGGTTCGAGGTCCTTGCCAGCTATGCGCTGCGCGTGTGCAAGCGCATGAATTCACGCGCATCGCTACTCTTTTTGGACCTCGACGACTTCAAACGGATCAACGATACGTACGGTCACGCCGAAGGGGATCGCGCGATCATGGCCTTCGCGGGGCTGCTGCGCCGCGCATTGCGACAAACGGACGTCATCGGGCGATTGGGGGGAGACGAATTCGTTGCGCTGCTCGTCGATACGAGCGAAGAGGTGGAGGCGCGCATCGTCGAGCGGCTGCGCGAGGAAGTGGCCGCGTATAACACGGGTGGCGCGGGTAGCGCGATCGACGCCGGTAGCGCACGCCGCTACGAACTGCGCTACAGCGTCGGGCACGCCGTGTACGACCCGGCGGAGAATCCGCCGATCGGCAAGCTGCTCGAGCATGCCGACGAGGCAATGTACGCGCACAAACGCGCTTCGGCGTGCAAGTCAGGCTGATTACTGGAGTGCCTTTCCGCCCGTTTCCTCGAAGAGCAGCACGGCGACGAGCGAAATGACGACGCAGACGATCATGTACCAGGCCGGTGCCATCGGATTGCCCGTGGCGCGAATGAGCCAGCCGGCCACGAGTTGCGCCGTGCCGCCGAAAAGAGAAACGGAAATGGCATAGGCGCTAGCCATGAAGCCGGCACGGATCGATTTCGGAAAGCTCTCGGGCATCAGCGCGTACGCCGGCGCGGAACCCATCGTGTAGCAGAGCATGAGCACGAACATCATCGCCAGCACGACGGGCAGCGCCGGGAAGTGCGTCATGACCCAGAAAGCCGGATAGATCAGCAACAGCAGCGCGACGCGGCCAGTCACGACGAGCGGCTTGCGCCGCCCCATGCGATCGGACCATGCGCCGTAGATCGGGCACATGACGAGCGAGACGGCAGCGGCGCCCACGCCTACGAACATCGAGAGCTTCGGCGGCAGCTTCAACGTCTGGATGCAATAGGTCGGCAGAAAGTACATCAGCAGATAGGTCGCCACCGTCATGCCCATGATCGCGAATACGACGAGGAACCAGTTGCGCACGTCCACCCCGCGCCAATTGCGCGCGCCACCGCGCACGGCGGGCGGCTCCTCCACGATGTGGCGGCGCAGGTAGATGCCGACCGGCGCGATCAGGGTGCCCATGAGGAAGGGCACGCGCCAACCCCAGGCGTGCAGTTGCGGCTCTTCGAGCACGTTGGTGAGCAACGCCGCGATGCCCGAACCCAGCAGCGCAGCCGCGCCCTGGCTCGCGAGCTGCCAGCTCGCGCGAAAGCCGCGGCTGCGGTCCTCGCCTGTTTCGAGCAGCGTTGCCGTGGCGGCGCCGAATTCGCCGCCTTGCGCGAAGCCCTGCATGAGCCGGGCAAAGACGATCAGCGCCGGGGCCGCGAGCCCGATCTGCGCATAGGTGGGTGCAAGCCCGATGATGCCGGCGCCGAGCGCCATCAGCGCGATGGTCAGCGTCAGCGCCGCACGCCGGCCCGCCCGGTCGGCATAGCGCCCGATCACGATGCCGCCGAGCGGGCGCATCACGAAGCCAACGGCGAATACGGCGAACGACAGCAGCGATGAGGTGATCGGATCGCGCGCCGGAAAGAACAACTGGCCGATGGTCAATGCGAAAAAGCTGTAGGCGGTGAAATCGAAGAACTCCAGCAGATTGCCGATGACGGCGGCCACCACGATCTTGCGCGACGACATGTGGCCGGTTGCCGGCGCCGCATCCGCTTGCGCGCCCGCGGTGCGCACCTGCGCTTCGTATTGCTGCAACGACGGGCGAGGGTATCGCTTCATGGTCTTTTCCTTGTTTTTTACGTGCGTGGCAGGTACCGTTCGACCAGCCGGGTCCAGAACGCCGCGCCCAGCATGAGATTCTCGTCGGCGAAGTCGTAATGGGCGTTGTGCAGCATCGGCGCATTTGCGCCGTTGCCGATACGGAGGAAGCAGCCCGGGCGCTGCTGCAGAAAGTAGGCGAAATCCTCGCTGCCAGCTATGGCCGGAAACGGTGCAACGACATGCTCCTCGCCCACGAGCTCCACGGCGACCTGGCGCGCGAACTCGGTTTCGGCCTCGCTGTTGACGAGCACCGGATAGCCGCGGATCACGTCGATCTCCACCCGTCCGCCATAGCCCGCGACATGCCCTTCGGCCAGCGCACGGATGCGCGCTTCGAGCAGGCGGCGCACGTCGTCGTCGAACGACCGCACGCTGAGTTCGAGCGTGGCACACTCGGGAATGACGTTCGCCACGTGGCCCGCATGCATCGAGCCGACCGTCACCACGGCCGTTTGCGTCGGATCGACATTGCGCGAAACGATCGTCTGCAAAGCCATGACGAGGCTGCTCGCCATCACGATCGGGTCGGCGCTCAAATGCGGCCGCGCGGCATGCCCGCCCTTGCCGTGAATCGTGATCTTCACGGTATCGCAAGCGGCCATGAAAGGGCCCGGGCGAAACAGAAAGGTGCCTGCGGGCATGCCCGGATGATTGTGCAAGCCGAAAACCGCATCGCACGGGAAGCGCTCGAAGAGGCCGTCGGCGATCATCCGCTCGGCGCCGCTGTTCGCACCGGCTTCTTCGGCGGGCTGAAAAATCAGGTGCACCGTACCCGCGAAGCGGCGCGTACGGGCCAGATGCCAGGCCGCGCCGAGCAGCACCGCCGTATGGCCGTCGTGGCCGCACGCATGCATCTTGCCGTCGTGCACGCTCGCATAAGGCAAGCCCGTCATTTCGCGAATCGGCAAGGCGTCCATGTCGGCACGAATACCGATGGATCGCGTGCCCGTGCCGGCTTTCAGGGTGCCCACGAGGCCGTGGCCGCCCACGTCGCGCGTCACCTCGTACCCCCATGCCGCGAGCTTTTCGGCGACGAAGCGCGACGTCTGCGCTTCCTCGAACGACAGCTCGGGATGGCGATGAATATGGCGGCGAATCGCGGTGAGCTCTTCGCCGAACGATTCAAGTTCGGCCACGCTGGCTTCGGTGGATTGGTCGGTCATTTCGGCAGGATCCTCGTCGATACGGTTGCCGCCGAGTATTGCATCGCCAATTTGCCGCTGAAATGCCTGTGACCATGCAACAATGTTGCCTTCAAGGCAACGATCCCGACGACTGCCCGGCATGAATACCGATCCGTTGAATTCGCGCGCAGTGACTTACCTCTACGAAGTAGCCGTGCAGGGCGGCGTGCGTGCGGCCGCCGAGGCACTGGCCGTGAATCCGTCGGTCGTGAGCCGCCAGATCGCACTGCTCGAGCGCACGCTGCGCATGCCGCTGCTCACGCGGCAGGGCCGCACCGTCGTGGTGACCGAAGTCGGCCAGATGCTCGTCGATTTTCACCGCGACCGGCAACGCGGCACGCGGCAGTTGCACGCGCAGTTGGCCGAATACCGCGGTCTCGAACGTGGCCGCATCACGGTGGCCGTGGGGGAGGGATTCGTCGAAGGGTTCGTGACCGGCGCACTGCAGCGCTTCAGCCTCAAGCACCCCCACATCTCGATCGATATCCGTTCGGGCTCGACGTCCGCTGTCGTCGCCATGGTCCGTAACGACGAAGTGGACATCGGGCTTTGCGTCGGCGCCGGCCGGGAGCCGGGCTGCAAGACGCGAACGTTCTCGCTCGGGCCGCTATGCGCGGTCATGACACCCGACCATGCGCTGGCCGGCACATCGAAAGTGCAGCCTTCGGCGCTGGCGGGGCATCGGCTCATTTTCATGGCGAGTCATTTCGCCGTGCAGGAGCACCTGCAGGCCATGCTCGATGCGGAAGCGCTGACGCTCGCACCGGCCTATCGCTGCGATCTCTTTTCGACGGCCCAGACGCTGGCGGCGGCCGGGCTCGGCATCGCGTTCATGTCCGCCGCCGCCGCGCGCCGCCGGATCGAGGAAAAGCAGTTGGTTGCCGTACCACTCGATCATCCGATCGCGCGCAATTTCCGCAGCCAGCTAATGACGAGAAGCGGCCGGCGCCTGCCGCCCGCAGCCGATCACCTCTGGAAGCAACTGGCCGTGGCGATGACGCAGGTGTGAGCCGCGGGGTCGCACGCGGGAACGCGGGTTGCGACTGTCGCTCGAATGATCGAATGAGACGCGCAAAATGCCGACCGGCACGGGCGACCTGCAGGCTCCCCGTCGGCAAGGCGCCGCCGGAAAGCCCGGGCAAATGCGGTTAGACTGAGCCCTATGAACAAGTGCCGATATTGCGGAAAAATTCGGGACGAATGGGAATGTCACGGTGACGACTGCCGAAAGGCGATCGCCCGCGCGCTGCGTCGCCAGCGCGCCGGTCTGCCGATGGTGCCGAACGTCATCCGCAATGAAATTCCTCCCGATGCGAGCACCAAGGAAGTGATCACCGTGTTGTCGCGGCAGCGCCTGCGCGCGCGCCGCAGCAACGAGGAACGCCGCGAGCGCAAGGCCGCGGAAGACGGCGACGCCACTCAGTAAGGGCGCCGCCGGCGTGGTCGGGCGTGGCGTGCGGCACGCCGGCGCATGACGTCAGTAGGCCAGCAATTCCTTGTAGTTCTGCGGCGTAATGAGCCGAAAAGGAATAGTCATCGTGGCGGGTGCCGACGCATCGCCCGCTTTCATGCGCATCACGAGGTCGACGGACGTCTTGCCCTGGCCGACGGCGTCCTGATAGACGGTCGCCTTCAACGCGCCCTTGTCCATTTGCGCGAGCCCGTCAGGGGTCGCATCGACGCCCATGATGAAGATGCTGTCAGGCGCGCGCCCTGCCTTGCGCAAGGCGATGATCGCACCGATGGCCATCTCGTCGTTGTTGGAGACGATCGCATCGATCTTCCTGCCCTGCGTCAACCAGTTCTTCGTGATTTCGAGGCCTTTGTCTCGACGCCAATCGCCGACTTCCTCCGCGACGATGTGCATCCCCGGGTGGCGGGACAGCACTTCCTTCACCCCTTGGGTACGCTGTGCGGCCGCAGCGGTGCTGGGTACCCCGATCATGATGGCGATATCGCCCTTGCCGCCGAGCTGCTGCGCAACGTACTCGCCTTGCAGACGCCCCGCGACGATGTCTTCGGAGCCGACATAGCCGAAACCTTTACCGAGCGATTCCGCCGGCTTGCGGTTCACGTAGACGACGGGCACACCGGCGGCACGCGCTGCATTCGTCATGACCGAGGTTGCGGTGGCGTCCACCGGCAGGATGACGAGTGCGGCCACGTGGTCCCTGGCGATCAGATCCTGCACTTCCTGATCCTGGCGCTTCTGATCGGAATGCCCGTCCGCAAACACGGGCTTCCAGCCGCGATTGCGCGCCTCCTTCGAAATGGCTTCGCGCACGAGTGTGGGAAAGGTATCGTCGAATTCCGCCATGGCTACGCCGAGTTTCGGTTTCGACACCTCGGCAGCCTGCGCAAACGCTTGCCCGCAACCGGCCGCGGCGGCAACAACGACGGCCGCGGCAACGAGAACACGAATCAGCTTCATGCCGCGCTCACCCGGAAGATCGATACGAGCGCTGCAAGCCGGTCGGCCTGGTCGCGCAGCGAAGCCGCCGCCGATGCGGACTCCTCCACGAGCGCAGCGTTTTGCTGCGTCGTTTCGTCGATATGCTCGACCGCCTCGCGTACCTGCACGAGGTCGCGCTGCTGCGCCTGCGACGACGCGGCGATCTCGCTGATGAGCGCACTCACGTGCCGCACGGCCTCGATGATGTCGCTCATCGCGGTACCGGCATCGCCCACGAGCTGGCCACCCGCATCGACGCTCCTGACCGACGATTCGATGAGCTCCTTGATTTCCTTGGCGGCTGCGGCCGAACGCTGAGCCAGCCCGCGCACTTCGCTCGCCACGACGGCGAAGCCGCGCCCCTGCTCGCCCGCGCGCGCCGCTTCCACGGCCGCATTGAGGGCCAGGATATTGGTCTGGAACGCAATGCCGTCGATCACGCCGATGATGTCGTTGATCTTGCTCGACGACGTGGTGATCTCGTTCATGCTCGTGACCACGCGCGAAACGATATCTCCCCCGCGCTCGGCTGCCGTGAACGCCTTTCGCGACAGGTCGTTGACCTGCAAGGCCGTATCGGTCGATTGCGAAGCGGCGCTGCCGAGCTGAGTCATGTACGACGCGGTCTGCTGCACGCTGAAAGCCACCTTCTCCGTGCGCGCGCTGAGATCGAGGTTGCCGGCCGCGATTTCATTGGAAGCCGTATTGACCGACTCCACACCTTCGCGCACTTCGGCGATCAGCTTGCGCAGACGCTCCGACATTTCGGACAACGAACGAAGCACGTGCGAAACCTCGTCGTTGCCGCTCGCGTCGATGCGCCGCGTGAGATCGCCGCGAGCAACGGTTTGCGCGATGTCCACGGCCGCGTTGAGCGGCACCGTGATGGCACGCGAGACGAGCGTCATCAGCGTGGCGGCGACGGCTGCGGCGATGACCACGGCCGAGATGATCAGCGTCAGCGACCGATTGGCGGCGCTCGTGGCATCGTCGCTCGCGCCCGATGCTTCCGTCTGGCTGGCCTTCGAAAGATCGGTCAGCGAAGCGGTGAGCCGCTCGAAGCTCTTCGCGCTGTCCTGCATGATGATCGCGCGCGCCGCATTCGGCGAGGCATTGTCGACCTCGTCCTGAATCCGCGCACTGAGGGCCAGATATTCGCGCCATTCGGCCGCGGCTCGATCGAATGTCTTGCGCTCGGCCTCGCCGAGGGCCAGGCCGCCGAATGCCTTCAATTGGCCCGACATCTCTTCGATACTTTTTTGCAGGCCGGGCAGGACCTGATCGCGCTGGTCATAGCGCACGAGAATGTAAGCGTATTCCTTGTTGCGGACAGTAGCCGCGAGCTGCGCGATGCGTTGCGCCTGGACAGCCATCGGCATCCAGCGCCCGCCGATGGCACCGGTGTTCGCGGCAATGCGGCCGATCTGCACCGCGCCGAAGACCCCGACGAGAAGAAGACTGGCCAGCGCCACGGCCAGAACGATCTGCAGCTTCCTGCTGACAGACACCTGCGAGAGATAGTTCATGAGACGTCATCGAAACACGGCAGGTGGGATTCCCTGCTCAGCAGATGCTTAACGGCAGGTCTCCGCGCACCGCTGAATTCTCGTAAACCCTTGATTTATAAGCAGGGACCGACCCGTCGAATTCAAAATGAAAACGTTAATATTGCGAATGATTCGTATTAGCACTATGATCACGCCTTCCTATCGGCGCCCCACCCGGGGAGCGGGCTGCCGAAACCGCCGTGACCGCTTCTTTCGATGTTGCGGCCCTCCACACCGCTGACTTATGCAAATCAAATACGCGCAGACGCGCGAAGCACGGCGCCCGACGGCGCGTGCGCGGCTTTATGCAACGTTCCTCGCATCCATTGCGAGCAACCTGTGCGCGGCGGCCACCGACGCAGCCGCGCCCGCCGCCGCGACCACGCAGCGCAGCGAGCAGACCACACAGTTGCCTACCGTCACCACGCGCACGAGCGCGCAGGCCGACCCGACACGCGGATACGAGCCGCGCACGAGCGCCGTGGCAAGCGCCACCGCGCAATCGCTGCTCGACATTCCGCAGGCGGTGGCCGTGGTGAGCGGCACCGTCATGGAGGATCAGCAGGCGCGCTCGCTCGACGACGTGCTTGGCAACGTGAGCGGCATCACGCAAACGAACACGCTCGGCGGCACGCGCGACGCTTTCATCAAGCGAGGTTTCGGCGAGAACGACGACGGCTCGATTCTCGTCGACGGCATGCGCTCGCCGGTTCTGCACAATTACCTCGCCACGATCGATCGCGTCGAAGTATTGAAGGGCCCGGCGTCGCTGCTCTACGGTATTCAGGAACCGGGTGGCGTGATCAATCTCGTGACGCGCAAGCCCGAGGACGAGTTTCATGGATCGGTGTCGGCCACGCGCACGAGCCACGGCGGCAGCGGTGCGAGCTTCGACCTCACGGGGCCGATCGGGCAGGCGGGACAAGTCGCCGGCGGCACGCTCGCGTTTCGCCTCATCGGCGAATACGACACGAGCCGGTACTGGCGCAGCTTCGGCCGGCAGCGCGATTCGCTGATCGCCCCCGCGCTGTCGTGGCACGACGCGAAGACGTCGATCGACGTCAGCTATCAGTATGTCGACTACACGATGCCGTTCGATCGCGGCACGGTACTCGTGAACGGCCACCTCGACGATTCCCTGCGCTACCGCCGCTACGAAGAGCCGTGGTCGCAGAGCACGGGCATTCAGGAGACATTCCGCGCGCGTGTGGAGCATCGCCTGTCGGACCAATGGAAACTGCGTGCGAGCTATGGTTGGGCACGCGACCGCTATCAGCAATACCTGACCCGCGCGCGCTCGTTCAACAGTACGACGGGCGCGTTGAGCCGCTCGTCGGATGCGAACCTCGGCCGCAACGAATCCGACGAGATCGCAACGATCGGCGCGATCGGCGAACTCGACATCGCCGGAATGCGGCACGACGTCTACTTCGGCGCGGAGTACGAGCGGCAACGCGTCTTCCGCGGCGATACGATTCGCGGCAACGCTGTCTCGGGCTTCGATCTCTACGATCCGGTGTACGGCACGCTTGCGGCGGGCGGCAAGGCGAGCGCTTCGCAAAGCGACTCGTTGACGAAAGTCCACACCTACTCGCTCATCACGCAAGACGCCGTGCATCTGACAGATCGGCTCATCGCCTCGGCCGGCATCCGTTGGGAGACGTACCAGCAATATTCAGGCGTCGGGCGGCCGTTCGTCGTCGCCGACGATTCGCACGGCAATGTCTGGCTGCCGCAGTTCGGGCTCGTCTACAAGATCGCGCCGTCGCTCGCGTTCTACGCGAACTACAGCCGGTCGTTCAAGCCGAACGTGGCCGACGACGTCGATGCCCCGCTCGCGCCGGAGCGCGGGCAGATCTATGAGGCCGGCCTCAAGTTCGATCTGAAGCCCGGTATCGCCGGCACGCTCGCGGTCTACCAGATCGACAAGCACAACGTGGCGGTAACCGTCGGCGACGTCACGTCGACGATCGGCAGCGCCCGCTCGCGCGGCGTCGAGCTCGACGTCGCGGGCAGGCTGTCGAATCACTGGAGCCTGATCGGCAGCTATGCCTACACGGATGCCGTCGATCGCTCGGACAACACGCCGATGGTCAACGCCGCGCGTCATTCGGGCAGCCTCTTCGCCGTCTACAACACGGCGTTGCCGCATATCAGCGGGCAATGGCGCTTCGGCGGCGGCATGCGGCTCGTCGGCAAGCGCCCCGGCGATACGGCCAACAGCTTCACGCTGCCCGGTTACGTCGTGGCCGATCTGTTCGCAGCCTACGAAACGAAAGTCGGGAAACTGCCCACGCGCGTGCAGCTCAATGTGAAAAACCTGTTCGACAAGACGTACTACCCGTCGAGCTCGAGCAATCTGATCATCGCCGTGGGGGAAGCTCGCCTCGTGACGCTCACCACCACCGTTTCGTTCTGATAAACGCCACCGCTCGACTCGCGCCACTTATCCATTCACAGAGAGCCAGCATGTCCGATATCGTCGAACGATCGAACACCGTGCAGCGTACCGTGCGCACCCCCGACACGCGGCACGCGAAACGCGCCGCGTTCCTCAAATGGCTGCGCAAAACGCATGGATGGGTTGGGCTCTGGGCCATGGCGCTCACGCTCCTGTTCGGCGTGACGGGCATCTTGCAGAATCACCGGGTGAGCCTCAAGGCGGAGACGCCGAAGCCATCGACGGTTCATGTCGCGCTGCCAGGCGCCGAGGTGGCCGGCACGCCCGATGCGCTCGCAGAATTTCTGCGTGCGCAGCTCGGCCTCGATCGCGCGCCCGATCGCATCAGACGCGAACCGGCGCGACGCATGCCGTGGGGCGATCGCTCCATCATGCAGCCCGAGCGCTGGGAGATCCGGTTCGCCGCGCCGGACTACATCGTCACCGCGGAATATTGGAAAGGCGAGAACGCGGTCGAGGTCAAACGTCAGCCGCGTGGGCCCATCGGCACACTCGAAGGACTGCACAAGGCGCTCGGCACGAGCCTCGCGTGGGCACTGCTGAGCGATTCGGTTGCCGTTGGGCTCGTGTTCCTGTCGCTGACGGGGCTGCTGCTGTGGCTGAAGCTCGAGCGGCGCCGCGCGATCGGGACGGCAGTACTCCTGGTCTCGGTCGCGGCCGCGATCTCGCTCGCCATCGCGTCGCTATGACTGCGTAGCGACAGCCCCGGGCGAGACGGCACCGAAGAGCCCCAGGTCGCGCACCGCCTTGGCCAGTTCCACGTCGTTTCGCGCGGCCAGTTTTCTCATCGCCGCGTTCTTCTGATTGCTGATGGTTTTCGGGCTGCGCCGGACGCGCTCCGCGATCTCGGCGATCGAATGCCCGGCGCAAATCAGCCGCACGACTTCGAGTTCGCGCGGCGACAGCGTCGCAACGCCGCCCGCCTCCCGCGTTCTGTTAGCAAACATGTTCGACAGCACGGCGCTCGCAATCGAAGGCGGGATGTAGGTCTCGCCGCCATGCACGCGCCGGATTGCATCGGCGAGCGCGGCGAAGTCGGCCTTCGATTTGCCGATGAAGCCAGCCGCGCCGTTGGCGAGCGCCGTCGAAACGATATGCGTCGCGGAATGGGAACTCAGAAAAAGAACGCGGGTATTCGGCGCGATATGAACGAGCCGGCGCAGCAGGTTGAGGCCATCGGCTTCCGGGTCGTCCTCGAATTCGTAATCGCATACGAGCACGTCCGGCCGCTCGTCGCGAATTTTAGCCAGTAGATCTTTGATATTGTCCGCGTGGAAGAGAAGGCCGATATCCGGCTCTTCGAGCAGGATACTTTTCACGCCCGCCACGACGATCGGATGATCATCGGCCACCGCCACCTTGATAACGTTCATTCCGTCCTCGACTCAGGTTTCGTTTCGCGGCGCGCAAAAAACGATTTTTCCTGCGCCCGTGAACGTTCTGGGTTGCTCGTCGCCAGGATATTATTCGCCATTTTTAGTCATCGCGATGGGCGGGAGCAAAAGAGATCGATAGGCGCCTGCCTAATTCCGCAGTTCGTTACGCCATGGCTGAAGTACACTCCACTCGAAACTCGCTCCAAGCTCCAATACAGCACCGGGCCTTTTCGCGAGTGACGGCACAAAACCCATCATCTGGGATTTGATATGCAGCGACCGAAACGGTCCCTCGCACAAACCGCACGTTTTCATCGGCGCCTGCTTTACGGATTCGCCGTGCTTCTTTCGGCGACGATCGGCGGTGCGACCGTGCTGTTCGTCGACAGCGCGCTCGCACGATTTTTCTCGGATCGCGAAAACACGTTCGTCCAGAACCAGGAATACGTACAGTCCGAAGCCGTGCGGTTGTCGTCGCGCGTCATGAGCATGGTGGATATCTACGAGGACAACTGGGCGTTTCATCAGCAGGAGCGCATCCCGCTCGAGCACTACCGCAGCGAACTGTCGCGTCAAAATGGCGTGACGATCACCGCAAGCGATCTCACGGCCATTCCGTTCCTGCTCGCGGCCACGCCCGCGGGCATCGCGGATGCGCCGCGCCTCGAGACGATGCTTCACCTGCTGCGCCGCATCTCGGCCGCACCGGCATTCGATCCGCGTCGCAACGACATCACCATGTCGGGGTACCTGTACTCGCCGGACCGAGCGTTGCTTGCCGCGGTGCCCCCGCAGCCGCCGTTCGAATCGCCCGCTCGGCTCCGAAACCGCCCCGGCGCATTCATAGACGAACAAGTCGGCCCGGTGGAGGCGCTGCTTGCGCGCCGCGACACGCAGGCACTACGAGCCGAGCGGCCTATCTGGACGTCGTGGACGTCGACGGCCGGCACAGCCCGCGGTCAAACACTGGCGGAAATCATCGTCCCTATTTTCCATGGACGCGAACGCATCGCCACGCTCGTGGCGAACATTCCCCAGGATCAGTTCCTGCAGTATTTCGTTCGTCAGACGCGGCCCGCCGGCTTTTTCGTGCTGAGCGGCGACGCCGGCGGCCCGCTCGCGCACGGCGCGCTGTCTCCGCACGATGCCCGCCTGCTCGGCATCATCCAGCAACACGCCGGGCAAATGCGGCAGTTGAAGGACACGAGAGTCGTGATCCGAGACGGGCTGACCTTCATCGTCGCGCAAAGGATAGAGGGCCCCGGCTGGATCGCGGCCTACGTGTTCGACTGGCGCGGCATTGCCACGGGCATGCTCGTGGAGGTCATCGCTTCGTGTCTGCTGTGCATCGGTGCGCTCGGATTACTTTGGAGCGGTGTCGGCTACTTCGACCGGCATGTCGCCCGGCCATTCGAGACCGATGCTGAAAAACTCGTCGAGGCCGAGCAGTTCAACCGGTCGATCATCGATACCGCTCCGGTCGGCATCGCCGTGTTCGACCTGCACGCCCAGGCGCTCGTGCTCGAAAACGCGGTGGCGAAACACCTGCTGGGTGGCTCCGACGGCGCGAACGCCGCGCTTTTCTATCGGCAGGCGTTGCGGGCTCGCGCCGAGGCAGCGGCCGCGGCGAACGCGCCCTCGCCCGAGGGGCATCGCTTCTTCGAAGTGCATTGGACCGCGGGCGCACGCGAGCGCTATCTCGGCGTTGCGTCGTCCATGACGCGTTTTCGCGGGCATGACGCCGTTTTGCTCGGCCTTGTCGACATCACGGAGCGCAAGGCGAGCGAAGCCATGCTCATCGACGCGAGGCGCGAGGCCGATCGCGCGAACAAAGCCAAGTCCATGTTCATGGCGATGATGACGCACGAAATCAGAACACCGATGCATGGTGCCGTCGGTCATCTCGAACTGCTCGAGCACAGCGCGCTCGATCCGTCCCAGCTCGAACGCGTTGCGCTGATACGCCGCGCATTCGATGGGTTGCTGTCGCTCGTCAACGATCTGCTCGACGCCGCCAAGATCGAAACCCATGCGCTCACGGTGGACCCTCGCCCCGTCAGCCTCAATCGAGTGGTCGAGCACTGCGCGCAGCAGTTCGCGCCCACCGTGATCGGGCGCGGCATCGCGTTGCATTGCTACACCGACCCTGGCCTCGATGGCCTCGTCGAAGCCGACGATCATCGCGTGGCGCAGATCCTGCAGAACCTGCTGAGCAACGCCACCAAGTTCACACAGCACGGGGCGGTGACCTTGTCCACCGCGCTGCTTCGCCGCGATAGCGGCAGCACGTGGGCCCGCATCGAAGTGGCCGATACCGGTATCGGGATTCCCTCCTCGCTGCAGGCCGTGATCTTCAATCCGATGACGCAGGCCGACGCGTCGATCGGCCGCCGGTTCGGCGGCACCGGGCTGGGCCTCTTCCTGTGCCGTAACCTCGCGGAGTTGATGGGCGGCCGCATCACGCTGCAAAGCGAGCCCGAAACGGGCAGCGTCTTCGGCGTGGAATTGCCGCTGGGCGTCCATGCCGCGTTGCAGCACCCAGTCCGGCCGCTCGAGGGGATATCGGTGGCGATCGCCACCCCCGACGCCGCATTGCGACGCATGTGGGAAGCGCGGCTCGACGGCTGGGGCGTGCGAAGGCCGGGTACCGCCGCAGCCGGCGATACGGCGGCCGATATTCTGCTGGTCTCCCGGGCCGAGCCTGCGCAAGCACAGGACGACACGCACGGCGGGGCGGGCGACCACGCGGGCTGCATGGGCATCGTCGAGGCGACGCCGCTCGGACCGCTCGCGCCGTCGCAAACCGGCAACCGCATGACGATTTCGCTGTATTCGAGCGAAGCACTGCTCGCGGCCCTGCTGGCGCTGTCCGGCCAGCCTCGGCGCGAGCCAGCCGAGGCTGGCGCGTCGCCGTATCGGCTCGATCGCTCGCTCGACGTCCTGATCGCCGAAGACGACCCTGTCAACCGGGCACTGATCGAGCATCAGCTTCAGATGCTCGGCTACACGTCGGTGCGCAGCGCGAAGGACGGGCGCGAGGCACTCGCTATGTGGCAAGCGCGCGAGCCAGACGTTGTCGTGACGGACGTGGGCATGCCCCATGTCGGTGGCGTCGAACTGGTCACCGCCATCCGCGAACGCAACCCTGGCGCATTCGTGATCGCGACGACGGCCGCGGGCTCGAGCGACATTACGCCGGCCGCCGCCGCGCTGTTCTCTCACGTGCTGCTGAAGCCCGTACTGCTGGCGGATCTTGCCGAAGCGCTGCAAAAAGCGCAGGCCGCGGACCCGGCGCACGGCAAGGACGAGCACACGGCGGACGCGGTGCGGCAGCGCGCGCTCGATCGGCTCGATGCGACGCTTCGCGAGGCGTTTCTCGGCAGTTGGCCCGGCGAGTACGAATCCATCAAGGAGGCACTGGCCCAGCGCGACGTCAATCGCGGGCGCCGGCGCCTGCATCGGCTTCAGGGCGCACTGCTGGCCATGGGGCTCGACGAGCCCGCGGCTCAATGCCTGAACTTACAGGCGATCTGTACCGCGGGCGAATGGGAAGCCGCTTGTGCCCAGTTCGAAGCGCTCGCGCAGTCGCTTACCGGTACCGGCCTGCTTGCGTGAAGCAGAGCGCGGCCGCGTGCTTCGGCAGGGCACGACAAAAGCCGTCAGCATTCCTCGGATTCATCGAACACTTCACATTGGCGAGTTCGACACTCGACTGATCCGCTTTGACTCGGACCTTCACATTGAAGTCGACCACCCGCTTCACGGCAGCCAACACTTTCATTTCGAGCACCTTCTCCTGCTACGATTGAACCGATCAAATCCGGACCGGACATGCCGCTTCATAGGCGCGTTTGAGTCGCGTCACGCCCTCCTCGATCTGCGCGACACCAGGCGCCGCGAACGACAGACGCAACGCGAAGACATCGACGTTATCGGCGAAGAACGCCGCGCCGGGAACGAAAACAACCTTGTTCGCGACCGCGTGCCCGAGCAGCGTGGCGGCATCGACGCCCGCGATGCGCGCCCACACGAACATGCCGCCGTGCGGCTCGTGAAAAGCGATTGCTTCGCCAAACGCCGCTCGAAGCCCGGCGCAGAGCGCATGGCTCTTGCGCTTGTACATCTCGGCGATAAGCGGCAGATGGCGTTCGAGCGCCCCGTCGGCCAGATACGCCGCAGCCGTGACCTGCGTCCAGGGCGCGCTGCAAAGATCGACGGTCTGCTTGGCCACGACGCACCGCCGAACGATCTCGGCGGGCGCCACCATCCAGCCCACGCGCAGGCCCGGTGCAACGATTTTCGACAGACTGGCGAAATGGACGACCCAGGCGTGCGAGCCAGCGACCTCGCGCGTGAGCGCCATGATGGACGGCACGCCTTCGCCGGCAAAGCGCAAGTCGCCGTAGGGATCGTCTTCGACGATGACGAACCGGTATTTCACCGCGAGTTCGAGCAACGCGATGCGGCGCTCGCGCGTAAGCGTCGCTCCCGTGGGATTCGCAAACGTCGGCACCGTGTAAAGCAGCTTGGGCGCAGCGACGGCGCCCGATGCGAGCAGCGCCGCGAGCCGGTCCACATCGAGGCCGTCCGCGTCGACGGGCACCGTCACGATGTTGGCCTGCTGCAGCCTCAATGCCTGCAGCGTTGCCGGATAGGCCGGTTGCTCGACGAGCACCGTATCGCCGGGGGCCACGAAGATCCTCAGCAGCAGATCCAACCCCTGTTGCGAGCCGGTCGTCACGAGCAGTTCATCGTTCGCGCATGCCACACCGCGCCGCGCCATCAGCGCAACGAGTTCCGTCTTGAGCTCGGGCAGCCCGTCGGTGGGCCCGTATTGGAGACAACGCGCAGGCGCTCGATAGGCACGCGCGGCCGCTGCCTGGAGCCCGTCGATGTCGAAAAGGTCGCTCGCGGGATAGCCGCCCGCAAACGAAATCATTCCGGGCTCGCCGAGATACTTGAACAACTCGCGGATCGGCGAGCCCGATGGGTTCTGAAAGGGAGCTGTGAACGCGTACATTGTGGTTGGCTGAGAAGAGCCGGGCCATCGCGGCTGCCTCGTCCGGCATGCCGCGCTTGAAGCGGTCGTCTTCACACTATTGACGGCCCGTCGATGCTTGAATTGTGGTCAGCCAATACGCGCGCATCAAACGATATCTATGCACAAGATGATGCGCTGCCGTCATCAACTCCGTTGGCCCGCAATCGCTCCCGCGGAAACGAAAAAAACCCGGCAAAGCCGGGCCAATGTATCGACGATACCTGGAGGAACCCATCCACCAAGCGAGGATGGGGTACGTCGAAACTACACGACATTGCGCTCCACAATGGGGCGATTCTCGAGCACGCGTGCCCAGCTCAACGAGGAAAGGTCCAGCGAGCGGTATTGGCCTGTGAGGATCAGCTCGCTCACGCCGCGCCCCGTTGCCGGCCCTTGCTGAAGACCGTGCCCGCTGTAGCCGTTGGCGAATACACAGTTCTCGACGTCGGGGTGATAGCCGATGATGGCATTGTGGTCGAATACGTTGTACTCGTAGTAGCCGGACCAGCAATTCTCCACTCGCAGCGCTTCGAATTCGGGAACGCGATGCGCCAGGGTCGGCCAGATTATCTCGTCGAAGATGCCGTGATCGACCTCGTCGAGCGGCAGATCGTCGGGGTCGTTCTCGGGCGAGGGTGATGTGCCCGTGATGTAGGTCTTGCCTTCAGGCCGAAAGTACACGCCAGTGGGGTCGATCAGCAGCGGACAGTGCTCGAGGCGCGCGGGCGACGAAACATTGAAAATGCTGCGGCGCCGCGCATAGACCGGAATGTCGATACCCATCATCTGCGAAATGCGTCGCGTCCATGCACCGGCGGCATTGACGACGGTATCGCAAGCGAAACGCTCGCCGTCGTTGGCGATGACGTGCGTGACCCTGCGGCCGCTGCGCTCGAGGCCGATCACGTCGGCAGGCACATAACGGGCGCCGAGCGACTGGGCCTTCTTGCGCAGCGCCTGAACCAGACCGTAGCCATCGAACCAGCCTTCTCCGCTCAAGCCATACGCGCCCGCCGCGAGATCGTCGACGTTGAGCCAGGGGAACCTGGCTTTGAGGGCATCCGCCGGCATCAGATCGATATCGGCGCCCAGGCTTCGCTGCAGCGCGTGATTCTCGCGCAGGATCCCCTCGCCGGCCGGCGTGGCAAGAAACAGGTAGCCGCCCTCGTGAAGATCGATCTCGGGCTTGTTACCATCCACTTCGAGAAGCTCGCCGATGTTGCGCAGAAACTCGATGCCGTAAAGCGACATCCGAATCGAAAGCGGCGTGGAAAATTGCTGCCGGATGGAGGCAGCCGATAGCGCCGACGACGACTTCGCATAGCTCGGGTCGCGCTCGATGACGGTCACGGACACCGTCGGATCCGAAGCGCGCAAAAAGTAAGCGATGGAACTGCCGACCACGCCGCCGCCAACGATAACGACTTGAGAACTCACGTCTTGCTCCACAGTACCGAATAAAGAGGCACCCGCTTGCGGGCGCCCGCCGCGATCATTTGCCGATTCGGTTTCGCCTCGGCGTCTGCGATCGACCGTTCGGGGGCGAGCGCTTGCGCCCCCGCTCGAAACGAAAAAACTCAGCCGATATTGAAGTCGATACCTTGCGCGAGCGGCAGCGCCGAGGAGAAGTTCACCGTGTTCGTGGCGCGGCGCATGTATGCCTTCCACGCATCCGAGCCCGATTCGCGTCCGCCCCCGGTTTCCTTCTCGCCGCCGAACGCGCCGCCAATCTCGGCGCCGCTCGGGCCGATGTTGACGTTCGCGATCCCGCAATCGCTGCCCGAGGCCGACAGGAAACGTTCGCTCTCGCGCAGGTCTGTCGTGAACACGCACGACGACAGGCCATGGTGCGCGGCGTTGTTGCCGTCCACGGCTTCGCTGAAATCGCGGTACTTCAACACATAAAGAATGGGCGCGAACGTCTCGGTCAGCACGACGTCGGTCTGCGACGGCATCTCCACGATGGCGGGCCGTACATAGAAACCCTTTTCATTGCCAGCGACCGTGTGGCGCTCGCCGCCGAACACGGTGCCGCCCTCGTGCTTCGCCTGCGCGAGAGCCGCCTGCATCCGGCCGAACGACTGCTCGTCGATGAGCGGCCCCATCAGCGTGCCCTGCTCGAGCGGGTTGCCGATCGCGACCTTGCCGTAAAGGGTCTTGAGGCGCTGAACGACGTTGTCGTAAATGCTTTCGTGCACGAACAGGCGCCGCAGCGTCGTGCAGCGCTGGCCTGCCGTGCCGACCGCGGAGAACAGGATGCCGCGCAGTGCCAGTTCGAGGTCCGCGGTGGGCGAAACGATACCGGCGTTGTTGCCGCCGAGTTCGAGAAGGGAGCGACCGAAACGACGCGCGACTTCCACGCCCACAGCGCGCCCCATTTCCGTGCTGCCGGTCGCACTCACAATGCTCGAGCGCGGGTCCGCCACGAGTTTGGCACCCACGTCGCGCCCGCCGTTGATCACCGCCGTCAGGCCGGCCGGCGCATCGCCGAACGCCTCGAGCGCGTCCTGCAGAATCTTGTCCACCGCCAGCGCCGTGAGCGGCGTTTTTTCCGACGGTTTCCAAATCACCGCGTTGCCGCACACAAGCGCGAGTGCGGCGTTCCACGACCATACGGCGGCCGGGAAGTTGAATGCCGAGATGACCGTGCAAACGCCCATCGGATGCCACGTTTCGGCCATCCGGTGGCCCGGGCGCTCCGAGGCGATGGTCAGACCGTAGAGTTGACGCGAAAGACCCACGGCGAAATCGCAGATGTCGATCATCTCCTGCACTTCGCCAAGGCCTTCCTGCAGAATCTTGCCCGTTTCCAGCGTGATCATGCTACCGAGCGCCTGCTTGCGCTCGCGCAGCTTGTTGCCGAGCAGACGAACGAGTTCGCCGCGACGCGGCGCGGGAACACTGCGCCAAACCTTATAGGCCTCTTGCGCTTTCGCCAGTGCCGCATCCACATCGGCAACGGTCTGGCTCGCCACGCGGCCGATCAGCCCGCCGTCGATAGGCGAATGGACTGCGATATCGCCGGCTTCCGCCAGGTGCGAAATGCCGAGATCCGCGAGAATGTTCGATGCTTTCACGTTCGATGTTCCTTTTGTTTCCGATACGAAATTTCAGTAAGCCGGGAAACTATACACTTCCGGTGGGGCGCCAACAACATCGGCGACACCCCTCCTTTCCTTGTTCTCAATGGTTGCGAGCAGTCGCCGCCGTTCAGGGACGGCCACACCCCCGTCATGGGCCACCCGTTTCCCATCCGAAATGCGGGACAGGCGTGACTGCGTGACCACATCGATTCCGGAGCGCGCGAAGTGGCTCGGCAACCCAGGGGTCGCCGGGCCGCGTCATACTCGCCCCTCAATCCGCGGCCTTGGTCGTCACTGGCACCCATGCGACGTTCTTGACCTGATACATCGTCGAGCTCGGGTTCTTCAGATCGCCCTTCTGCGTGAAAGCGATCTTTCCGGTAATGCCGTCGTAGTTCGTGCCCTTGAGCGCGGCGTTGAATTCGGCCGGTTTGACCGAGTTCGCCTTTTTCATCGATTCGATCGCCACCCACGCCGCGTCGTAGGCAAACGGCGCGTAGGCGAGCATGTCCGCACCGAACTTCTGCTTGAACTTCGCTTCGAAGGTCTTGCCCTTCGGCAGCGTGGCGAGCGGTTGACCGTATTCCCAGACCGACGAACCGTCCGCCGCATCGCCGGCGAGCTTGATGAATGTCGCGTCCATCACGCCGCCGCCGGCCAGGAACTGCGCCTTCATGCCCAGTTGGCGCATGCGTTTGACGAGCATGGCTGCCTGGGCATCGAGGCCGCCGAAGAACAGCAGATCCGGGTTTGCGCTCTTGATCTTCGTAAGCTGCGCGCTGAAGTCCACCGCCTTGTCATTGGTGAACTCGCGCGCGACAACCGTTCCACCGGCCGCCTTCACGGCTTTCTCGAACTCGTCCGCCTCGCCCTGACCGAAGGCCGTACGGTCGTCGATGATGGCGATCCGCTTCGCTTTCGCAACCGTGGCCGCGTACATGCCCGCATTGCCCGCGTTCTGCGAATCGGTGGCGATCACGCGATAAACCGTATCGAGGCCCGCCTGCGTGATAGCCGGATTCGTCGCGGCCGGTGTGATCATCGGGATACCGGCGCGGGCATAGATCTTCGAGGCCGGCAGCGTCGTGCCGGAATTGAAGTGCCCCACGACAGCGGCGACGTTGTCGTCCACGAGTTGCTGCGCGGCCTGTACGCCGATACGCGGATCGCTCTGGTCGTCCTGCGCCTCGACCACGAATTTCACGGCCTTGCCTCCGATCGTCGGATGCCCGGCATTCGCTTCGTCCACAGCCATCCGCACGCCGTTCTCGATATCCTTGCCGTAAGCGGCGCCGCTACCGGTCAGCGGTGCCGCCACGCCGATCTTCACCACGTTCTCTTGTGCGCCGGCCGCACCGGCAACGAGAAGGCAAGACATTGCAGCCGCGAGTGCGGGACGACGAGTGCGAAAACGGCTAATCATAAGAGTAATTCCCGGGATATCGATGATCTCTACGAAACGCACTTTGATGACCGTCAACGGTGCCAGCGCGTATGACTCGTCTCCAGTTCCGGTCTGCGTATGCAGCCGCGAATGGCGAAGACGTGACGCGATTGTCGGTAGCCAATTACGCTGCTTCAAACGATATCTATGCAAAACGTGATGCAGTTTTATCATCAAGCCAGCAGCAACAGGGGCATCGAGCGAAACCCTCGTCGGCCGTTGGGCATCAGCATCAATGAATTCCCGAGCCGCGGCGTTCGAACGCCGCGAGTACGAGCTGCGCAATGTGAAGCGTGCGGCGCCCGACGCCGTGCTCGATCTGCTCGCGACAACTGAATCCGTTCGTTACGACGAACGCGTCGGCGGGTACGTTTCGCAGCAACGGAAAGAGAGCGTCTTCGGCCACTTTCATCGAAAGGTCGTAATGATCGGTATTGAAGCCGAACGAACCGGCCATCCCGCAGCACCCCGTGTCGAGCAACTTCCATCTGACGCCCAGCTTCTCGAGCAGAGCAGTCTCCCCGTTCATGCCGAACAGTGACTTCTGATGGCAATGCCCATGCACGACAACCTCTGCATCGAGCCGTGGCCATTCGACATCCGCCATGGCCAGGAAATCGGAGAAGAGAAACGTCTGCGCAGCAAGCTTTTGGGCCATCGCATCGTCGGGCAGTTGCTTCGCCAGTTCGTCCTTGAAAACCGATAGGCAGCCCGGTTCGAGGCCGACGAGCGGGACACCCGCGACGATGTCCTCGGCCAGTTCGTCGACGGCGGTCCTCAGCAGCGCCTTCGCTTCGTCGAGCAGCCCATAGTCGTAGAGCGGCCGCCCGCAGCACAGCCGCTTGCGCGGCAGGATCACCTCATAGCCCAGCCGGGCGAGCACATCGCACGCCGCGCCGGCCACTTCCGGCGAGAAATGATCGTTGAACGTGTCGACCCAGAGCATGACCCGGCGGCCCGAATTCGCGCGGTCTTTCGCGCCTGACCGGCGATCGGCGCGAGCGATCTGCCGAAAGGTCTTCGAAGCGAACACCGGCAGGTCGCGCTGAGGCGCAACGCCGGCGATCCATTTACCGATGCGCGCGAAAGCGCGCGCCGACGTCATGAAGTTCGTCAACCGCGCAAAGCGGCTCGCCCACGGCGCCCACTGCCCGATGCGCCCCAGGAACAGCGCTTGCCTCGGGCGGCGACGATGCTCGTAGTAGTGCGAAAGGAATTCGGCCTTGTACGAAGCCATGTCCGTGTGAGTCGGGCAATCCGATCTGCAGCCCTTGCACGCCAGACATCCATCGAGCGCCTCCTTGACTTCGCGGCTCGCCCATCCGCCGGTGACGACCTCGCCCTGAAGCATTTCCCATAACAAATGCGCACGCCCGCGCGTCGAGTGACGCTCTTCTCTCGTTGCACGAAAACTCGGGCACATCGTCCCGCCATCGAGCGAGCGGCATTTGCCCATTCCGATGCAACGTTCGACGGCGCGCCGCAGCCCGTCGCCTTCGGGGCTCGTGAAAGTCAGTTTCGTCGCCCATTTCACGGCTTTGTACGCGGGGCCCATGCGCAGATTTTCGTCTGCGCGATAAGCGTGGACGACCTTGCCGGGGTTCAAGCGATTGGCCGGATCCCAGATCGCCTTGAACTCCTCCATCGCGCGAATGATCTCCGGCCCATACATGATGGGCAGAAACTCCGCCTTGGCCTGACCATCGCCATGCTCGCCCGAGAGAGAGCCGCCGAAATCGACGACGAGTTGCGCCGCATCGCGCAGGAATGCGCGCCACTTGCTCACACCCTCATGGGTGCGAATGTCGAATGTGATCCGCGCGTGAACGCAGCCGTCGCCGAAGTGGCCATAAAGGCAGGTCTCGTAGCCGAAGCGGTCGACGAGCGCCTGAAATTGGCGCAGGTAGTCACCGAGCCGTAATGGATCGACGGCAGCGTCTTCCCAGCCGACGATCGGATCGGGCCTCGCGGGATCGATCGATAAGGCCACCGCCGATGCACCGGTCTCGCGAATGGACCAGATTTTCTGCTGCTTCGTTTTTTCTTCGACGACGAATCCTGCCACTCCATCGCCGCCTTTACCCGCGTTGAAATAGGCCTCGGCTCGTTGCGCTTGCACGAGTGCTGCCTGAACGGTATTTCCGCCGAACTCGAGCACGACCCAGGCGTCACCATCCGGCAGCAGCGAAATCTCTTCGGCCTTGAGCCCACGTGCCTGGAGGCCACGAATGATGCCTCGGTCGAGCCCTTCGATGGCGATCGGCGCGAACTTCGTGAAGTGAGGCACGGCATCGGCTGCCGTGTAGATGTCGGCGAACCCCAGAACGAGCAGTACGCGGCACGACGGGCTGTGAACGAGCCGCACCTTCGCTTGCAGCGTGAGCGCACATGTTCCCTCGGTGCCCACAAGCGCTCGCGCCACGTTGAATCCATTTTCGGGAAGCAACTGGTCGAGGTTGAAACCGGAGACACGCCGCTTGATTTGAGGAAACTCCTGGCGAATGTGATGGGCATACCGGTCGCGCAAATCACGCAGCCTGCCGTAGATCTCACCGCGCCGCCCGCCGCCGCGAACGATGGCCTCGAGCTCCGGCTCGCTCGTCGGTCCCACCCAGAAGCGCTCCCCGTCATAGGTCGCAATCTCGAGCGCCTCGACGTTCTCCACCGTCTTGCCCGCCATGACCGAATGCGCGCCGCAGGAATTGTTTGCGATCATGCCGCCGATCGTGCATCGGCTATGCGTGGCCGGATCCGGCGCAAACGTCAGCCCATGAGCTTCGGCCGCGTCGCGCAGCGTGTCGCAAATGACACCGGGCTCGACGATGGCGGTCCGCTCGACGGGGTCGATCGACACGACACGGTTGACATACTTGCTTGCGTCCGCAACCACCGCGACGTTTACGCATTGCCCGTTTTGCGACGTACCGCCGCCGCGGGCGAGGAACGGCACATCGTTGCGCCGGCAAACCGCGAGTGCCGCGACGAGATCGTCGACGTCGGCCGGCACGACCACGCCGAGCGGAATCTGGCGATAGTTCGACGCATCGGAGGCATACAGTGCCTGGGTGCCCGCATCGAAGCGGACCTCCCCCCGTACGCCGGCGCGCAGTTGCGCTTCGAGCACCGCCAGAAGGTGCTCGCTGGCTTGAAACGGCGTCGCTGCTTTCACGTCACTTCGCTGCGTTCGCCGTCATCTTGAAGATGCCCGTCGCGTTGCCCGCGTCGAAGCGCAGATCCGTCAGCCAGCGGCGCGACATCCGATCGAACGTGCGCTTGCGCGTAATGAATTCGTAGAACGAGCCCGGGACCTGACGCGTCACGACTTTGCCATCGGGCGATTTGAACTGGCGCCGCACCGTATCGGCGCGATACGCCGTCTGGAACACGCGGCCCGAGCGCGAGCGCTCGACCTCGGGTTTGATCGGCCGGCCCTTCGCTTTTTCGATGTCGGAGAGCTTGTGTACGTCCTGCACGCGATCGGTCGCGTGATTGAACGCGTTGCCCTCGGTCGCGATCCAGGCCATTTCCGCCGATTCGAGCAGAAGCGTGTCGTAGTCCACTTCGCCAGGAATATCGTGTTGACGCGCGAACGCGCCGACGATCACGGGCAGCAACTGCTCGGCCGCATCGATCGGCAAGGCGCCGTCGCGCTCGAGCTCGGATAGCTGTGAGACGGCCAACGGCGTGAGCGGGTCTTTCGAGGAACTGACCACGTTGGTCACGGCCTGCTGGAACTCCTTCGAAAAACGCTCGGGATGGAGCTCGCTCACGAAGAACTGCGCGATCTCGTCGGGCGCGTCCTCATGTGCATAGGCGCGTCCCGTCATATTGAGCTTGTCGAGCGGATAGCGGCCGTTGAGTTTGAATCCCAGCGGGCGCAGGATGCGTGTAAATGCGGCTTCGCCGGGCGGCAAGGCGCCGTTGTGCGGCCAGCGAACCGTACGCAGCGCGCCATGATCGAAAAACACCGAGCCCCCGCTCGCAATGGCGTCGTCCGTGTAGATGCGGCCGTTTTCCGAGCGTTGCAGCAAGCCGTCGAAGAGTGCCATGTTCATGGCCTGCGCGAGTTCGGCGCGCGTCACGGTCCCCTCTTCCCAATCTTCCAGCACCGCGGGAAAGTTGAGAGTCGAGAACAGGAACCCGGTCTTCTCCTCGCCGAGCAGTTTCGTCAACAGACGTTCCACGTTTGCATTGCGCATCGCCAAATCTCTCAAAGCACGGCCGCCCGATGGCGGCAAGGGGTGTTGGTGTCGGCCTCCGGCTGGAGACCTGCCTTACGCGATTTGCATTATTCGAACGCTTGCGTGCGCCGTAAAGCGAGATTAAATTGTTACTTGATGAGTTTTTGGAACTATGATGCGCAAATTCAAAGTCCCGAACATGGGCGCGCTGACGGCTTTCGAGGCAGCAGCGCGGCACGAGAGCTTCACCCATGCCGCCAAGGAGCTCTTTCTGACGGAGAGTGCGGTGTCGCGGCAGATCGCGACGCTCGAATCGAATCTGGGGGTACGGCTCTTCGTGCGCTCGAAGCAGCGCGTGGTGCTGACGCGTGCCGGGCGGCTCTACGCCACGCAGGTGCGGCGCTCGCTCGAAACGCTCGACCGGGACACCTTGTCGATCATCGCGCACGGCAGCGGCGGCGGGTACCTCGAGCTGGCGGTGCTGCCGACGTTTGCCTCGCAATGGCTGATACCGCGGCTCAAGGGCTTCAACGATCGCACGCCCGACGTGCGGGTCAATATGGGCGTTCGAACGGACATGTTCGCGTTCGAGGAGTCGCACTTCGAGGCCGCCATTCATTACGGCAAGCCGAACTGGCCGGGCACGTCGTCGGATTATCTCTTCGGAGAAGAGGTGGTGCCGATCTGCTCGCCGTCGCTTTTGAGCAGGCCGGTGAAGAAAGCACACGAGTTGCTCGCCTACCCGCTGCTTCATTCCACGACGCGGCCCGATGCCTGGACGCATTGGTTTTCCGAACTCGGCGTGGAAGACAACTCCACGATGCATGGCGTGCGCTACGAGCTGCATACGATGTTGATCGCGGCGGCCGCAGCGGGGTTGGGTGTTGCGCTCGTGCCGAAGTTCTTCGTCGAAGATCAACTGGAGCAGTTGGGCATCGTGATTCCATTCGAGTCGAGTTCGCCGGCCGAGTCGGCCTACTACCTTGTGTATCCCACGGAACTAAGCCACGGGAAACCATTGGAGCGTTTTCGAGAATGGCTGCTCGAACAGGCGAGCGAGTACAACGCGGGGCAAGGGCGGGGCGCCCGCTCCCTCGTTCCACGCACGGCCCGTTAGAAAATTTTTCTATCTCCGACGCCGTACGCAATTAAATTTAGAGCCATTTTCCATGCATCTCGCCGTATGATTGCCCCACTCCCGTGCGGCAAGAAGACGAAAATGAGCGATAGCAACGCGTTGCATTACCTGGATTACGCGGCCACCACGCCTGCGGACCCGCGGGTCATCGAATCGATGACGGCGTGCCTCGGCATGGATGGCGTATTCGGCAATCCCGCCTCGACCTCGCATCGAGCCGGCACGCTGGCCCGCGCGAAGGTGGAGCGTGCACGCGAGCAGGTGGCCGCGCTTATCGGCGCACACGCCGACGAAATCGTCTGGACCTCGGGCGCCACGGAGTCGAACAATCTCGCATTGAAAGGCTTTGCGGATGCAGAGGCCGACCGGCGCCACTTGGTCACGAGCCGCATCGAGCACAAGGCCATTCTCGACACCATGGCCAGTCTTGCGCAGCGCGGCCTGTCGGTGACCTACGTCGCGCCTACACGAGATGGGGAGATCACCGTCGACGCCGTGGCCGCGGCGATTGGCCGGGAGACAGGGCTCGTTTCGCTGATGCTCGTCAACAACGAACTCGGCACGCTGACGGACATCGCTGCCATCGCGCGGGTTGTGCATGCCGTGGGGGCGCTGCTGCACGTGGATGCAGCGCAAGCGCTCGGCAAAACGCCGATCGACGTGCGCGCGCTGGGCATCGACATGATGTCGATGTCGGCGCACAAGGTGTACGGGCCTAAAGGCATCGGCGCGTTGTTCGTGCGCCGCGAAGTCTTGGCACGGATCGCACCGCAAATGCATGGCGGGGGCCACGAGCGAGGATTGCGCTCGGGCACGCTCGCTACGCACCAGATCGTGGGAATGGGGACCGCGTGCGAACTGGCTGCACAGGAACTTGAAAGCGGCACGGCCCCTGTTTCGGCGCTCAGCGCGCGATTGAGGGATTCGATTGCAGCGCTCGGGAATGTCACGCACAACGCTCATGCGGCCAGACGGATTCCGCATACGTTGAGCCTGACGGTGAACGAGCCCGGCTTTTTCCCGTTCATGTTGGGCGATGCACTCGCCGTCTCTTCGACGTCCGCCTGCAACTCGGCAGCGGGCAAACCGTCGCACGTACTGACGGCGATCGGCCTCGATCCGGCAGCGGCCAGCCGCACCGTGCGCATCAGCTTCGGTCGCTTCACCGCGGATGAGGACGTCGATTTCGCAATCGCCTGTTTTCAACGCGCTATCGAGCAATGCCGGTCGGCCACATCAACTGGATTTACCGCGTCGCGCCAGATTACGCCGGGCGAACTGAGCGCGATTCGCGATGCAGGCTTTCGCTCGGTGATCTGCAACCGGCCGGACGGAGAGAGCATCGAGCAGCCGCGCTTCGACGATATCGCTGCCGCGGCTCGTGAACTCGGCCTGCAGGCGCGATATCTGCCCGTTACATCCGGCCAGATCGGCGATGCGGAAGTCGGTGCATTTGCAGCGCTGTTCGATGCGTTGCCCAAGCCTGTTCTCGCGTATTGCCGAACCGGAAACCGATCGCGGATGCTCTGGAGTCGCCTGGAGGCACGACAGGTTGCTTAGGGCAAATCCGCTTGGATCGCAGGGCGGGTCGGTTCGTGTCGCCACGTGCCCGTCGTGACGCGCCATGCCGGAACGAGACGCGACTGTCGATGTCTCTGGCGAAGCGTCGCTGCTCAGCAAGTTGCGGCGCTTCATGCCCGCGGGGCTCCTTGATGCGAGCTTGAGGAAAAAACTTCGGCTGGCGTGACGCATGCTGCGTGAATCGCGGCCGATCTCACAGTCACCCCTCGGTACGCAACGCTTCGCGCAGCGCCGCGGCGGCGTCATGGTGCGCGTGCGCCGCTTCGGGAATCGCCCGCCCCATCGAGAAGAAGCCGTGAATCATCCCGCGATAGCAGCGCGCATCGACGCGATTGCCGGCGCGGCGCAGTTTGTCGGCATAGCCCGCGTGCTCGTCGCGCAACGGATCGTATTCGGCCGAGACCAGCCACACGGGCGCGACGCCGCGCAGATCCGCCGGTGCGTTACGCCTGCCGTCGAGCGGTGCGAAACGCCAGTCCCGGGCGTCGCCGCTATCTCGCAGATAGTTGCGATGGATCCATCGAATCACGTCGCGAGTCAGAAAGTGTCCATCGCCGTAGAGCCGGTGTGCCGCACTGCCAGTGGAGGCCGACAGCGCCGGATAGATGAGCAACTGCAGCGCCAGCCCGATGTTCAGCTCGCGCGCGTGTACGGCGGCCACCGCCGCCAGCGTTGCGCCGGAACTCTCGCCGCCCACGGCAAGACGCGACGGATCGAGGCCGTAGACGAGCGCCCGACGATGCAGCCATCGCAGCGCATCGATCGCGTCTTGGACCGCGCAGGGGAACTTGTGCTCCGGCGCGAGCCGATAGGCGACCGACACCACCGCGCACTGCGCCTCGGCCGCGAGCATGCGGCAAACCGCATCGGCCGTCTCGAGCGATCCGAGCACGTAGCCGCCCGCATGAAAGTACAGCAACGCAGGCTGCGGATCGCTCCAGTCGGCGGGGCGCGGGTAATAGACGCGGGCAGCCACCTGCGCCCCGTCGCGCACGTCGACGGCAATGTCTTCGACGCGCTCGATGTCGCGCGCCGCGATATCGGCAAGCGGCACGTAGTACGCAAAGTAGCGGCGCGCCTCTTGCAACGGCAACTGGTCGACCGATATCGAGCCGGGCTTGGCCCGGCGCTCGAGAAACCGCCTGACACTGGGTGCGACGGGCATCGATGCCTCCTCGGTGCGTGTCGTGCGCCGCGTCCAGTCCCGCGCGGCGCGTCGGGGTTACTTCAACAGCGCGAGCGCGTGCAGTTGATCGCCGATATGCAACAGCGCGACCTGATCCTTCACCTGCCCGATGAACACGCCGATCATCAGCGCGAGCAGCAGCACGGCGAGCGCGCCCTTGACAGGCTGCGCGAGCGACACGAGATCGAGCTTCGACGCAATCCGCGAAAGCAGACCCACGCCAACATCGACGAGCAGCAATAGCAGCACCGCCGGCGCGGCCAGCTTCGCAATGGAGGCCATCAGCGAGTCAGCCTGCTGCATCACGAACGACTCGATGAACGCGCGCGGAACGGGCGCGAGGCTGCCGAGCGGCCACCAGACGTACGTCTGGAACACCGCCCCGAGCAGAAACGTCATGCCTCCGAGGGTCCAGAACGCGACCGTCGCGCATTGCATCAACAACGTGGACGTGAGCGTGGTCTGCTGGCCCAGGCTCGGGTTCGATATCTGCACGTTGTTATAGCCGGTGAGGTCATCGATATAGGTGCCGACGGCCTCGGCAACCCAGAACACCGGTGATGCGACGAACGCGATCACGAGTCCGATCACCGCCTCCTTCACGACCACCAGCAGCAGGAACTCGCCGTGCAGCTTCGTCAGCAAGGCCTGTTGGCCGTACGCGATGTAGACCGACCACAACATGACCATCGCGTTGCGAATGCGCTTCGTGATCAGTTCACCGCCCGTCGGCGGGAAGATCGTCAGCAGCACGAGCAGGCGCAGACCGCTTACGGCCACCAGGATCAGGAACTGGAGCAGCAAGTGACCGAACTGGGGAATGCCGGTCGAGAACGGATCGATCATCGCGCGACCTCGGTTTCCAAGCGCTGCTTCCTGGCGTTCCGCGCGATTCCGCGAGCGACATAGGCCTCCTCGCTCTCCTCGTCCTGCACGTCGTCGGCTTGCGCTTCGGCGGCACGGCGCAGGCGCTCCAGGCGAGCGTCGCACAAGTCGATGCGCACGTCGTGGCGAAGTATCGCGGCACGCGTCGTCGCAATCTTTTGCTCGATCGCCGCGACGCCGTCGCGCATCCGCCCCAGCGTCTCGAGTTCGCGCCCGCGCTGCGCATGCGCATCGGCCAGCAGCTTCTCCCAGTCGAGTAGTTCTTCGATGCGCACGGGCCGACGGCCGTCGAGCAGGCTGTCGATGCGCGTCTTGCGCCGCTCGACCTCCGCCACGGCGCGCGCAAGCACGTCCTGCTGTTCGGCAAGCTGCGCGTTCGCCTCGTCGCGTTCGTTCTGTTGCTCGACCAGCGTTTCGCGCAACCCATCGCGTGCCCGCAAAAGACGGCTCTTTATCACCGAAAATGCTTTGAAGCGCGCGTCTTTCATCATTGTTCTCCTTTGCCGCGCGAGTCGCCATCCGCCACGGCGCTCACGCGTGCAAGCCGCGCAGTGCGGCAAGCGTCGCGTCGCGGGCGCTGAACTCGTCGGTGCGCTGGCAGAGAAACTGCCTGATGGCCTCGATCTTGCGCACCGCCTCGTCGGCAACCGGGTCGCCGCCCGCACGGTATTCGCCGAGCTGGAGCAGCGTCTCGATCTCGCGGTGCTTCGCGAGCAGGCGCCGCACGTGCCCGGCGGCTTCCCGGTGTGCGCTGTCGGTGACCTGCGGCATCACGCGCGAGAGGCTGGCCAGCACGTCGATCGCCGGGTATTGGTTGCGCGCGGCGATCTCGCGCGACAGGATCATATGGCCATCGAGAATGCCGCGCACTTCCTCGGCGATCGGATCGCTGCCCGATTCATCTTCGGCCAGCACCGTATAAAGCGCCGTGATCGAGCCGTGCTCCGACAGCCCTGCGCGCTCCAGTAAGCGCGGCAGCTCGGCGAAGATCGAAGGCGGAAAGCCGCGTCGCGCAGGCGGCTCGCCCGCCGCAAGGCCGATCTCGCGTTGCGCGCGCGCAAAGCGCGTCAGCGAGTCCATCATCAGCAGGACCCGCATACCCCGGTTGCGGAAGTACTCGGCAATGGCGGTGGCCGAATAGGCTGCCTTCACGCGTTCGATCGACGAGCGGTCGGACGTGGCACACACCACGACAGATCGCGCGATCCCCTCGGGCCCGAGGATCTGCTCGATGAATTCCCGAACTTCACGGCCACGCTCGCCGATCAGGGCGATCACATTGAGGTCGCAGCGCGTACCGCGGGCGAACATCCCCATCAGCGTGCTCTTGCCGACGCCGGCCGGCGCGAAAATGCCGACACGCTGGCCCTCGCCGAGGGTCATCATTCCGTCGACCACGCGCACGCCCGTATCGAGCGGGCGATCGAGCAGCGGTCGGCTCATCGCATCGGGCGGAGCCGCGTAAAGCGCGGCGGTTTGCTCCGTCTCGATGGGGCCGCGCCCGTCGATCGGCTGCCCCATGCTGTCGACAACCCGCCCGAAGAGTGCCGGCCCCACCGGGATCGCCAGCGGCCGACGCAGGGCCACTACCTGCGTATCGCGCGATAGGCCGTCGAGCCGCCCGAACGGCGAAAGCAGGACGGTATCGCGGGAAAAACCCACCACCTCGGCGTATTGCATCAACTCGCCGTGCCCCGTCCTCAGCTCGCAGAGTTCGCCATAACGCACGTCGATGCCGCTCACGCGAATCAACGTGCCCAACGCCTCCATGACCTTGCCCCGCGTCGAAAGGTGCGCTGCGCGTTCGAACTCCTTTTCGATCGTATCCGTGAGCTGAATCAAAGCGTCGAGCCCCGCCGCGTCGAGCCGGGCGCGTTGAGAGACGTCGCTCATGCGGTCACCTCTGCACCGGCGTCAGCGCCCGTCTGGCCGGATGGCGCCGGTTCGGCCCCGGCCGCCGGATGTGTCCTGACCTCGGCGAATGCGTCCTGCGCAAGCTCGCCCGGCACACCCGGCACACCCGACTCGCTCGCGACGCGCCGCAGCGCGGCGTCGACAGCCATGCGCACGGCTTCGATCTGAACCTTCAGGCTCGCGTCGACCGAGCCGATATCGGTATCGCACACGCATGCGCCCGGCTCCAGCGAGCGGTCCGATTGCACGGTCAACTGCACGAGCTGTCCGCGCTCGCGCCATTGCGCGACTGCGCGCGCGAATTCCTCGACAGCGGCGTCGCGCTCGTCGGGATGCACCCGCACCTGCAGGGTACGGCTCCCTTCGACAATGCGTTCGACCACCTCCGCGGCGCGCGCGAAGAGCGCAGCGGGACGCTCGTTGGCAACGATCTTCTCTACCGCGGACACCACCAGTTCGGCAACGCGCTGTCTCAGCGACATCTGCAGTTCGTAACGCTGCTCGAGCAATTGCGCGGTGCGCGCGTACCATTGCGAGAGTGCATCTCGGCAGCCCGCGTCGTATCCGCGCCGTTGCGCCGTATCGTATTCTTCGCGTGCTTCGGCTCGCAACGCCTCCGCATCCGCGCGCGCGGCCGCGAGCATCGCATCCACGTCGCGCGCGGCCTGGGCCATCACTTCCGCGTGCTGGTGCTGCAAAGCGACATAGCCTGCGTCGAGCTGCGAGAGCAATGCAAGGGCTTCGCGCGGCACGACGTCCGATTGCACGCCGACGCCCGCGCCGCTGCCGCGCGTTGCGCGTTCCGTGCCCGGTTGCCTGAGCCAGATGATCATGTCGTGCTCTCCTTCGCATAGAAATCGTCGAACCGCTTCAGGACCCGCACGCTGTCTTCGTGTGTTGAATCCGCATCGTTCACGTGCAGCCAGGGCGGCGGCACCGCATCGCGCGGCCATGCGTAGCGCAGTAGCGCAGCCGGCGACGCGGGCTCGCACAGCCCGCTTGCCCTGAAAAGACAGAAACCCTCCCAGCTCAGCGAAAATTCGTCGAGATGATCGAGCGGCAGCATGCCGAAATCGCGGATCAACCGCTCCACCGGCTGCGGGTGCGGCGTCTCTATCAGCCAACGCAGCGCCGCGGCGCCGCATCGGCCGAGCCAATACGCCACTTTTTCGCGGCTCTCGCGATCGACCCAATAGCGCAGTTCTGCCCGCCGGAAATACAGGGCTCGCAGACAGAGCGCGCCCAGTGCGTCGTCGAGTTCGAGGCCGCCGAGCAGGCCATCGTCACCGCGAAAACGCTGAAAGGCGGGCACCGGCGTGCCCTGCTGGGTGAGCCATGCTTCGACCGCCCTCGCACGTTCCCGCGCGAGATTCGCGCTCGCCGCCACCGGCTGCTGCCGCCACGCGCGCGGCAGCCAGCCCGGCTCGATCCATTCGAGCAGCGCAACCCGATTCGCCTGGTACTGCGCGAGGCGACGTGCGATCTCAAAGGCGACGCTACCGTGCTTGTCGATATCCATCGTCGTGCGCCCTCCGCGGCTGCAGCCCTCGGGTACCGGTCAGCGCGGTGCGCCGTCGGCGGGCTGCCGGGCACGGAACGGGCCGACCGGCAGTTTCGCGGCAAGGCGCTCCGCCGCATTCCCATGCGGTTCCTCGCGCCCCGCCGTTTCGTCGGTGCCACCCGAGCGGCTGCCCTTCTTGCGCCCCGCAGCGACGAGCAGTGCGAGGCCCGCAAGCACGAACACGGCGAGCGCGATCCAGCGTGTCACGCCGCCCCCCGACTGCTCGCGCGCCGCAATGTCGAGCGGGCTGCCGGCGACGGCGGTCAGGCTCACCTTGTCGTACGAGAGCCCCTCGACACTATGCACGACGAGGTTCTTGATCTGCGGCTCGATCGTGGCCAGGTTCGCTGTCGGCAGATACTTGATGAACACCGACGCCGAAGACGGCTTCACATGCATCGCGAGCGGATCGTTATCCGGCAGCACGATGTGAACGCGCGCAACGACCACGCCGTCGATCTGCGAGAGTGTCTGCGAAAGCTCCTGCGAGACGCCGTAGATGAAGCGCACGCGTTCTTCGGTGGGCGTCGACACGAGCCCGTCCTTCTTGAAAAGCGCGCCGAGATCGTCGAACTTGTGCCCGGGCAGCCCGCGCTCGCGCAACACGTTCATCGCCTGCACGATATACGTGCTGTCGACCTGGGCGCTCCACGTCTTGCCGCCGTCCGCACTCTCCTTCTTCGCGTCGATGCCCGCCTGCAGCAGCGCCGCGACGATCTCGTTGCAATCCTGCTCGCTGAGGTTGCCATATAGCTCCTGCTTGCAGCCGGCAAGCGCGATGCAAAGCACGACGCCTGCAAAGAGGCTCGCACGGCTGCCGATACGGGGACGACGGTTCATGGTCACTGGTTCTTCATCAAGGTTTCCAGGGCGCCTTTCGACGACTCCACCACACTGATCTTCATCGACATGTCGACCTGCAGGCTCGACGTCTCGATCTGCATCTGCACGGACGCGGCGGCGATCTGGTTGAACGACATTTCGTCCGCGTGGTTCAGCATGTAGAGCGCATCGTTCGAAACCGTCTGCAACGCCGCGTCCTCGCTGAGAATCAACTCCGTGGCGAGCGACCCCGCCTTGGAGCCGTGCGGCTCCGGAGCGGCGCTCACGCCTCGCTGCATCATCTGCTCGAAGCTCGCGGCGGCGTCGCGCGGCACTGCGACCGGCATGACCGGAGCGTTGACCCCGGTGGCATCGGGGGCATACGCCAGCGCTTGTTGGACTTCGTATATCGGGAGAGGCGAGTTCATCGTAGGCTCCTTCGGAAAAGCGGACGTCGGACTCAAAGGCGCAGATACTGACTGTCTTCGGCGCTCGATAACGAGCCAGGCTGCCGATCGCCGCCGGCCTCGGCGTTGGCCTCGTCCTGCGCGGTGGGCACCTTGATACCGAGGCGATCGCGCAGGCGCTTCATCGATTCCGTCATATGGAAGGCCCCGGTGGCCTGAGCGTCGCGATTCGCGCGCTCCAGCTCCTCGCGCAGCTCGACGGAATCGAGCAGCACGCGCGCGTCCTCGGTCAAGCTGCTTTCGTCCTCGCGCATCCTTCCCGCCACGATGCGCCAATCCGTGTTGCCGCTTGCCGCCAGGCAGTACACGAGCATCGCCTTGCTGCCGGGCATGCACTCGCCGCGCGAGGCAAGCCCTTCGAACACGGCGATCGCCTCGATCCAATTGCGATGCACGATATGCACGAAGCCGTCGTAAAGGATCAGCTCGGCCCGCGCCGGATGTATCGTATGGAGCGCATCGAGCAGATACTCCGCTTCATCGCTCGCCATGCGCGGATTCGGAAACTTGTCGACCAGTGCGAGACGCACGACCTCGCGCATCGCACCTACGAGCTTGTTGCTGCACTTCATGTACTCGGGTTTGCCATCCATTTTCAAGTCCGCCTTCAGGTAGTGGGAGTGCCCGATATCGGGAATACGACTGCCTTGCACGCTGCCAAAGTAGCAAATGGCATTTGCACCGCTGCCTCGAAGTGCGAAGCCATCCCTCGGCTCGCGAAGCCGCCCCTTCAACCACTGCACGCCACCCGGCAGCCGCGCGCACGCTTCGGGAAGCCCGCTGCGCCTTCGCCCGCCTTCGCCTTGCGCTGATATCGCCGCGCTATCTTGCCGCCACGCATGATCTGGCCTCGCGCGAGGCGTAACGGAGCGCTCATGAGCGACGAAAAGACCGAACAGCCCACCCGGCGCAAGCTGAAGGAAGCACGTAAGAAGGGCACCGTGGCGAAAAGCGTCGACCTGGTTTCGGCGGTGCTCGTGCTCGTAACGGTCGCGCTCCTCACGTTCGCATGGCGGCCGCTACTCGACGTGCTCCATCAGGACATCACGCTCGTGATCGACTTCTGCGCGTCGGAGCGCTCGATGCAGGGTCTCTGGTCCGTGCTCACCCATACCTTGGCCAATGGCGCAATCATCTGCTGCGCAATCAGCCTCGTCGCCGCGCTGGCGGCGGCTCTCTCGCTCGGTGCGCAGGTCGGCCTGCAGGTCTCGTTCGATCCGGTCATGCCGAAGATGGATCGACTCTCCCCCGCAACGGGCCTCAAACAGATCTTTTCGAAGCGTGCGGTCATCGATCTGCTGAAGATGACCGTCAAGGCGGCGCTGATCGCCGCCGCACTCTGGCAAGTGATCGTCTCGCTGTTTCCGCTGATCACGTCCGCGATGTACGAGCCGCTCGCTGCCCTCACGCAAATCCTGTGGCGCGCGCTGCTGAAGCTGCTGTTCGCGGCCGGCATTCTGTTCGTGGTGATCGGCGTGCTCGACTGGAAAATCCAGCACTGGCTCATGATTCGCTCGCAACGCATGTCGAAGGACGAGGTCAAGCGGGACCTGAAGGAACGCGAGGGCGAGCCGAAGCTCAAGCAAGAGCGGCGCAAACGCGCCAAGGAGCTCGTCAACGGCGGTGGCGAAGGCTTTTCGAGCGCAGTGGGCCGCGCCAACGTGGTGGTCGTCAATCCCACGCATTACGCGGTGGCCCTGCGCTACGTTCGCGGGGAAACACCGCTTCCGATCGTTCTCGCCAAAGGCGTCGACAGCGCCGCATTCGAGATTCGCGCGCTTGCGACACGGCACCAGATACCGATCGTCGCGAATCCTCCCGTCGCCCGCGCCCTGCACAAAGTTGCCGAGAACCGACCGATTCCATCGGAGCTGTTCGAGGTGGTTGCAGCCATCCTGCGCTGGGTCGATGCGATCGGCCAGAGCGCACCCTCGTCCGAAGCTCGTTGAACACCACTTGGAGCCGAACATGCTCAAGAACCTGAAGCTACCCGCGAGCGGCGAGATCGGCATTGCGGCGCTCGTCACCGCGATCGTCGCGCTCATGATTCTGCCGCTGCCACCGGTCATCATCGACGCCTTGCTTTCGGTAAACATCTGCATCAGCGTCGTGCTGTTGATGGTCACCATGTACGTGCCCTCGATCACGCAGCTCTCGGCATTTCCTTCAGTGCTGCTGTTCACCACGCTCTACCGGTTGTCGCTGAACATAGCG